>NZ_QFDQ01000107.1 GCF_003270085.1 Streptomyces triticisoli | reverse complement strand
TGCCCCGGTCGCGCTGCCGGGGCACCCCGGGCACCGCCGGGCCGGGCACGAGCGGCGGTCCGGCGGCGGGCCGCCCCTGCACGGGAAGCCGGGCGCCGGGCACCTCGAGCCGGGCCACCCGGTCGTCGGCCCGCCCGATCAGCCAGTCCCGGCTGGGCACGACCAGCCCCGCCGGGGTGAAGGCGATCCTGCGCAGCTCGGCGTGGCTGCCGGAGTCCTTGCGCCACAGTCCGCCGACGATGTCCACGGCCTCCTCCGGCGTGGCGGCGAACTCCAGCCCCGCGTACACCGGCGCGCATGCGTCCAGGCCCAGGTCCTGGGCGGTCACGCGGCGGCCCAGGCGCCGGGTGAAGACCTCCGCGATGAGGGCGGGCGTGGTGCCCCGCGGCTGCTGGCCGCGCAGCCAGCGGGTGACCGACGTCTTGTCGTATCTCAGGTCAAGCCCGTGTTCGAGGCCGAGCTGGTCCACTCGACGGGCCAGACCCGCGTTGGAGAACCCCGCTTCTGCGATGAGCGCGGCGAGCTGGCGGTTGGGGGTGCGCGGCGCGGGTCGTTCCGTCATCTGCGGTGCGGTCTCCTGCCTTTCGGGCGTCCACGCGGCCGCGTGGACGCCCGGATTACCTGTGAGCAGCCTTTAGAGCCTGTCGTCAAACTCCCGCCCGCCCTCCGGGCGGACGACAGGAATTCGACGACAGGCTCTTGGCCCCATGAACGGCGCGAATGTAGCGGAGAGTGAGCAGCCGACCGCGGAATTCGCCCACCATTCATCCGATCGTGTGAGGATTTCCCGCGAGGCTGACGCCAGCCGGCCGGACGTACAGTGGCGTGGGCACGCTTCGTGCCCGACGACCGTCCAGGGAGGCGCTTGCCGTGAGTGGGTTGCGGTTCATCCGCATGGGATTCGGTACCGAGGCCGTGGACTACCAAACGGCCTGGGACGAGCAGCGCCGGGTGCACGCCGCCCGGTTCGCGGACGAGATCCCCGACACCGTGCTGCTCCTGGAACACCCGCCGGTCTACACGGCCGGCCGGCGCACCGAGGACAGCGAGCGCCCGCTCGACGGCACGCCCGTGATCGACGTGGACCGCGGCGGCAAGATCACCTGGCACGGCCCCGGCCAGCTGGTCGGCTACCCGATCCAGAAGCTGCCCCGCCCGGTGGACGTGGTGGCCCACGTACGACGCCTGGAGGAGGCCCTGATCCGCACCTGCGCGGAGTTCGGCCTGGAGACCACCCGGATCGAGGGCCGCAGCGGGGTGTGGGTCCTCGGCGACCCGATCGAGCAGCGGGCGTCGCTGGGCGGGCTGTCGCTGGACTTCGATCCGCGGCTGAACGACGCCGAGTTCGACCCCCGGCTCAAGGGGCCCGAGTACGCCCCCTCCAACGCCGGGCAGCGCCGCGAGGACCGCAAGATCGCCGCGATCGGCATCCGGGTCGCCAAGGGCGTCACCATGCACGGCTTCGCCCTGAACGTGAACCCCGACAACAAGTGGTTCGACAAGATCATCCCCTGCGGAATCCGTGACGCGGGCGTCGCCTCCCTGGCGAGCGAGCTGGGCCGGGACGTCACGATCGAGGAGGCCCTGCCGGTCGTCGAGCGGCATCTGAGGGACGTACTGGAGAACGCGGAGCTGAAGCCGCGGGAGATCGGGAGGACGCCGGCACAAGCCGGCCTGTCCGGCGCCTGAGGACGAAGCCGTCGAGGACGGCAGCGGGGGTCCGGAGGCGCGGCCCCCAGGTACGGGAAGGGCGGGAAGGGTAGGGGCGGCGGGGACGGAAAACCCCCGGCGTACCCTGGGGGACACCGAAGAGTCAATCGCTAGGGAGCCGGTCGTGTCCGCAGTCGCACCCGACGGACGCAAGATGCTGCGCCTGGAGGTCCGCAACAGCCAGACCCCCATCGAGCGCAAGCCCGAGTGGATCAAGACCCGGGCGAAAATGGGTCCCGAATACACGAAGATGCAGAACCTCGTCAAGAGCGAGGGCCTGCACACGGTCTGCCAGGAAGCCGGCTGCCCGAACATCTACGAATGCTGGGAGGACCGCGAGGCCACCTTCCTCATCGGCGGCGACCAGTGCACCCGGCGCTGCGACTTCTGCCAGATCGACACCGGCAAGCCCGAGGCCCTGGACCGTGACGAGCCGCGCCGCGTCGGCGAGTCCGTGGTCACCATGGACCTGAACTACGCCACCATCACCGGCGTCGCCCGCGACGACCTGGAGGACGGCGGCGCCTGGCTGTACGCCGAGACCGTGCGCCAGATCCACCAGCAGACCGCGGACCGCGAGGACGGCCGCACGAAGGTCGAGCTGCTGGCCCCGGACTTCAACGCCGTCCCCGAGCAGCTGGCGGAGGTCTTCTCCTCCCGCCCCGAGGTCTTCGCGCACAACGTCGAGACGGTCCCCCGGATCTTCAAGCGCATCCGCCCCGGCTTCCGCTACGAGCGCTCCCTGAAGGTCCTCACCGAGGCCCGCGACTACGGCCTGGTGACCAAGTCCAACCTCATCCTCGGCATGGGCGAGACCCGCGAGGAGGTCAGCGAGGCGCTCAAGCAGCTGCACGACGCCGGCTGCGAGCTGGTCACCATCACCCAGTACCTGCGCCCGTCGGTGCGCCACCACCCCGTGGAGCGGTGGGTCAAGCCGCAGGAGTTCGTCGAGCTGAAGGAGGAAGCCGAGCAGATCGGCTTCTCGGGCGTGATGTCCGGCCCGCTGGTACGGTCCTCCTACCGCGCCGGGCGCCTGTACCGGATGGCCGTCGAGAAGCGGGGCGCCTACATCGCCGCCCAGGCGGTCTGACGACGGGTGACACCCCGTCACCGGCCTTACCCAGTAAGCGGGCGAGCAAGCGTGTGAAATCGGGCACAGGAAACTACTGCCCGGTAGTGGCCGATACGACGCGGTCCTGACCGTCTTCGCAGATGAGGGCGTCCGTCAGGGCCGCGTCACCCTTTCGGCCCACGGAGTCAGGGCTTCATCGGTGTTTGACCGGCCGGTCACGCCCTGGTAACACCAGTCAGTGACCCTGGACTCACGCCACGTACACCGACCGTCGCTCCGAGGGGGACCCCCACCATGCAGGCCGCGCCCGTTCGCGCCACCGCGATCCCGTCCTTCACCGACGCACTGCGTGCGGTCGAGTCCCTGCTCATGAGCAGCGGCCAGCGCACCGCCCGCCGCAACGCCTGGAACTCCGTCCTGGAGGACCGCCGCCGCGCCAGGGACCGCGTCGAGGCCCAGCGCGTCCTCGACCAGTTCCCCGCCGTCCGCCCCTGACCCCCCCCCCCCCCCCCCCCCCCCCCCCGCACGGCCCGTACGGGCACTGCCGTCGTCGGCCGCTTGTGGGGCCACGTAGACTTCGTGGCATGGCGAGGAAGGACAACGCAGCCGCGGCTGCCAACCCCGGGCGACTGAAGCAGATCGCTCTGACCTACAAGATGACCCGCAAGGCCGACAGCAGGATCGGTCTGGTGCTCGCGGGTGTCTTCATCATCACCTTCGGCGTCCTCCTCGGGATCGGTTTCGCGATCGGACATCCGATCTATCTCGGCATCCTGGGCCTGCTCCTCGCCTTCCTCGCGACGGCGATCGTCTTCGGGCGCCGGGCCGAGCGGGCCGCCTTCGGGCAGATGGAGGGCCAGCCGGGCGCCGCCGCGGCGGTCCTGGACAACGTCGGCCGCGGCTGGACGACCACCCCCGCGGTCGCCATGAACCGCAACCAGGACGTGGTGCACCGCGCGGTCGGCAAGGCCGGCATCGTGCTGGTCGCCGAGGGCAACCCGAACCGGGTGAAGACCCTGCTCGCCGCCGAGAAGAAGAAGATGAACCGCATCGTCGCGGACGTCCCGGTGCACGACGTGATCGTCGGCACCGGCGAGGGCCAGGTCCCGCTGAAGAAGCTGCGCACCACCATGCTGAAGTACCCGCGCGTGCTGACCGGCCCGCAGGTCACCACCACCAACGACCGGCTGCGCGCCCTGGGCGACCTGATGAGCAACATGCCTCTGCCGAAGGGGCCCATGCCCAAGGGCATGCGCATGCCACGGGGCGGCCCGAAGGCCCGCTGACCCCGCGCACACGACGCCTGCGACGGATGGGGGCGCCCGGACCACACTCCGGGCGCCCCCGTCCGTCGTAGGAACCGTCGTGGAACCTCAGATCCGCACCTCCACCGTGCCCGCCAGCCGGTCGTGCAGGCCACGGCCGTCGCGGTCCCAGATCAAGGCGGGGATCGCGAGGCACAGCAGCACCGTGCGCAGCGCGGCGCGCAGCGGCTGCACGCGGCCGGTGCCCAGGGCGAGGACCCGCAGGCCGAACAGGCGCTTGCCGGGCGTGGAGCCGATCGTGCCGACCGTGAGGACGCCGAGCAGCAGGAAGATGAGCAGCGCCCAGTTGCCGGTGGCCTGGTTGTAGCCGTGAGTGATCAGGCCGTACGCGATCAGCATGCACATCGCCCAGTCGACGACGAGGGCGCCGAGGCGCCGCCCCGGACGGGCGATCGAGCCCGGCCCTTCTTCCGGCAGTCCCAGCTGCTCCCCCGGGTAACCGAAGTCGGCACCGGCTTCCTCCATGGCCGCGCGCGGCCCCGACAGCCATGATCCCATTGCTCGCCTGTTGTCCACGCGTCCACCGTACTGCGACGCTGGAAGTGCGGGGGTCGGCGGGGTGTTCACAGCCGTGACCCGCACCCGGACCGGTTAACTTCTGCGAAACAAACGGGTCACGCCCGAGAAATCACCCGTCCCTAGGGTCGAGGCAGCGTGTGCCGCGCACTGGCCGCACCATCGATCTACCACCCCGGCGGGACGGTCGGGAGTAGGAGGAGCCGGATGTTCCAGAACGCCGACGAGGCCAAGAAGTTCATCGTGGACGAGGACGTCAAGTTCGTCGACGTCCGCTTCTGCGACCTGCCGGGCGTCATGCAGCACTTCACGGTGCCCGCCGAGTCGTTCGACCCCGACGAGGAGCTCGCCTTCGACGGATCCTCGATCCGCGGCTTCCAGGCCATCCACGAGTCCGACATGGCCCTGCTCGCCGATCTGTCCACCGCGCGCGTGGACCCGTTCCGCCGGGACAAGACCCTCAACATCAACTTCTTCATCCACGACCCGATCACGGGCGAGCAGTACTCCCGTGACCCGCGCAACGTGGCCAGGAAGGCCGAGGCGTACCTGGCCTCCACCGGGATCGCCGACACCGCGTACTTCGGTCCCGAGGCCGAGTTCTACGTCTTCGACTCCGTCCGCTTCCGGACCGCCGAGAACGAGTCGTTCTACCACATCGACTCCGAGGCCGGCGCCTGGAACACCGGCGCGCTGGAGGACAACCGCGGCTACAAGGTCCGCTACAAGGGCGGCTACTTCCCGGTCCCGCCGGTCGACCACTTCGCCGACCTGCGCGCCGAGATCTCCCTGGAGCTGGAGAAGAACGGTCTGAAGGTGGAGCGGCAGCACCACGAGGTGGGCACCGCCGGCCAGGCCGAGATCAACTACAGGTTCAACACGCTGCTCGCCGCCGCCGACGACCTGCAGCTGTTCAAGTACATCGTGAAGAACGTCGCCTGGCGCAACGGCAAGACGGCGACCTTCATGCCGAAACCGATCTTCGGCGACAACGGCTCGGGCATGCACGTGCACCAGTCGCTGTGGAGCAACGGCGAGCCGCTGTTCTACGACGAGGCTGGCTACGCGGGCCTGTCGGACACCGCCCGCTACTACATCGGCGGCATCCTCAAGCACGCCCCGGCGCTGCTGGCCTTCACCAACCCGACGGTGAACTCGTACCACCGCCTGGTGCCGGGCTTCGAGGCCCCGGTGAACCTGGTGTACTCGCAGCGCAACCGCTCCGCCGCGATGCGCATCCCGATCACCGGCTCCAACCCGAAGGCCAAGCGCGTGGAGTTCCGCGCCCCGGACGCCTCCGGCAACCCGTACCTGGCCTTCGCGTCGCTGATGCTCGCGGGCCTGGACGGCATCAAGAACAAGATCGAGCCGGCCGATCCGATCGACAAGGACCTGTACGAGCTGGCGCCCGAGGAGCACGCCAACGTCGCCCAGGTCCCGACCTCGCTGGAGGCCGTCCTCCAGGCTCTGGAGGAGGACCACGAGTTCCTGCTCCAGGGCGATGTGTTCACGCCCGACCTGATCGAGACGTGGGTCGACCTCAAGCGCACGAGCGAGATCGCCCCGCTGCAGCTGCGTCCGCACCCGCACGAATTCGAGCTGTACTTCGACGTCTGAGAAGCGGGGTCGGGCGACCTGGGCGGAAGTCCTGTAAACATGCTGTGACCTGCGGAAACTCTTCTCAGTAGTTCTCGCTGTCGCCGCCTGCTTTCCGGCCCCTTGTGCACCGGGTGTGCACCGCCCGGCCACTTCTCTGACTTCGCGTCAGAAACGCTGCGAGGGCCGCTACCCCATGGTCGGGGAAGCGGCCCTCGCCGGCTCGTCCGGGCTCTGTGTGCGGCAGCCTTCTTGGTCTCCTGGCAACGGGCCGGAGCGGTGTCCTGCGGACTGTGTGCGGACTGCTGTCCTGTCCGGGGTCGGACGTGGCTGATGCCGGACCGCTGGGGGCCGGGGCGCACCTCCGTTGACCCTGGTCAACCGCTCTCAAGGACACGCTGAGCGCAAGGACTGGCTCTGTCCCGGCGCGCCACTGGGCGCCGGGGACCAGGTTCCGAGGCAGGAAACTACCTGGTCATCCGCGGCCTTTCGGGCCAGCGAGCGGAGTACGGTGAAGACACCGGGAGTTCTTCGCGCACCGGCTCCGCTGCGGGTGCCGTTTCCGGTGATCGACAACGCCGGGCCGCCCTCACGAGCCCGGGGGCAGGTCCGCGCCATGACCGTGACCATCGACCGTACGGCATCGAGCAGGCGCGCGCCGTCGCTGCCGGCTCGCCTGTGCCTGACGCCCGCGCCGGGCGGGCTGGACGGCATGTGGTGGCCTCGCTCCCGTGCCCTCACCCGAGAGCTGCCACCCTTGACAGCCGCACTGGGCACCCTCTGGGGCCGCATCACGAGTGTCACGGTGAACCCGGACCACTGGCCCGTCATCCCGCGTTGGGTGTCCGTCGCTGGGCGCACCGTACATGTGGGCTGGTCCACTGAGGAGCAGGGTCCTCACAGGCTGACCCTTTTCTCCGCCGGTGGCCGCCGGAACATGCTGGTGATTCCGCCGGAAACCAGTGCGGATACCGCCGCACGGCTGATGGCCGGTGACGGCATCGATGCCCCGGGGCGGGAGGAGGCAGCAGACAGGATCGATGCCCGAAGTCGGGAAGAAGCGTGGGAGACCGACGGCGGGGCAGGTCCGCCGTCGTCCCTGCCCCGGCCCATCGGCTCGACAGGGCGTTCGCCCGCCGGCCAACGGAGGTGAGAGGACCATGACTGTCATCGCCGTGGCCGCGCTGCTCGTCCTGATCGCCGTCGGATTCGTACTGATCCACCGGCTCAATGCTCAGCACGACGAACGGATCGCTGCCTTCCACTACAGCGATGCTCTGCCGGGGATCGGCCGTCGGACCCGGAGGCACCGCCGGCCGGCGGTGGACGCGACCGCCCCGACACGCCCCACCGCGACAGCGACCGCGGATGACACCGGCTTCGGCCCGACCGGGGGCGGTAGGGGGCGGCGCGTCATGGCGATACTGCGCGAGCGGAAGATGCGCCGCGAGAAGATCATGCGGGCTCTGTACCAAGCCGCCGAGGGCAATCGCCTCCTGGGCGTCGACGGGGCGAAACTCCGCAACGACCTCGGCATCTCCGAGCAGGACCTGGCCGCTGCCTGTACGTATCTGGCGAGCGAGGGCCGGGTCGTCGTCGACTGGAGGAGGGGTGACACGCCCGCGATGATCACGCCAACGCACCAGGGGATCCGGCAGATGGAGGCGGAAGAGGAAGAACGTGGCTGAGCCGCGTCCACAGGGACAGTGCGGCCGCAGCGCGTGCGACCGGCATACGAAGGACGGGCGGACACCATGACCGAATCCGACACCCCCGGCACCGCCAGGTTGCTGCCGGACGCCGTCCACCAGTCGGTGAGACCCGGGACGGCCCTGCTGAGGCTGGAGACGACACACACGCGCGAGGGAATCCTGGACGGTGCCTGGTGGCCGCGGTCCCGGGACATCGGTGCCGAGCTCCCCTCGCTGATCACCGCGTTGACCGAGCATCTCGGACCTGTCACCCGCGTCGGTCTGGACGCCAGTGCCTGGGACGAACTGCCGACACGGCTGGTGATCGGCGGCCGAGTCGTGCACATCGACTCCTTCCCGGTCGGTGACGACACCGTCCTCATCACCCGAGGCGACCGGGACTATTTCTCTCTGCTGGTGGTCCCGCCGGACACGATGCCCGATGCGGCACGCGCCGCGATGGCCAGGGCCGTCCGGGCCGACAACGTCACCGGGGCCGAACAGATCCTCATCGACATCAACGCCGGCAGCGACACGTCGTCTCCGCCGAACTGACACCTCCGCGTCGCAAGCCGATCTCCGGAGGCCAGGACGCTAGATACGGGCGAACTTCTCGGTCTGCTCGGCGAACTCCTGGGCCATGACGCTGCTGACCGTGGGCTGGGTGTCGCGGATCGTGGCCAGGTAGTCGTCCGTGGTGGGCAGGGTCCGGGTTCCGGTGTCGAAGGTGCGCTCGAACTGGGCCTGGGAGACCGTACGTGCCACATGGGCGATGTCGGCGGGGGTGAACCCCTCGCTGGCGGACGCGAGTGCCGCGCTGTCGGCCTGGGCGTCCGCTCGGGCCAGGTAGCTCTTCCACAGTGCGGTCCTGGCGTTGTGGTCGGGAGGGCCGAGGGGCAGCACGTAGTCGAAGCGACCGTGCCGCAGGAAGGCCGGGTCGAGGGTGGTCACGTTGTTCGTGGCGCAGACGAGCAGCCGCCCCTCCTGGTTCCGGAACCGGACGATCGCCTTGAGCAGCTCGTTGACGACGCCGACCGCGGTCGCGTCCGCACCGCTGCGTGTTCCGGCGACCTCCTCGACCTCGTCGATGAAGACCAGGACGTGGTCGAGCTGGGCGATCTCGTCGAAGCGCCGGCTCAGCCCGCTCGCCAGCCCGTACTCGGCGGCCAGACGTGCGGGGAACAGTTCGAGGAAGGGCCAGCCCAGGCGGCCGGCGATCGCGTGCGCGAACGTGCTCTTTCCGGTCCCGGGCGGACCGAACAGCATCACCGCTCGCGGCAGTTCCACTCCGTGCTGGGCGGCCAGTTCGGGGTGGGCCAGTGGCAGGACCAGGCGGCGCTCGATGAGTTGCTTCTCCCTGTGCATGCCCGCGACCTTCTGCCACAGTCCCCCGGGCGGCAGCTCCGCCCCGAGCGAGGAGAGCATGCTGACCGCCTGCGGAGTCACCGGCCCGCGCTTCTCGAAGACGACCAGGCCCGAGCGGGCGCCGAAGCCGCAGTTGTGCAGAGCGGCGGCACCGGTCTCGCCCTCGGGCAGGACCGCGTGCACCGCGCGGACGCCACCGGCGAACAGCCGGTGCTCAAGGGCTGTGATGAGGGCACTGCCCAGCCCCTGTTGCCGCCAGGCAGGTGCCATGCAGATGCGCAGGATCCATGCCCGGTCGCCCTCAACTCTGCTCACCGCGGCGCCGATCACCACCTCGTCCGCCGTGGCCACCACCGCCGGGTGGAGGGCCTGGAGGGCCGCCACGGCGTCCGAGAGCGGGAAGAGAGGGGGCTCTTCGGCCGTGCTGCTCTCCACATCGACGCGGATCACCGCTTCGAGATCGTCCTGGGAGTAGTCCCTGACATGCCACCCCGTCATCATCAGCTCCGCGTGTTCGGCCGTACTTCCATCATCAGCCGATGCACGAAGGATGCGCGAGACAGGCGCCGACCGCGAGTCCGATCAGCCGGCGCCGCGCCACTCGATCAGCAGGAGCGTCGCGTCGTCCGTCGTGATCCCGCCCCGCGCCCGTTTGAGCGTGTGGGAGAGGGAACGGGCCACGGCCCGGATCTCGTACGTCGTACGTTCGATGCGGTCCACCCAGCCGATGAGCTGTTCCTCACCGAATTCCTCACCACCGACATCGCGTTCCTCGATCAACCCGTCGGTGAAGCACATGATCCGGTCTCCGGGGTCGAGGGCCAGTTCACTGATCCGGGGCTCGTGACCTCCGAAGCCGACAGGAAGTGTCGTCGGGCCGCGGAGCCTCCGGACGACACGGTGTCCACGGATCAGCAGGGGGGCGGGATGTCCCGCGTTGACCCACTGAAGACGGCCCGTCGCTGTGTCGAGCCGCATCATCTGAGCGGTCACGAAGTGGTCGGGGCCGAACTGCTCGGCGACGGCCCGGTCCATGAACGCGTAGATCTCCGCCAGGCCGACGCTGATCCGCCGGGCATGCCGGTAGGCACCGATGGCCACCGTGGCCATCGTGGCGGCGTCCAGGCCGTGGCCCATCGCGTCGATCATGGCCACATGCAGCACGTCTCCGTTGAGGGCGTAGTCGAAGCTGTCGCCGGCCACGTCGTAGGTGGGCTCCAGCATCCCGGCCAGCATGACCCGAGGCGTGGACATCGCCAGCGGCGGCAGCAGCGACCACTGGATCTCCGCCGCCACACTCATCGGTTCTCTGCGCCGGACCCGGAAGAACAGATCGGTGTAACCGTGCTTGGTCACCAGCATGTCGGCCACGAGAGCGGCGATCCTGCGCAGCAGCCGTCGGTCATCGTCGTCGATCCCGTCCAGAGTGACGGCCAGGATGCCCACCTGGTCGCCGCCGTCCAGCAGAGGCAGGTAGACCCGTACACCATTGGCCTGAGGCACCTCGACAGGGTGCGCCTCCTGGAAGGCGCGACCGGCATCGGAGCCGTCGATCGGCTGCGGTTCCCCCGCTGCCAGCCCGTCGCCCACCAGGGGCACGAGCCACACTTGACCGTAGTCCTGCAAGAAGACCGAGGTCTCGCGGCCACCGAGCCTGCACACTTGCTGCGCGACGAGCGGACCGAGCAGATGCGGCGGCAACTCGTGCCCCCGGTCCAGCAGAGCCCCCAGAAGCTCCTCACTGAACCCCTCCGACCGGTCCGTGCCTCCTCCACTGCCCTGCCGCTCACCGCCCGTCATCGCCGTGGCCACGATGGACGCTCTGATGGCTCCTCACGAAGAAACTGTGCACACGAACTCCCGACGCAGCCTGACCGACCGGAGCAGCGTGCAACTGCCGCCCGATCCAGTCGGGCCATTGCTCCCGTCCCGTCGCCACGACCGGGCCACCAACCCGCGGCCGTCGGCCCTGCTCTCGTCCGGCGAGAGCTGACACAACCTCTACCACGCCGACACCGCCTGCGCCCGGCACGGCGTCGACCGCGGTCAAATCGACCTCTCCGCCGCGTTCATCCGCCTCCTCGAACGCCTCGGCTGGGTCCACGACGTGCGTCGGCCGGCTTCGGCCCGCGTCGCCGCTCGCCGGACCTGACCCCGATCACCAGTAGTGGCGTCGACCGGCGACGGCGTGTCCCATCGCGCCGAGGACCCACAGGATGGCTCCGACGACCGCCAGGACGATCCCGATGGTCCACAGGATGGCTATCCCGGTGACGAAGCCGACGACGAGCAGAACGATGCCCAGGATGATCATGATCTCTCCCTTGGGGAGTAGTGCCGGTTCCCCTGTGAACTGGGAAAGATCGCAAGGGGCGGACACGGGAATGGTCGGTCTTTTCCTTACTCCGCGCGGTGTGGTTTGTGGCGGGCGACCTGTAGGCGGGCCTCGGTGGGCATGTCAGGGAAGCCGGTGGACCGATGGGCGGTTCGGAGCGGGCCTTCGCCAAGGGCATCGAGGGCGGCGCCGGGTGCCGCCTGAGGGGTGAGGGTGAGCCTGACGCGGGTGCGGGGGTGGGCAGGCCGGCCAGTGATGCGTACGGCCGCATGCTCAACCCCCGGCAGGACACCGGCTTCGGCGGCGATCGCGTCGCTGAGCGCGTGGTCGCGCAGTTCGACGCCTTCCTGCGGGGGTGTGCCGCCGACGGGCAGCGCTCCGGGGCGGCGCCGGCGCAGTTGGGCGAGC
>NZ_QFDQ01000011.1 GCF_003270085.1 Streptomyces triticisoli | reverse complement strand
GCCCGCGGCGGCCCGCTGCCCGCAGGCGGCCCCGAGGCGGTCGCCGCCCGGACGCGCGACGCCGTGGGAGACATCCTGCCCGAACACGGCGACCCCGACGCCCTGCGCACCCTCGTACACGCCCTCGCCGAAGGCGCCGCCGACCCCGCCGACCCACTGTGCGCCGCCCACCTGCACTGCCCGCCGCTCGCCGTCGCCACCGCCGCCGACCTCGCCGCCACCGCCCTCAACCCCTCCCTGGACTCCTGGGACCAGGCCCCCGCAGCCTCCGAACTCGAAGCCCTCGTCACCCGGACCCTCGCCCACGAGACCGGCCTCGCCGACTCCGTCGTCACCACCGGCGGCACCGAGTCCAACCAACTCGCCCTGCTGCTCGCCCGCGAGACCCACGGCGGCGGCATCCGCCTCGTCTGCGGCGCCAACGCCCACCACTCCCTGCCCCGCGCCGCCTGGCTGCTCGGCCTGCCCGAACCCGTCATCGTGCCCGCCCCCACCGGCACCATCGACCCCGCCGCCCTGCACGACACCCTCACCCGCCTCGCCGGCCCCCGCGGCTCCCTCCTCGTAGCCGCCACCGCCGGCACCACCGACGCCGGCCTCATCGACCCCCTCCCCGAGATCGCCGGACTGTGCGCAGCCCACGGCGCCCGCCTGCACATCGACGCCGCCCACGGCGCCGGACTGCTGTTCAGCGAACGTCACCGCGACAAGCTCACCGGACTCGAAGCCGCCCACACCATCACCCTCGACCTGCACAAACTCGGCTGGCAGCCGGTCGCCGCCGGACTCCTCGCCGTCCGCCGCCCCCGCGACCTCACCGTCCTGCACCAGCACGCCGACTACCTCAACGCCGACGACGACACCGAGGCCGGCCTGCCCGACCTCCTCGGCCGCTCCCTGCGCACCACCCGCCGCCCCGACATCTTCAAGATCGCCGTCACCCTCAAGACCCTCGGCCGCAGCGGCCTCGGCGCCCTCGTCGACCAGGTCTGCGCCCGCGCCCGCGAGCTCGCCGACCTCATCCACGACCACCCCGGCCTCGAACTCCGCGACCGGCCCACCATCAGCACCGTCCTGTTCCGGCCCGCCGACGCCACCGACGACACCGTCGCCGCCGTACGCCGCAGACTCCTCACCGAAGGCCGCGCCGTCCTCGGCCGCGCCCGCCTCGACGACCGGCTCTGGCTCAAGACCACCCTCCTCAACCCCGACACCCGGCCCGAAGACCTGGCCGCCCTGCTCAAACTGGTGGAAGGAAGCATCCCCGGATGAACCAGCCCCCGACGGACCAGCCGCACCACACCCCCCACACGCCCCACACCCCCTACGACCTGGTCGGCATCGGCATCGGCCCCTTCAACCTCTCCCTGGCCGCCCTCGCCCACCCCCTCACCGAACTCCGCACCGCCTTCTACGAACAACGCCCCCACTTCCACTGGCACCCCGGCCTGCTCATCGACGACGCCCGCATCCAAGTACCGTTCCTCGCCGACCTCGTCACCCTCGCCGACCCCGCCAGCAACTGGTCCTTCCTCAACTACCTCAGAGCCCGCGACAGACTCTTCCCCTTCTACTTCGCCGAACGCTTCCACATCCAGCGCGCCGAATACGACGCCTACTGCCGCTGGGTCTCCGAGAACCTGCCCGCACTGCACCACGGCCACCAGGTCGACGCCATCCGCTGGAACCCCGAACACCACGTCTTCGAAGTCGACTTCACCCAACTCGACACCCACGGCAAAGCCCAGGCCCTCGGCCGCGCCCACACCCGCAACGTCGTCCTCGGCATCGGCACCGAACCCCACGTACCCGCCCCGTTCAAACCCTTCACCGACGCCCCCGGCGTCCCCGTCGTCCACGCCGCCGACTACCTCGAACACCGCGACACCCTCCTCGCAGCCGGCCACATCACCGTCGTCGGCTCCGGACAGTCCGGCGCCGAAGTCTTCCTCGACCTGCTGCGCCACCGCCCCGCCGGCGACGAACGACTCCGCTGGATCGGCCGCACCGAGGCCTTCGCCCCGATGGAGTACTCCAAACTCGGCCTGGAGCACTTCACCCCCGACTACACCCGCTACTTCCACGCCCTCGCCGAACCCGTGCGCGACCGGCTCGTCGCCGCACAGTGGCAACTCCACAAGGGCATCGGCGCCGACACCCTCGCCGCCATCCACGACGAGCTCTACCGCCGCACCCCCGACGGCGGCTGGCCCGACGCCGTCCTCACCCCCGGCGTCCGCGTCCGCACCGTCGGCCGCCTCGCCACCTCGCAGCTCGAACTCCACGTCGAACACGTCCAGCAGGGCACCCGCACCCGCCTCACCACCGACGCCGTCGTCCTCGCCACCGGCTACCGCGAACGCCCCCTCGCCCCCCTGCTGACCGCCCTCGAACCCCACCTGCACCGCGACAGCAAGGAACGCCCCCGCGTCGACGAGCAGTTCCGCCTCGCCCTGGACCCCTCCATCACCACCACCGGCTGCCACATCTACGTACAGAACGCCGAACGCCACACCCACGGCGTCGGCGCCCCCGACCTGGGCCTCGCCGCCTGGCGCAGCGCCACCATCCTCAACACGGTCACCGGCACGGAGACGTACCCGCTGCCCGCCCGCACCGCCTTCACCACCTTCGGCCTCGAACAGAAACAGCCCCAGATCCCGCCCACCCGCCAGATCAAGGCACTCCTGGCGGACGGAATCTGAGACCGCCCCCGCACACCCCCGCGCGGACAGGCGGACAGCCGGTCAGAACACCGGCGTGCCCTCACGGGTCAGCCGCCAGTCCACCGACGCGAAGTCCTCCGGATCCAGCACACCCTTCGCCGTCACCCACTCCGCGATCCGCGTGCGGATCTCCGTCGACTCCGACCACAGCTCCCGCGCCGAGGCCACATGCGGGAACGCGCCACCGCCGTTGGCCCGGTAGTTGTTCACCGCCATCACGAACTGCTGCCCGTCGTCCAGCGCGGCACCGCCGTACGTCAGGTTCCTGATCCGCGAACCGGCCGGCTGGGCGATGTCGATGTCGTACCGCAGCCCCGACACATAGTCGTAGTTGTAGTCCGGGCGGTTGTTCGCGTTCGTCAGCCCGTCCACGTCGACCGGCGCGCCGGCCGGCGTCCGCACGAAGTACTCCGCCGAGTACTCCAGGTACGCCCGCACCTGGGCGCCCGTCATCAACTTGGCGACCAGCGTGTTGTCGTACACGTACAGGCTGGACAGATCCCGGATCGTCACATCGCCGGCCGGGATCTCCGAAGTCCGCGAGAAGGGGGAGGCCTGCGCGATGACGGGCAGCGCGGCGTACTGCGTACCCGCCAGCGCGGCCTTCACCACATCCTCCTGCACCTTGGTGATCAGATCGATGATCGGGGCGTCCCGGTAGCGGGCGTCCACCGTCGTCAGGGTCTGAGTCGCCCGGCCGACCACCTGGTTGACGTACCCCACCACCTTCGCGTGCTCGTCCCCCAGCAGCCTGGTGATCCTCGGGTCGTCGGCGACCGTGTTGGAGTCGCGCAGCGAGGCGGAGACCGACTCCACCTCCCACCGACCCCTGACGAACACCAGCTCGATGTCGAAGAGCGTCAGCCGCTCGGCGTAACACAACGGCTCCGACAGCACGACCGTCCGGCCCGTCTTCTCATTGGTGACCCTCAGCTCCGCGATCTCCTTGTGCGCGTGGCCCACCAGGATCGCGTCGATACCCGGCACCAGCCGGGCGACGTTCGCCGCCGCGTCCTCCACCCACGGCAGCTGATCACCGTACGACGACGTGCCGGACGTACCCGAGTGCGCCGACACGATCACCACGTCCGCGCCCATCGACCGCAGCCTCGGCACCCACTTCGCGGCCTGCTCCTCCAGCCCCGGGAAGTCCAACCTGCCCTGGACATGGGCCTTGTCCCAGATCGCGACACCCGGGTTGGTCAGACCCAGCACGGCGACCGTCACCGGCGGCAGGCCCGGCTGCTTGAACTTCTTGATGAAGTACGGCGGGAAGGCCGGCTTCTGGGTCCGGTGATCCACCACGTTCGCACCCAGCAGCGGGAAGTCGCACTGCTGCTCGAACCGGCGCAGCGTCTCGATACCGTAGTTGAACTCGTGGTTGCCGAGCGCCACCGCGTCGTACCCGATGGCGTTCATGGCCTTGGCCATCGGATGCACCGGGCCGCCCTCGGCCGTGATCGGATCCACCTTCGCGTAGTAGTACGTCAGCGGAGTGCCCTGAATGGTGTCACCGGCGTCCAGCAGCAGCGTGTTCCCACGGCCCCTCTCCTCACGGACCTGGTTCACCAGCGTGGAGATCCGGGCCAGACCCTGGGCGTTGCCGGCCGCGTCGGCGTACTCCCCGTCCTTGAAGTAGTCCCAGTTGAAGACACGCCCGTGCAGGTCGGTGGTGCCCATGACGGTGAGCGAGTAACGCTTGCCCGGCTTCCCGGGCTTCCCGGCCGCCGCGGGGGCCTCGGGGGTTGCGGCCGGCGCTGCCTCGGCCACCGGAGCCACCGCGCCGGCCAGCGCCACCCCCGCCCCGGTCACGGCGGATCTCGTCAGGAACTTCCGGCGGTTCAGCGACATGTCTGGGTCTCCCGGTGAAAAGGTCGATGACGCGCGTAGATTCTGGCGGCCTGCAGCGCACCACAACATCCCCGGGAGATTGCGATCCGGTGACCAACGGGGGCAGGGGGCCGGGCAACGGTGACAGAGTGGGACGTATGACGTCAGCCCCCGCCCCCGAACCCGGCCCCGCCGTCCCCTACGGCACCCCCGACGCACCCCGCATCGCCGTCCGCGGCGAAGCCCACCTCGAAGTCGACCCCGAGATCGCCCGCATCGGCATCACCGTCACCGCCCGCGGCAAGGACCGCCGTTCCGCCCTCGACGACCTCACCCGGCGCAACACCCGCGTCATCGACCTCGTCAAGTCCTACGGCCCGGCCGTCGAACACCTGGAGACCGGCACCTTCTCCATCACCCCCGAACTCACCCGACACGGCCGCGGCGAACGTGTCCGCACCCATCACGGCACCGTCCACCTCACCGTCGAACTCTCCGACTTCACCACTCTGGGCGAACTCACCACCCAACTGGCCGACTTGGAACTCACCCGGGTGGACGGACCCTGGTGGGCACTGCGCCCCGACTCACCCGCCCACCGCCAGGCACGACAGCAGGCCGTGCGCGAGGCCGTCCAACGAGCCAGGGAATACGCCGAAGCACTCGGCACCACACTCGCCGCCCTCGTCGAAATCGCCGACATCGGCGCGGAGAACGCCCGGCCCATGCCGCCGGTCCCGGGCGGTATGCAGATGACGAGGTCCTACGGCGCACCCACCCCACAGGAGGAGACCGCACCCCTGAACCTGGAACCGGAACGACAGCACGTGTACGCGCAACTCAACGCGCGATTCACCATGACACCGCCCAAACTGTAGTCAGAGCACCGCCCGCACAGTCCAACAGTTGTCAATACCCCTGCGACCAAAGGTTGTTGAACAGTCACGACACACCGCATCACTACCAACTGGTAAGGCCTAGGGTCACATCATGCGCCGAGCAAAGATCGTCTGTACTCTCGGACCAGCCACTGACACGTACGAGCAGATCAAAGCCCTGGTCGACGCCGGAATGGACGTCGCCCGCCTCAACCTCAGCCACGGCGACCACGCCGAACACGAGCAGCTCTACCGGCACGTACGCAGGGCCGCCGACGAAACCGGCCGCAGCGTCGGAATCCTCGCCGACCTCCAGGGCCCGAAGATCCGACTCGGCCGCTTCCGTGAAGGCCCCGTACTCCTCGAACGCGGCGACACCTTCACCATCACCGTCGAAGAAGGCGTCGAAGGCGACCGCCACCTCTGCGGCACCACCCACGCCGGCCTCGCGGACGACGTCACCCCCGGCGAACGCATCCTCGTCGACGACGGCAGGGTCGGCCTGGAGGTCACCGCGGTCGACGGCCCCCGAGTCCGCACCAGAGTGACCGAAGGCGGAGTGATCTCCGACCACAAGGGCCTGAACCTCCCCGGCGTCGCGCTCTCCGTCCCCGCCCTGTCCAAGAAGGACGAGGACGACCTGCGCTGGGCACTGCACACCGGCTTCGACGTCATCGCCCTGTCGTTCGTCCGCAGCGGCCGGGACATCCTCGACGCCCACCGCGTCATGGATGACGAGGGCCGCCGCCTCCCCGTCATCGCCAAGATCGAGAAACCCCAGGCGGTGCAGGCCATGGAGGACATCGTCTCGGCCTTCGACGGCATCATGGTCGCCCGCGGCGACCTGGGCGTCGAAATGCCCCTGGAACAGGTGCCCATCGTCCAGAAACGCGCCATCAAACTGGCCAAACGCAACGCCAAACCGGTGATCGTCGCCACCCAGATGCTCGACTCGATGATCACCAGCTCCCGCCCGACCCGCGCGGAGGCCTCCGACGTGGCCAACGCGGTCATCGACGGCACGGACGCGGTGATGCTCTCCGGCGAGACCAGCGTGGGCAAGCACCCGGTACAGACGGTCAGGACGATGGCCCGCATCCTCACGGCAGCCGAGGACGACCTCCTCGCCAAGGGCCTGCCGCCCCTGACCGAACGCAACAAACCCCGCACCCAGGGCGGCGCGATGGCCCGCGCGGCAGCGGAGATCGGCGACTTCCTCGGCGCCAGGTTCCTGGTCGCCTTCACCCAGTCGGGCGACACCGCCCGCCGCCTCTCCCGCTACCGCTCACCCATCCCCTTGCTGGCCTTCACCCCGGAGCCAGCCACCCGCTCCCAGCTCAGCGCGACGTGGGGCGTGGAAACGTTCCTGGGCCCGCGCGTGGACACGACAGACGCGATGGTCGAGCAGGTCGACGAGCTGCTCCTGAGACACGGCCGCTGCGAGAAGGGCGACGTGGTGGTGATCACGGCGGGCTCCCCTCCGGGGGTACCGGGCACGACGAACCTGGTCCGGGTCCACCACGTCGGGGAGGACGACAGTCCCAAGTAGGGCCTGGTCAGTGCTTGGGACCGACGTGGGCGTCCATGAGGGCCACGGAGGCTTTGCGGGCGATGGAGATGTTGAACGGATCGCTGCCTCGAGCCAACGTCGTCCACTCGACGCCGACCTTGTCGAGGGTGTCGGCGAAGAGCTTCCGGATGTCGTCCGACTTGTTGGAGAAGAAGTACCGCGGGTACTCGTAGCGCTTGCGCTCTCCGCCGACGAGACGAGTCGTCCAGTTGGTGATACGGCAGCCGTCGGAGTGGATCAGGCCTCGGATGAACTCCCACGGGTGCGCGTCGACGATCTCCTGCTGCCAGGGCTCGAGGGCGATCCGCCGCTCGTGCTTCCTGCCGGGGCCATGCTGGGGGAACATGCAGACCCAGTGCATGGTGTGGGACTTCACCTCGACGCAGCCGGACCTACGACGCTGATTCACACTGGTCAACGGCATCACCTTACGCATGGTCTCCTCGGCGGCGGCGATCAGACCGGTCTGCGTCGCGTCGCAGAAGATGGACAGGTGGTGCTGCTTGTACTTGGAGATGATGTGTCCGTCACCGAGGTAGAGACCGAGCAGGTAGGCGTACGCGATCTGGTCGAAGGTGCGCCCAGTGCACCTGGGGCAGTCACTGGGCCGCTCGTAGACCTCGCCGCGTGCCTTGCGGTCCTCGCTGCGCCACCAGCCGACGGTCCCGCGCGGCACGTTGAGCTGCGCTGCGACTATGCGATTGGGGACGCCTTGGCGCATGAGTGCGACGGCTTGTGCGCGGATCGAAGGGCTGTGCTGTTCCATGCGGCCACTCTGCGTTGCAGATCGTGTCCGTGCGTAGTAAAAAGCGGAGGATCACGCGAACGTGATCCTCCGCTTTCAAGCGTGCCGGGTGCGGGATTCGAACCCGCAAGCCCTCACAGGCAGAGGTGTTTGAGACCTCCGTGTATACCGTTCCACCAACCCGGCGAGGCACTGCGGTGAGTGTACCGGGTGAGCCCAGCTCCGTGCCTCTAGGTAGGCTGCATAGTCAGCAGTAACTGCCCCGCCCTGGACCGAGGAGCGCGCCCCGTGACCGCCGAGTCGCCCCAGCCCGTAGACGTGTCCGATGACGACAAGTCGCACGTGCCTCCGCTGACGACGCGGGTCGTCATCGCCGAGGACGAGGCGCTGATCCGGCTGGATCTCAAGGAGATGCTGGAGGAGGAGGGGTACCGGGTCGTCGGGGAGGCCGGGGACGGGGAGCGGGCCGTGGAGCTGGCGCGGGAGCATCGGCCGGATCTGGTGATCCTCGATGTGAAGATGCCCAAGCTGGACGGGATCTCGGCGGCGGAGAGGATCGCCGAGGAGCGGATCGCACCCGTGCTCATGCTCACCGCGTTCTCTCAGCGTGATCTGGTGGAGCGGGCTCGGGATGCCGGTGCGATGGCGTATCTGGTGAAGCCGTTCAGCAAGAGCGACGTGGTGCCGGCGATCGAGATGGCCGTTTCGCGGTTCACGGAGTTGAAGGAGCTGGAGAGGGAGGTCGCGGACCTCGCCCAGCGGCTGGAGACCCGCAAGCTGGTGGACCGTGCGAAGTCGGTTCTGCAGACGGAGTACGGGCTGGCCGAGCCGGCCGCGTTCCGCTGGATCCAGAAGACGTCGATGGACCGTCGTATGTCGATGCAGCAGGTTGCGGAGGCGGTCATTCAGGACAGCGAGGAGAAGAAGGCGGCGAAGGGTGCTGCCAAGCCTGACAAGGGCTGAGTCGCAGACGTGGGAGGGCCCGCGTCCCCGTGAGGGGGCGCGGGCCCTTCTCCTTCAGTTCTCGTCTAGTCCTCGCCCAGGTACGCCTTGCGTACTGATTCGTCGTGCAGCAGGTCCTGGCCGGTGCCGGAGAGGACGATGTTGCCGACTTCCATGACGTGGCCCTGGTTGGCCAGGGAGAGTGCGGCCTGGGCGTTCTGCTCGACGAGCAGGATGGTGGTGCCCTGGGCCTTGAGTTCGGCGATGGTCGCCATGATCTTCTGCATCATGATCGGGGAGAGGCCCATGGAGGGTTCGTCGAGCATGAGCAGTTTCGGCTGGGACATCAGGGCGCGGCCCATGGCGAGCATCTGCTGTTCGCCGCCGGAGAGGGTGCCCGCGGCCTGCTTTCTGCGTTCGCCGAGGATGGGGAAGAGGTCGTAGGCGCGCTGGATGTCCTTTTCGATGCCGCTTTTGTCCTTGCGGAGGAAGGCGCCGAGTCGGAGGTTGTCCTCGATCGTCATGCGGGGGAAGATGTGCCGTCCCTCGGGGGAGTGGGCGAGTCCGAGGGAGACGATCTGGTGGGCGGGGACCTTCTTCAGTGACTTGCCGTTGAACTTGATCTGTCCGCCGACCGGCTTGAGGAGTCCGGACAGGGTGCGCAGGGTGGTGGTCTTGCCGGCGCCGTTGGTGCCGATGAGGGTGACGATCTGGCCGGCGTCGACGGTGAAGGAGATGCCCTTGACGGCCAGGATCTTGCCGTAGGCGACGCGGAGGTCCTCGACTTCGAGTAGTGCGGTCATCGGTCGTTCTCCTTGCCGGGCGCGGCGTCGGTCGTGGTGTCGGCCTCTGCCTCGGGCGCCTCGGCCGCCTCGGTCTTGGCCGCTTCTGCCTCGGCGGCCTCGGCCTGTGCCTCGGCCTGTGCCTCGGCCTGTGCCTCGGCTCTTTCGACCTCGGCGGCTTCTTCCTCGCCGGGCGCGCCTTCGAAGGGTTCGCCGAGGTAGGCGGCGATGACGCGTTCGTCGCGCTGGACGGTGGCGCTGTCGCCTTCGATGAGTTTTTCGCCCTGGACGAGTACGGCGACGCGGTCGCAGAGGTTCATGATGAACCGCATGTCGTGCTCGATGACGAGGATGGCGATGCCCATGTCCCGGATGGCGAAGATCAGTTCTTCGGTGGCGCGGGTTTCCTGCGGGTTCATGCCGGCGGTGGGCTCGTCGAGGAGGAGCAGGCCGGGGTCGCTGGCCAGCGCGCGGGCGATTTCGAGCTTGCGCTGTTCGCCGTAGGGCAGGTTGCGCGAGAGGTGGTCGGCCTTGTGGGCGAGGCCGACGAACTCGAGGAGTTCCATGGCGCGTTGGCGGGAGGCGGCTTCGGCCTTGTGGAAGCCGGGGCCGCGCAGGAGGGCGGACCAGAGCCCTTCCTTGGTGCGGGTGTGCCGGCCGACGAGGACGTTTTCCAGCACGGTCATGTTGGCGAACAGGCGGATGTTCTGGAAGGTGCGGGCGATGCCGGCCGCGGTGACCTTGAAGGATTTGGGCGGCAGGACCTTGCCTTTGTAGCGGACTTCGCCCTCGGTGGGGATGTAGAGGCCGGTCAGGCAGTTGAAGAAGGTGGTCTTGCCGGCGCCGTTGGGGCCGATGAGTCCGACGATTTCGCCGCTGTTGACGGTGAGGTCGACTCCGCGTACGGCGGTGAGGCCGCCGAAGCGCATGGTGACGCCGCGTGCGTCGAGGATGGTCTCGCCGGGGGTGGTGGCGTCGGGTGCGGTGCCCTGGGTGGTGGTGTCGGTTGTCATGGGTCAGACCCCTGCCTTGCTGAGGACTGCGGGTGCTTCCGTGTTCTCGTGGAACTCGAGCTGGCGGCGCCGGTTGGGGATGAGGCCTTCCGGGCGGAAGCGCATCAGCAGGACGAGTGCGAGACCGAAGGCCAGGAGCTGGTAGTCGCCGAGGAACTGGAGCTTGGCCGGGATGAGGTAGAGCAGGGCTGCGCCGACGAGCGGGCCGCTGATGGTGCCCATGCCGCCGAGGACGACCGCGGCGAGGAGGAACGCGCTGTTGGGTGGGACGACGTGGGCGAACATGTACTGCTCGGGGGTGACGGTGTAGGTGACGTGGGCCTGGACGGCGCCGGCGAGGCCGGCCAGGGTGGCGCCGAGGGCGAAGGCGATGAGTTTGACGCGGAAGCCGTTGATGCCCATGGCGCGTGCGGCGGTCTCGTCCTCGCGGACGGCGATCCAGGCGCGGCCGATGCGGGAGTCGCTGCTGCGCCGGAAGACCACGACGACGACCAGCGTGATGAGGAGCATCAGCAGGAAGTAGTTGGCGAAGCGGGCGATGGTGAACCCGAGGAAGGTGTGTTCCTGGCCGAAGTCGAAGCCGAGGATGTTGATGTTCGGGATGGAGGAGATGCCGTTGGAGCCGTTGGTGACGTCGGGTCCGGAGGTGCCGTCGGTGTTGAGGACGGCGATGCGGAAGATTTCGCCGAAGCCGAGGGTGACGATGGCGAGGTAGTCGCCGCGCAGTCGCAGGGTGGGTGCGCCGATGAGGACGCCGAAGATCATGGCGACGAAGGCGCCGAGCAGTGCCGAGGCCCAGAAGGGGACTTGGATGGGCAGGGGTGAGGAGGGCGAGCCGGAGACCAGGGCGGCGGTGTAGGCGCCGACGCCGAGGAAGGCGACGTAGCCGAGGTCGAGGAGGCCGGCGAGGCCGACGACGATGTTCAGGCCGAGTGCGACGGTGGCGAAGATCAGGATGTAGACGCCGATGGTCGCGTACTGGTCGTCGGACTGGGTGAAGGGGAAGGCGGCGGCTGCGACGAAGGCGCCGATCATGGTGATGTTGCGGTGTTTGGCGGTGATGGCCGAGATGCGGGCCATCAGTCCGGCTTTGAGGAGTGCGGTGAAGCAGAGGCCGACGGTGATGAGGAAGCCGATGAAGAGTTCGCTGTAGGGGGTGCCGATGCCGTAGGTGAAGACGGTGAGGCCGATGGCCATGACCGCGATGATGATGAGGATTTCGGCGTAGGACGGGAGCTTGCCCGCGGGGCGGGCGGTGCCGGTGGCGAAGACCGCCTTGAACGTCTCCCAGCGGTGGGCTGTTTTGTGCTTGAACTGCTCCCAGCGGCTGTCGTCGGGGTCGATGGGGTCGGGTGCGGGGTGTTCGAAGGGGAGGGCCAGGGCGCCGATGAGGGCGGTGAGGCCGGCGGCGGCGGCGAGGTAGCCGCCGGGTTCGAGGTTGACGACGCCGCCGAGTTCGATGCTGATGGCGAGCACCGTGTACCAGGCGGTGGCGAAGGTGGCGAGGGCGGTGAGTTTGATGGCCGCGTCGGCGCCGGCGGGGGTGAGCCAGCCGAGGCCCTTGATGCCGTAGGAGGAGAGGGCGAAGAGGGCGGTCAGAACTCCGCCGATGAGGACGAGTACCTGGAGGCCGCCGGGGTATCCATGGACGGTGAGGTCGCCGGGGAAGGCGGAGGTCCAGGTCCAGGCGAGGAAGGTGGAGGCGGCGGTGAGGAGGGCGCCGCCGGTGGCGAGGGCGCGTCCGATGTGTTCCGGCAGGGGGATGAGCCCGGTGGGTTCGTTGCGGGTGGTGGGGGCGCTGGGGGTTTCGGGTGCGGTGGTCTGTGTGGTCATCGGTGTCACGCCCTGTCCGCGACGCGCTCGCCGAGCAGGCCCTGGGGCCGGAACAGCAGCACGAGGATGAGGAGTACGAACGCCCAGACGTCGGCCCAGGACTGGCTGCCGAACTGGTGCATGCCGGGGATGTCGGAGATGTAGGCGGTGGCGAGGGTTTCGGCGACGCCGAGGACGACGCCGCCGATCATGGCGCCGTAGATGTTGCCGATGCCGCCGAGGACGGCCGCGGTGAAGGCCTTGAGGCCGAGGATGAAGCCCATGCGGAATTCGATCTGGCCGTACTTGAGGCCGTAGGCGACGCCGCCGACGGCGGCGAAGGTGGCGCCGAGGGCGAAGGCGACCACGATGATGCGGTCGGTGTTGACGCCCATGAGTTTGGCGGTGCCGGGGTCCTGGGCGGTGGCCTGCATGCCGCGTCCGGTGCGGGTCTTCATGACGAAGTAGGCGAGGATGGCCATGCTGATCGGGGCGGCGCAGAAGACGAAGATGTCACCGGTCTGGATGGTGACGTTGCCGATCTCGAAGGGGCCTCCGGCGATCTGCGGGAAGGTGCGGGCGGACTTGGCCTCCGGGTACCAGGCCCACACCGCCTGCTGCAGGGCGAGGGAGAGGCCGATGGCGGTGATCAGGGGCGCCAGGCGTGGGCCGCCGCGCAGGGGACGGTAGGCGAATCGTTCCGCCCCGATGGCGACGAGGACGGCGACGATGACGGCACCGAGGAGCATGAGCGGCAGGGCGATCCACATGGACGTGCCGTTCGGAAGTACCCACAGGTAGACCGAGAGCGCGCCGAAGGCGCCGGTCATGAAGATCTCGCCGTGGGCGAAGTTGATGAGCTGGACGATGCCGTAGACCATTGTGTAGCCGATGGCGACCAGCCCGTACATGGATCCCAGTAGCAGGCCGTTGACCAGCTGCTGCGGCAGTTCGTTCACCGCATGTCCTCCGAGACTTCGGATGTTCGACGAATTGTGGCCGGATGCGAGTGTGCGCGGGGCGCCAGTGGATCAGCGCCCCGCGCGGTGTGGTGAGCGGTAGGAGTTGATCAGCCCGTGAAGGTGCCGGACTTGACGGACGTGAAGGCGCCGTTCTCGACCCTGTAGACGGTGAGCTGCTTGTTGGTGGCGTCACCGAACTCGTCGAAGGAGACCTTGCCGGTCACTCCGTCGAAGGAGACGTTCTGCATGGCCTCGGTGACCTTGGCGCGGGCGTCGGAGGGCAGCTTGCCGCCGTTGTCCTCGACGACCTTCTTGACGGCCTCGATGATGGCCCAGGCGGAGTCGTAGGAGTAGCCGCCGTAGGCCGAGTACTCCTCCTTGTAGCCGGCGGCCTTGTAGTCGGCCACGAACTGCTTGGCGGAGTCGAGTTCCTCGACCGGTGCGCCGACGGAGGTGGCGAGGTCGCCGGTGCTGTCGGGGCCGGCCAGTTTGACGAAGTCGGCGTCGTTGATGCCGTCACCGCCGACGAGCGGGATCTTGGCGCCGGCGGCCTTGATCTGCTTGCTGAGGGGGCCGGCCTGCGGGTACTCGCCGCCGTAGTAGACGACGTCCGCGCCGGACTTCTTGACCTTGGTGGCGACCGCGGAGAAGTCCTTGGTGTCGGGGTTGATGTGCTCGGTGCCGACGACCTTGCCGCCGAGCTTCTTGAACTCCTCGGTGAAGGTGCCGGCGAGGCCCGCGCCGTAGGTCTTCTTGTCGTCGATGACGAAGACCTTCTTCTTCTTGGCGTCGTTGTAGACGTACTGCGCGGCGAACGGGCCCTGGATGGCGTCCGTGGTCGAGGTGCGGAAGTACGACTTGTACTGGCGCACCTTCTTGGTCCGCCAGTCGGGGCCCTGGCTGAGGGAGGGGCCGGTGTTGGCGGGGGAGACCTGGACCAGCTTCGCGTCGTCGAAGACCTTCTGCATGGACTCGGAGACGGAGGAGTTGAGGGGGCCGACGGCGCCGAGGACGGTCTTGTCGGCGACGAGTCTGACGGCGTTCTGCTGGCCCGAGGAGGGCTGCGCCTGGTCGTCGAGAGGCAGGATCTTGAAGGTGATGCCCTTGACGAAGTTCTGCTTGTTGGCAGTCTTGGCGGCCAGGTCGGCGGAGTTCTTGATGCCGAGGCCCAGTGCGGACAGGTCGCCGGTCAGCGGGGCGTCGACGCCGATGGTGACGATGGTGCCGCCGTTGCCGGAGTCCGAGCCCTTGTCTCCGCCTCGTGAGCCGCAGGCAGTGAGGGTGAGCGCTCCCGCTGCCAGCGCGGCGGTGATGGCGATGAGCGAACGTTGACGCACGATCAGTCCTTTCCCTGGCGCAGCCTCTCCCCCCTGGAAGAGACCGAGTCGAGCGTCGGTCCGAAGATCTTTCCCGACCGCGCCGTGACTGGCCGTGACTCTAGGCGTGAGCAGCGAACATCGAGGAGGGTCTGAGCGATGCTGTGATGTTCTTGTTATCACCCGACCTAATGCGGAGCGGTAGTGCACGGGCGGAACAGTGGAATTCAGGCCGATTCGCCCGGTCCGGGTTCCAAGAACCTGCAGGAAGCGGAGAGTTGGGTTCAGGCGTCTCGGGCGTTTTGGTAATTACCTGAAATCGTTGCCGCAGGCTACCTGAAGAGCATGGGAGAGGTCCTGCGCGTAGCGTGGGCCGAGGATGAAACTGTGCGCTTGAATTGTTCTTACATTACGCAGTGTCACGTTCAGAAAAGGCAGTGTGGCGCTCTCCGGAACCTCCGTGCATTCCTTTACATGCATGGTGATGACAATCTTTTGTGCGGATCCCGCCTTCGTGCGGAAAGGGGGCCGGGGCTCGGAGGTGACGGAGAGTCCCGCGTACGGCTGGCCGATGTGGGTCACGGTCACGGGCGGGCCGGATCGCACACTGACCAGCACCGCGAAGCTGAAGCTCCTGGCCCCCGTGTCGCCAGGCGGCGTGACCACCGCGTCCAGGTAGGAGACATCGGTGACCTGGGAGGGAAAGGGCGGGGGCGAAGGCGAGGGGGAAGACGGGGCAGAGGGCGCGGGCCGCGGGGTGTGGTCACGGGTGGCGTGGAGGTAACCGCCGCCCGCGAGAAGGAGGATGAGCACGGCGGCCGTGAGGACGGCGCGGCGGTGCCGTTGGTGCAACCGTGCGAGGGGGCCGTGCGCCGGGGTGGTGCGGGGCGGGTCGTCGGGGCCGGGCGCGTCCCACGCGCGCGTGCCCTCGCCCGGTTCGAGCGGACCGATGCCGCTCACCGCGACGGCCCTTTGCCGGCACCGTCGGCCTCCCGTGCCCCCGGCCGGGGGGCTCCTCCCGTTGCCATGCCACGACGTTAGGGTCGGCCGGGTCCGGGAGCAACGGCCGGGGGGAGGCCGCTCGGTGGCTCAGCCGGCCACGGAGAGGCTGCCGGGGCCACCGGAGTTGCCGGGGCCGCCGGGGTTGCCGTCGCCCGGGTTCACGTCGCGCAGCAGGCAGGTCAGGCGGGCGCTGCACACCCGCCGCCCCTCCTCGTCGCTGATGACGATCTCGTACGTCGCCGTCGAGCGTCCCCGGTGGACGGGCGTGGCCACGCCCGTGACCAGGCCGGAGCGGACCCCGCGGTGGTGGGTGCAGTTCAGGTCGACGCCGACGGCGATCTTGGAGCTGCCGCCGTGCAGCATGGAGCCGACGGAGCCGAGGGTCTCGGCGAGGACGGCGGAGGCGCCGCCGTGCAGCAGCCCGTAGGGCTGGGTGTTGCCCTCCACCGGCATGGTGCCGACGACGCGGTCGGCGGACGCCTCCAGGATCTGCACGCCCATGCGGGTGCCGAGGTGTCCGGCGGAGAACAGGGCGGGCAGGTCGATGCCGAGGGCGGCGTACTCGTCGAGGACTTCCTGAGGGAACTTCACGTGGTGCTGCTCGCCCATGGCGTCCGGCTCCGTTCGTCGTTGATCGGCGTGTTGATCGGCGTGTTGAGCGGAGTCGCCGGCCGGGGTCGCTGACCGACGGCTGGCCGACTGCTCACTGAGCGAACGCTCAGTCGGTCGCCGATTGTTCCAGACGCACCACGACGGACTTGCTGGCCGGGGTGTTGCTGGTGTCCGCGGTGGCGTCCAGCGGCACCAGGACGTTGGTCTCCGGGTAGTACGCCGCCGCACACCCGCGCGCGGTCGGATAGTGCACGACCCGGAAGCCGGGCGCCCGCCGCTCCACGCCGTCCCTCCACTCGCCGACCAGGTCCACGTACGACCCGTCGGCGACGCCCAGCGCCCGCGCGTCCTCGGGGTTGACCAGCACCACCCGCCGGCCGTTCCTGATCCCGCGGTAGCGGTCGTCCAGGCCGTAGACGGTGGTGTTGTACTGGTCGTGCGAGCGCAGCGTCTGCAGCAGCAGCCGGCCCTCGGGCAGCTCGGGGTATTCCACGGGCGCGGCGGTGAAGTTGGCCCTGCCGGTGGCCGTGGGGAAGCGGCGCTCGTCGCGCGGGGCGTGGGGGAGCGTGAAGCCTCCGGGGCGGGCCACGCGCGCGTTGAAGTCCTCGAAGCCGGGGACCACGCGGGCGATGCGGTCGCGGATCGTGGCGTAGTCCTTCTCGAACTCCTCCCACGGCACCACGCTGTGCTCGCCCAGCACCCGGCGGGCCAGCCGGCACACGATGGCCGGCTCGGACTTCAGGTGGACGCTCGCGGGCTGAAGCCGGCCACGGGAGGCGTGCACCATGCCCATGGAGTCCTCGACGGTGACGAACTGCTCGCCGCCGGCCTGCAGATCGCGCTCGGTGCGGCCCAGTGTCGGCAGGATCAGGGCACGCGCGCCCGTGACGACGTGCGAGCGGTTGAGCTTGGTCGACACGTGCACGGTCAGCCGGGCGCGGCGCACGGCCGCCTCGGTGACGTCGGTGTCGGGGGAGGCGGCCACGAAGTTGCCGCCCATGGCGAAGAACACCTTCGCCGCACCGTCGCGCAGGGCGCGGATGGCCCGTACGACGTCGTAGCCGTGCGCGCGCGGCGGGGCGAAGCCGAACTCCTTCTCCAGGGCGTCCAGGAAGGCGGGGGCGGGCCGCTCGATGATGCCCATGGTGCGGTCGCCCTGCACGTTGGAGTGGCCGCGCACCGGGCACACGCCCGCGCCCGGCCGGCCGATGTTGCCGCGCAGCAGCAGGAAGTTGACGATCTCGCGGATGGTCGGCACGGAGTGCTTGTGCTGGGTCAGTCCCATCGCCCAGCACACGATGGTGCGCTTCGAGGCGAGCACCATGCGCAGCGCCTCCTCGATCCGCTCGCGCGTCAGACCGGTCGCGGCGAGCGTCTCGTCCCAGTCGGCGGCGCGGGCGGCGGCGGCGAACTCCTCGTACCCGTGGGTGTGTTGCCGGACGAACTCCTCGTCGACCGCGCCCTCGGTCTCGATGACCAGCTTGTTCAGGAGGCGGAAGAGGGCCTGGTCGCCGCCGATGCGGATCTGCAGGAACAGGTCGGTGAGCGCGGCGCCCTTGAGCATGCCCTGCGGGGTCTGCGGGTTCTTGAACCGCTCGAGACCGGCCTCGGGCAGCGGATTGACACTGATGATCCTCGCGCCGCCGGCCTTGGCCCTCTCCAGGGCGGAGAGCATGCGCGGGTGGTTCGTCCCCGGGTTCTGCCCGGCCACGATGATCAGGTCGGCCTTGTACAGGTCCTCCAGCAGGACGCTGCCCTTGCCGACGCCGATCGTCTCCGACAGGGCCGAGCCGGAGGACTCGTGGCACAGGTTGGAACAGTCGGGCAGGTTGTTGGTGCCGAGCTCGCGGGCGAAGAGCTGGTAGAGGAACGCGGCCTCGTTGCTGGTGCGGCCGGAGGTGTAGAAGACGGCCTCGTCGGGGGAGGCCAGGGCGGAGATCTCCTCGGCGACGATGTCGAAGGCCCGCTCCCAGCTCACCGGTTCGTAGTGATCGGCGCCCTCGGGCAGGTACATCGGATGCGTGAGCCGCCCCTGCTGCCCCAGCCAGTAGCCGCTCTTCTCCGCCAGTTCGGACACGGGGTGCGTGGCGAAGAACTCCGGGGTGACCCGGCGCAGGGTGGCCTCCTCGGCGACCGCCTTCGCCCCGTTCTCACAGAACTCCGCCGCATGCCGCTGCTCCGGCTCCGGCCACGCGCACCCCGGGCAGTCGAACCCGTCCTTCTGGTTGACCCGCAGCAACGTCAACGCGGTGCGCCGCACCCCCATCTGACGCTGTGCCATCCGCAGTGTGTGCCCGATGGCCGGCAACCCCGCCGCCGCGTGCTGCGGCTCGACGACCTCCGGCGCGTCCTGAACCGGATCCCCCTTCGGCGCCTTCGCCACCATCGCACGCTCCCCTTCGACCACGCGGACTGAAGACCACCCACGATCTTCCCACGCCGTTTCTTCCCCGAGGAGACGTCGGTGTCAACGACGTTGGAGATTACGGCCGGAGGGAGTCCGCACAGGGCGCGCAGCGGCAAGGAGCGCTGCGGATCGGCGCCGCGGGCATGGGCACGCGCACGGCGACGCCGTGATGCCGGGGCGAACGGGGGCGGGCCGTCGTGGCGGCCCCGCTGGGGGCGCAGGGGGCGAAGCCCCCGCCGGGGTCTGGGGCGGAGCCCCAGGGACGGAACCTCTCCTCCTACCGAGACGGGCGGGCCGGGTGGGCCAAGCCGGGGCGCAGCCCCGAACGGGGTCTGGGGCGGAGCCCCAGGGACGGGACCTCTCCTCCTACCGAGACGGGCGGGCCGGGTGGGCCAAGCCGGGGCGCAGCCCCGAACGGGGTCTGGGGCGGAGCCCCAGGGACGGGACCTCTCCTCCTACCGAGACGGGCGGGCCGGGTGGGCCAAGCCGGGGCGCAGCCCCGAACAGGGGTCTGGGGCGGAGCCCCGGGGACGGAACCCCTCACCCCACCGTGGGTGAGCCCCCGCCCCGCCCGAGGGCGGAGCCGACTGTCAGCGGTCCGTGGCAGGATCGGGGACGTGGCAGATACAGCATCGAAGAAGACCGACAGCACCCCCGGCGGCAGCCGCCCGCGGCTGATGCTCATGGACGGGCACTCACTGGCCTACCGCGCGTTCTTCGCGCTGCCCGCGGAGAACTTCACCACCGCGACCGGGCAGCCGACGAACGCGATCTACGGCTTCGCGTCGATGCTGGCCAACACGTTGCGTGACGAGGCACCCACGCACTTCGCGGTGGCGTTCGACGTGTCCCGCAAGACGTGGCGCTCGGAGGAGTTCGCCGACTACAAGGCGAACCGCTCCAAGACGCCGGACGAGTTCAAGGGCCAGGTCGAGCTGATCTGCGAGCTGCTCGACGCGATGCACGCGGCCCGCTTCGCCGTCGAGGGGTACGAGGCGGACGACGTGATCGCCACCCTCGCCACCCAGGCCGAGGCCGAGGGCTTCGAGGTGCTGATCGTCACCGGCGACCGGGACTCCTTCCAGCTGGTCAGCGAGCACACCACGGTGCTGTATCCCACGAAGGGTGTCTCCGAGCTGACCCGGTTCACCCCGGAGAAGGTCGTCGAGAAGTACGGGCTGACGCCCGCCCAGTACCCGGACTTCGCCGCCCTGCGCGGCGACCCGTCCGACAACCTGCCCGGCATCCCCGGCGTGGGCGAGAAGACGGCCACGAAGTGGATCAACCAGTTCGGTTCCTTCGCCCAGCTCGTCGAGCGTGCCGACGAGGTCAAGGGCAAGGCCGGGCAGAACCTGCGGGAGCACCTGGAGTCCGTCAAGCTCAACCGCCGTCTCACCGAGCTGGAGCGGAGCGTCGAGCTGTCCAGGGAGGTCACCGACCTCGCGCGCACGCCGTACGACCGCAAGGCCGTCGCGATGATCCTGGACACCCTGGAGATCCGCAACCCCTCCCTGCGGGAGCGCCTCTTCGCCGTCGACCCGGGCGCCGACGAGGCCGAGACCACCCCGGTCGCCGCGGACGGCGTGGAGCTGGACGGCAGCGTGCTCGGCACCGGCGAGCTGGCCGGCTGGCTCGCCGAGCACGGCGCACAGACCCTCGGTGTCGCCACCGTTCACGCCTGGGCGCTGGGCACGGGCTCCGTCGCCGAGGTCGCGCTCGCCGCGCCCGGGGGAGCCGCGGCCTGGTTCGACCCGACCCAGCTGGACGAGGCCGACGAGGGCGCGTTCGCCGACTGGCTGGCCGACACCGGCCGGCCCAAGGTCTTCCACGACGCCAAGAGCGCGATGCGGGTCCTCGCCGAGCACGGCTGGCACGTCGAGGGCGTCACCATGGACACCGCGCTCGCCGCCTACCTGGTCAAGCCGGGCCGCCGCTCCTTCGACCTGGACGCGCTGTCCCTGGAGTACCTGCACCGCGAGCTCGCCCCCGCCGCCCAGGCCGACGGCCAGCTCGCCTTCGGCGCGGACGAGGGCGCCGAGGCCGAGGCCCTGATGATCCAGGCCCGCACCATCCTCGACCTGGGCGAGGCCTTCGAGGACCGCCTCCAGGAAGTCGGCGCGGCCGACCTGCTGCGCGACGTGGAGCTGCCCACCTCCGCACTGCTCGCCCGCATGGAGCGGCACGGCATCGCCGCCGACCGCGCCCACCTCGAAACGATGGAACAGACGTTCGCCGGCGCGGTGCAGCAGGCGGTGAAGGAGGCGCACGCGGCGGCCGGCCACGAGTTCAACCTCGGCTCGCCCAAGCAGCTCCAGGAGGTCCTCTTCGGCGAGCTCGCCCTGCCGAAGACGAAGAGGACCAAGACGGGCTACACCACCGACGCCGACGCCCTGGCCTGGCTCGCCGGCCAGACGGAGAACGAGCTGCCGGTGATCATGCTCCGTCACCGTGAGCAGGCCAAGCTCCGCGTCACCGTCGAGGGCCTGATCAAGACCATCGCCGCGGACGGCCGTATCCACACGACCTTCAACCAGACGGTCGCCGCGACCGGCCGTCTGTCCTCCACCGACCCCAACCTGCAGAATATCCCCGTCCGCACCGACGAGGGCCGGGCCATCCGCCGCGGCTTCGTCGTCGGCGAGGGCTTCGAGTCGCTGATGACCGCCGACTACAGCCAGATCGAGCTGCGCGTGATGGCCCACCTGTCCGAGGACGCGGGCCTGATCGAGGCGTTCACCTCCGGCGAGGACCTGCACACCACGGCCGCCTCCCAGGTCTTCGGCGTCGACCGTTCGGCCGTGGACCCGGAGATGCGCCGCAAGATCAAGGCGATGTCGTACGGCCTGGCGTACGGGCTGTCGGCCTTCGGCCTCTCCCAGCAGCTGAACATCGAGGCGGCCGAGGCCCGCGCCCTGATGGACGCCTACTTCGAGCGCTTCGGCGGCGTACGGGACTATCTGCACCGTGTGGTCGACGAGGCACGGGCGACCGGCTACACCGAAACCCTCTTCGGCCGCCGCCGCTACCTGCCCGACCTCAACAGCGACAACCGCCAGCGTCGTGAGATGGCGGAGCGGATGGCCCTCAACGCGCCGATCCAGGGCACGGCGGCCGACATCGTCAAGATCGCCATGCTGCGCGTGGACCGCGCCCTGCGCGAGGCCGGCCTCGCCTCCCGGATACTGCTGCAGGTCCACGACGAAATCGTCCTGGAGATCGCCCCCGGCGAGCGCGCGGCCACCGAGGAGATCATCCGCCACGAGATGCCCGGCGCGGTCCGGCTCAGGGCCCCTCTGGACGTCTCGGTGGGTGTCGGCCCGGACTGGGAGTCGGCGGCGCACTAGCCTGCGCGGCGCGGTGGCGGGGATCCGGGGCTCCGCCCCAGCCCGACGAGGCTTCGCCCCGGAGACCGGGCCAGGGCTCTGCCCCGCTTCGGCCCCACCCGTCCTGGCGGGCAGGGGACACCGCGGTGTCCCCTGCCCGCAGTGCCCGTGGCGGCAGGCCGAGCGCTCTGCGACCCGGAGGCGTCAGCCGGACCCTCGGCGCAGTGGCCCGCCCGGCGGGGACCCCTCCGGGGTGTCCCCGCGAGGCCGGGCCCGTCACTCACGTGGCCCCCGCAGAAACGCAGTCGTCAGCCATGCCCGCCAGGATGCGGGCATGGGTATACGCACGCTCAACCACCGGCCGGCGGTGGTCCGGGCGGACATCGGCGAGGTCCCCGCCGAGCCGCCGCCATCGGTTCCGCCTTTCGCGGCCGACGCGAACACCGCCCGCGTCCCCACCGGCCTGACGACGCCCCTGTGCCGCGCCGCGCGGCACCTCCGCCGCCGGCTGACGCCCGGCGGGCCCGCCCCCGGAGCGACACCCCCCTGGTGGCTGTGGGCCGACGTCGCCCGCGGCTACCTCGCGCTCCTCCTCGCGCACCTGCCCCGGCCGGGCCCGGCCCGGCACGTCACCGTCTTCGTCGCCACCGTGACACCCGCCCCCGTCAGTGACCGCTCCGCAGGCCCGCCCCCGCACCGGCCCGGTCAGGACCGGGGTCACCGGCAGGGCCCCGAGCCGGACGCCACGCCCTGACCGCGGCGGCGTACACCAGCAGCCCCACCAGCAGTCCCGTGCCCGCGCCGAAGCACAGCGTCGGCACCACGTCCCGCACCCTGGCCCCGACGCCGGCCCCGGCTCCGGCCTCCTGAAGGAAGGCCCAGGCCCTGACGAGCCGCTGCACGGCCCCGGCCGCCGCGCAGCCGACGAGCACGGCCCCGGCCCGCCACCGGTCCCGCACCGACAGCGCGGGCACCCCCGCGGGCTCACCCGCCGGCACCCGTCGCAGCGCGCGGACCAGGAAGGCGGCGATCGCGACCGCCGCCACCACCGAGCTGCCGTACTGCAGGTACGTGTAGACCGGCAGGCCCGCCACCTGCTGCCCGAGCACCGGGAACTGCCGCATCCCCCACCGGTCGAGGTGGGTGAACTCGTCCCACACCACATGCGTCAGCGCGCCCAGCGCGGCGGAGACGTACCACCACAGCACCGAGGACGCCCCCACGCGCGCGCGTGGCGCCCCGCACCGCACCAGCGCCGCCGTACGCCCTTGAAGCGGGCGCGGCAGCAGCGCCACCAGCGGTTCGCGCACCACCAGCCACAGCCCCACCAGCGCCCAGGCGATGAGCACATCGAGCGTGAGCACCCCGGGCAGGGAGTGCGTGACCGCGCCGAACTGCATCGCGCCGGGCACGGCACTCGCCGCGTAATAGGTCATGTCGGGCGCGAAGGAGCCCGCCACGAGCACCGCCGGCACCAGCCGGCCCCGACCCGACCCGTCGCCGCGCACGGCGGGCAGTACGGCCGCCGCATGACTGAGTGTGAACGGCAACGGAACTCCTTCAAGAGGCAGTTGACGTTCCAGTATGCGGGACCCGCCGGCGCGGCCCCCGTGTGACGCCTTGTGCGAAACCTCGTGTCCAACCGGTGAAAAACGGACACGAACAGGTGTCGGAGGAAAGGAAGTTGTCGTAGGGTCACCTGCACGGACGGACGCCGGGGCGTCCACGGGAGGGGTTCACTGTATGGCGGCGCACTTCGGCAGCAGGCTGCGCAAGGGAGCGGCGACCACGGCCGTGGCCGCAGCGGCGGTCGCGGCCCTGTCCGCCTCCCAGGCTCCCGGGGTCACGGCCGACGGCCACGGCAGACAGTCCGCCGCCGGGGCGACCCCCACGGGGCCCGAGGCGAACACCGACGGCGCCGCGACCGGCAACTCGCCGTACTACACGGAACTGCCGCCCCTCAACAGCCCCAGCCCGGCGCCCACCACGGGCACCCCCGACGGCACCCCCGTCGTCCAGGGACCGGCCGAAGCCCGCATACCCGCCACCGTCCTCGACGCCTACAAGAAGGCCGAGGCCAAGCTGCGCGAGGCCAAGCCCGGCTGCAACCTGACCTGGCAACTGCTCGCCGCCATCGGCAAGGTCGAGTCCGGCCACGCGCGCGGCGGCAACGTCGACGCGCACGGCACCACTCTCTCCCGGATCACCGGCCCCCCTCTCAACGGCATCGGCTTCGCCCACATCAGCGACACCGACCGCGGAGCCTACGACGGCGACACCGTGTACGACCGTGCGGTCGGCCCCATGCAGTTCATCCCGTCCACCTGGGCCTGGGCGGGCCGCGACGGCAGCGGGGACGGAAAGAAGGACCCCAACAACGTCTACGACGCCGCCCTCGCCGCCGGCCACTACCTGTGCCGCTTCGGCTGGGACCTGTCCACCGCCGCCGACCTCGAACGCGCGATCCTCAGCTACAACAACTCGCGGGACTACCTGAACACCGTCCTGTCCTGGCTGGAGTACTACCGCAAGGGCGCCCACTCGGTGCCGGACGGCACGGGCCCGCTGCCGTCCCGGCGCAGCGACGAGACGGCCGGGGCGGGCACCGGTCCGTCCCCCGGCACGTCGAGCCCCGCACCCGGCAGGACGGCGAAGCCGGGCGGCGGTACGACGAGCCCGAGCCCGAAGCCTTCGGCACCGTCCAAGCCGTCCAAGCCCTCCAAGCCGGCCCAGCCGACGCCGCCGGCCCCGCCGTCCACCCCGGAGGAGCCGGCCCCGGGCAAGCCCACCCCGCCGCCCACGGCCACCGACACCGTGGACCGCCTCGAGGACGCGGGCACGGGCAGGCTCACCGCCATGGCCGGTGACGCGTTCTCCGAGAGGATCAGCACGCGTGCCGAGACGAAGGGCGGCAAGCCGGTCGGCAAGGTCCGGATCCGGTTCACGGTCATCGGCGACACCGACGCCACCTTCACCGGCGGCGAGAAGGTCGCCACGGTCGTCACCGACGCCTCGGGCGTGGCGGTGGCACCCGCCCTCCAGGCGGGCGAGCGGACGGGCGACTTCCGGGTCCACGCGACGGTGGCCGGCCGCATGTTCCCCGGCGTCGCCTACCCGGCCACCGTCACCGAGCGTGCCGCCGACACCCTCACCCGCACCTCCGACACCCCGCTGACCTGCACGCCGGGCGGCGAGTTCGCCGACGAGGTCGAGGTCAGGGCCACCTACAAGGGCGCCGCCGCGGACAAGGTCGCGGCCACCGCCACCCTGATCACGTCGGACGAGGACCCCGCCGAGAACGACAAGGGCCCCCACTTCAAGGACGCCGACGGCAACCCCGCCCGCACCCTGAAGGACCTCCGGACGGACGCCAAGGGCCTGCTGAAGCTGCCCAAGCTGTACGCGGACGACACCACCGGCACGTTCCTGCTCCGCATCACCACAGCCGGCGGCGCGACGCTGACGGTGGAGCTGCAGGTGGATCCGGCGGACCCGGCGAACCCGTCACCGAGCCCGTCGGCATCCTCGTAGCCGGCCCGAGCGGTCAGCGCCCGAGCCGGGCGTTGGTGTGCCGGGTCGGCTGCGCGGTCGTGGGGTCCTCGGGCCAGGGGTGCCTGGGGTACCGCCCGCGCAGTTCCGCCCGTACGTCCCGGTAACCGCCCCTCCAGAAGGAGGCGAGGTCGGTGGTGACGGCGGCGGGGCGACCGGCGGGGGAGAGGAGATGGACGAGGACGGGCACGCCGGCCACGGTGGGGGTCTCGGCCAGGCCGAACATCTCCTGGAGCTTCACCGCGAGTACCGGCTGCTCGGGGTTCGTGTAGTCCAGCCGGACGCGGGAGCCGCTCGGGACCGTGATCCGTTCCGGGGCCAGTTCGTCCAGGCGGGCGGCGTCGCCGGTGGCCCAGGGGAGCAGGCGGGTCAGCGCCTGCCCGGCGTCGATGCGGGCCAGGTCGGCGCGGCGCCGGGCTCGGCCGAGCTCCGGCTCCAGCCACTCCTCCACGCGCGCGTGCAGCGCGTCCTCCGACACGTCGGGCCAGGGCTCCCCCAGGTGATGGCGCAGGAACGCGAGGCGCTGCCGCAGGACGCCGGACTCCGGTGACCACCGCAGCAGCCCCCAGCCTTCCTGCCGCAGCCCCTCGCGCAGCGCCTCCCGTACGAGGGCGGGATCGGCGTCGGTCAGCGGTCGCGCCGACAGCTCCACGGCGCCCAGCCGCTCCACCCGCCGGGCGACGACGTCCCCGTCCGCCCAGCGCACCTCGTCCCGCTCCTCGTACAGCGCCCCGGCCGCGAAGCGGGCCACGTCCTCGGGGACGGCCGCCGCGAGCCGCACGCGCGCGTGACTCCTGCCCACCGGCCGGTCGGCCACGGCCACGGCGATCCACGGCTCCCCGTGCAGAGCGGACGCCTCCGGCAGCTCGGCCCGCGTCCCGGACACCATGAGGTACGACCCGCCGTCGAGCCGGGCCACCCGCTCCGGAAACGCCAGAGCGGCAACGACCCCGGCGTCCGCCCGCGAACCGGCGGGACGGGCGGCCGGACGGGAGACCTCCCCCACGACGGCCCGCAGCCGCCGCACCTCCGCACGCCACCGCGACGCGTACGCGTCACCCCCACGCCGCACACCCCGCAGAGCCGCGGCGAGATCATCCCCGTACTCCCGCGGCACCTCCTCGCTCAACAGCGCGACAACTTCCCCGGCCACGCCGTCGGAGGCGTCCAGCAACGCCCGCCCCAGCCGCGGATGCACCCCCAGTCGCGCCAGCGACCGCCCCCGCTCCGTGGCCCGCCCCGCGGAGTCCACAGCCCCCACGGCCCCCAGAACCTCCCGCGCCGCCGCCATCGCCCCGCCCGGCGGCGGGTCCAGCAACGCCAGCCCGGAGGCGTCGGGATCGCCCCAGCAGGCCGCCTGAAGGGCGAACGCCGTCAGGTCGGCCACCTGAATCTCCGGCGCCGGAAAGGCCGGCAGACGGCCGTCCTCGGCCTCCGCCCAGCACCGGTACACCGCCCCCGGTGCCTCACGCCCGGCACGCCCAGCCCGTTGCCGCCCGGACGCCCGCGAGGCCCGTACCGTCGTCAGCGCGCTCAACCCGCGCGCGTGGTCCACCCGCGGCTCCCGCGCGAGCCCCGAGTCGACGACCACCCGCACCCCGGGCACCGTCAGCGACGACTCGGCCACGGACGTGGCGAGCACCACCCGGCGCCGCCGCCCCGGCGACAGCACCGCCTCCTGCACGTCCGCCGGCGCCCGCCCGTGCACCTGAAGCACATCCACGCCGCCGAGCCCGCCCAGCTGCCCCGCGACCCGCCCGATCTCGCCCACCCCCGGCAGGAAGCACAGCACGTCCCCGTCCCGCTCGGCGAGCGCCCGCCGCACCACCGACGCCACGTGCGTGAGCAGCGCCGGGTCCACCCGCATCCCGTGCGGCGGCCGTACCGCCCGCGCGGGTGGCGCCCACACCACCTCCACCGGATGCGACACGCCGTGCGCCTCGACCACCGGCGCCCCGCCCAGCAGCCGCGCCCACCCCTCGGCGTCCGTGGTCGCCGAGGCGGCCACCAGCCGCAGCTCGGGCCGCAGCGTCTCCCGTACGTCCCACAGGAACGCCGCCGCCGTGTCCGCGTCCAGATGCCGCTCGTGGCACTCGTCGAGCACCACCACGTCCACACCGGCCAGTTCCTGGTCCCGCTGCAGCCGCTGCAGCAGCACACCGGTCGTGACGACCTCCACGCGCGCGTGCGGCCCGACGACCCGCTCCCCGCGCACCGTGAAGCCGACGCTCCGGCCGACCTTCTCGCCCAGCAGCCACGCCATCCGCCGGGCCGCCGCCCGCGCCGCGATCCGCCGCGGCTCGGCCACGACGACCCGCCGCGCGGGCCCTGCGCCGACCAGCCCGGCCAGGACCAGCGGCACCAGCGTGGTCTTGCCGGTACCGGGCGGCGCCACCAGAACGGCGGTCCCGTGACCGTCCAGCGCCTCGCGCAGCGCGGGCAGCGCCCCGCGCACCGGCAGCGCGTCCAGCTCCTGATGACGGATCACGCGGTCAGTCCCGTACGCAGACGAAGATCGCAGTCCCCGGGATCAGGTTCCCGCGCAGCGGCGACCAGCCGCCCCACTCGGAGGTGTTCCAGGCCGGCCACTCCGGCTCGACCAGGTCCACCAGGCGGAAACCGGAGGCCGCGATGTCCCGTACCCGGTCGCCGATGGTCCGGTGGTGCTCGACGTACACCGCGCGGCCGTCCTCGTCCTGTTCCACGTACGGCGTACGGTCGAAGTAGGACGCGGACACCGACAGCCCCTCCGGACCCGGCTCGTCCGGGAACGCCCAGCGGATCGGGTGCGTCACCGAGAACACGAACCGCCCGCCCGGCCGCAGCACCCGCCGCACCTCCCGCAGCACCGCGCGCGGGTCGGCGACGAACGGCAGCGCGCCGTACGCCGAGCAGGCCAGGTCGAAGGAGCCGTCCGCGAAGGGCAGCGCGGCGGCGTCGGCGCACACCAGGGGGAACGATCCGCCGATCCGCAGCGCGTGCTGGAGCTGGCGGTGGGACAGGTCCAGGGCGACCGGGCGCGCCCCCTGCCCGGCCAGCCAGCGCGAGCACTGCGCCGCGCCGGCGCCGATCTCCAGGACGTCCCTGCCCTTCAGCTCGTCCGGGTCGCCGAGCAGCTCCGCCTCCACCTCGTCCAGGCCCTCCGGGCCCCACACGAAGCGGTCGTCGCCGAGGAACGTGCCGTGTTCGATCTGGTACTCGTCCGCGTTGCGGTCCCACCAGCCCCGGTTGGCCCGGGAACTCTCCGCGATCCCGGCCTCACGCCGGGTGGCCTCCGGCTCGAACGCTTCGACCGCCTTGAAGGATTCGGACTCTTGGATGATCGGCTCCCTCGTCGTACTCTTCCGTCAGGTCACACGCGGGCCACGCGCCTCGCGAGACGCGCAAGACGGGTTTTGTGCCGGAAATGGGGGGATCTGCCCCGGGTGTGCGGCTTCGCGCATTGACCCTGCCCGGCCGCCCCCGTATGCTACAAGTTGCGCTGCGGGCCTGCGCACCTCGGACGGAGCAGGCTGCGCTCGCATCTGTTGTATGTCCCCTCGGTTGTCGAGGCGCCACCAGTGATCGTCAGTGGTCTGGTGTGGCGCTTCCTTGGCTGTCCGGCTTCTACAGAGCGAAACGGGCTCCCGGCGTAAGCAGTACCTACGACTTCATGTCCGTACCGGAGCCCTTTCCCACATGACGAGCAGCACCGAGACCACCGCCACCACCCCGCAGGTAGCGGTCAACGACATCGGTAACGAGGAAGCATTCCTCGCAGCGATCGACGAGACGATCAAGTACTTCAACGACGGCGACATCGTCGACGGCGTCATCGTGAAGGTCGACCGGGACGAGGTCCTGCTCGACATCGGTTACAAGACCGAAGGTGTCATCCCGAGCCGCGAGCTCTCGATCAAGCACGATGTCGACCCGAACGATGTCGTGGCCGTCGGCGACGAGATCGAGGCCCTTGTCCTCCAGAAGGAGGACAAGGAAGGCCGCCTGATCCTCTCGAAGAAGCGCGCCCAGTACGAGCGTGCCTGGGGCACCATCGAGAAGATCAAGGAAGAGGACGGCATCGTCACCGGTACCGTCATCGAGGTCGTCAAGGGTGGTCTCATCCTCGACATCGGCCTCCGTGGCTTCCTGCCGGCCTCCCTCGTCGAGATGCGCCGTGTCCGCGACCTCCAGCCGTACGTCGGCAAGGAGCTCGAGGCCAAGATCATCGAGCTGGACAAGAACCGCAACAACGTGGTCCTCTCCCGCCGTGCCTGGCTGGAGCAGACCCAGTCCGAGGTCCGCCAGACGTTCCTCACGACCCTGCAGAAGGGTCAGGTCCGCTCCGGTGTGGTCTCCTCGATCGTCAACTTCGGTGCCTTCGTGGACCTGGGTGGCGTCGACGGTCTGGTCCACGTCTCCGAGCTGTCCTGGAAGCACATCGACCACCCGTCCGAGGTCGTCGAGGTGGGCCAGGAGGTCACGGTCGAGGTCCTCGACGTCGACATGGACCGCGAGCGTGTCTCCCTGTCGCTGAAGGCGACCCAGGAAGACCCGTGGCAGCAGTTCGCCCGCACCCACCAGATCGGCCAGGTCGTGCCCGGCAAGGTCACGAAGCTGGTTCCGTTCGGTGCGTTCGTCCGCGTGGACGAGGGCATCGAGGGCCTGGTCCACATCTCCGAGCTGGCCGAGCGCCACGTGGAGATCCCGGAGCAGGTCGTCCAGGTCAACGACGAGATCTTCGTCAAGGTCATCGACATCGACCTGGAGCGTCGCCGGATCTCGCTGTCCCTCAAGCAGGCCAACGAGTCCTTCGGCGCCGACCCGATGGCGGTCGAGTTCGACCCGACCCTGTACGGCATGGCCGCGTCCTACGACGACCAGGGCAACTACATCTACCCCGAGGGCTTCGACCCCGAGACCAACGACTGGCTCGAGGGCTACGAGAAGCAGCGCGAGGAGTGGGAGCGCCAGTACGCCGAGGCGCAGACCCGCTTCGAGCAGCACCAGGCGCAGGTCGTCAAGTCCCGCGAGGCGGACGCCCAGGCCGCTGCCGAGGGTGGCGAGGCCGCCGCTCCGGCCGCGTCCGGCGGCGGTTCGTACTCCTCCGAGGGCGGCGACAGCTCCGGCGCGCTGGCCTCGGACGAGGCGCTGGCCGCGCTGCGGGAGAAGCTGGCCGGGGGCCAGAGCTAAGGGCTAGCCGCTGGGCTTAGCCGGTAGTTTCGAGGGGCCGCACCTGAAAAGGTGCGGCCCCTCGGGCTTGTTCGGGGTGGTGCCGGCTGCTTTTTGAGTGCCGGTTCGTTGTGGCTGGTCGCGCAGTTCCCCGCGCCCCTAAAAGACCGGCGCTCCCCGCGCCCTAAAAGGCCGGCGTGCGGTTCGTCGTGCCTCCGCAGAAGACTCGGGAATGCCGAGGCTCCGTTTCTCGTTGTAAACCTACGGACACGAGGAGGGGCGATCACCAGTGCTTGATCCGCAGGGTTTGTACGCATGGGAGCCGAAGGGTCTGGCAGTCGTCGACATGGCGCTGGCCCAGGAGTCGGCCGGGCTTGTCATGCTCTATCACTTCGACGGATACATCGACGCGGGTCAGACCGGCGACCAGATCGTCGACCGGCTGCTGGACTCGCTGCCCCACCAGGTCGTGGCACGCTTCGACCACGACCGGCTCGTGGACTACCGGGCCCGCCGCCCGCTGCTGACGTTCCAGCGCGACCGCTGGACCGGGTACGAGGTGCCCGGCATCGAGCTGCGCCTGGTCCAGGACACGACGGGCGCGCCGTTCCTGCTGCTGTCCGGGCCCGAGCCCGACGTGGAGTGGGAGCGCTTCGTGGCGGCCGTACGGCAGATGGTCGAGCGGCTCGGCGTACGCCTGTCGGTGAACTTCCACGGCATCCCCATGGGCGTCCCGCACACCCGCCCGGTGGGCCTGACCCCGCACGGCAACCGCAGCGACCTCGTACCGGGCCACAGCAGCCCCTTCGAGGAGGCGCAGGTGCCGGGCAGCGCGGAGGCGCTGCTGGAGTACCGCCTGATGCAGGCCGGGCACGACGTGCTGGGCGTGGCCGCGCACGTACCGCACTACATCGCGCGCTCCCCGTACCCGGACGCGGCGCTGACGGTCCTGGAGGCGATCACCTCGGCCACCGGCCTGGTCCTGCCGACCGTGGCCCACTCCCTGCGCAACGACGCGCACCGTACGCAGACCGAGATCGACCGCCAGGTCCGCGAGGGCGACGAGGAGATCACGGCCCTCGTCCAGGGGCTCGAGCACCAGTACGACGCCGCCGCGGGCGCGCAGACCCGGGGCAACATGCTCGCCGAGCCGGTCGACATCCCGTCGGCGGACGAGATCGGCCGCCAGTTCGAACGCTTCCTGGCGGAGCGGGAGGGCGAGGCCTGATCGGATACGCTTCCGGTCATGCTGTCCGTGGGCCTGACCGGGGGTATCGGAGCCGGTAAGAGCGAGGTGTCGCGGCTGCTCGTGGAGTGCGGGGCCGTGCTGATCGACGCCGACCGCATCGCACGCGAGGTGGTCGCTCCGGGCACGCCCGGACTTCAGGCGGTGACGGAGGCCTTCGGCCGGGACGTCCTGGCCGAGGACGGCAGCCTGGACCGGCCCCGGCTGGGCGCGATCGTCTTCGCCGACCCGGAGAAGCTGGCCGTCCTGAACGCGATCGTGCACCCCCTGGTGGGCGCCCGCTCCCGCGAACTGCAGGAGGCCGCCGCCGAGGACGCGGTGGTGGTCCACGACGTCCCGCTGCTGACGGAGAACGGCCTGGCCCCGCTGTACGACCTGGTGATCGTGGTGGACGCGAGCCCCGGGACCCAGCTCGACCGCCTGGTACGACTGCGCGGCATGACCGAGGAGGACGCACGCGCGCGCATGGCCGCACAGGCGGCGCGCGAGAAGCGCCTGGAGATCGCGGACATCGTGATCGACAACGACGTACCGCTGGAGCGGCTGCGGCAGCGGGTACGAGAGGTCTGGACGGACCTCACCCGCAGAGCGCGGGCGCCCCGGGCGGAACCGTAGGGAAAGGCGGGCCGGCCCGGGGCGTGAACGACCCCGCCGAGGGAAGGAATCAGCCGTGCCCGAACGTACTCCCGAGACGCATGTCATCCACTACCGTGCCGCCGAACAACTGCTGGCCGCGCGGGACCCACGGGGCGCGGTGAAGCTGCTCGACGGGGTCATAGCCGCGCACCCGGAGAACACGGCGGCCCGGCTGCTGCGCGCCCGCGCCTTCTTCGCCGCCGCGCAGCTGCGATCGGCCGAGCTGGAGTTCACGATCGTGCTGGAGCGCGAGCCGGACAACGCCTACGCCCACTTCGTGCTCGCCCGCACCTATGAACGGCAGAGCCGCCTCGACCTGGCCAGGCGCCACTTCCGGCTGGCGGCGGCACTGGACCCGAAGCCGGAGTACCTGGAGCGGGCCCACTTCGACACCTGACGCCGGTCGGCCCCTACTCCGGCGGCCAGTACGGCGGTATGTCCCGCCCGGGCTGATAGTGAGGCCCCTGCCGTATGTGCCGCACGATCACTGCCAGGTCGATGGCGATCACCAGCCACAACACCCCGCAGACCACCGCCCACCCCGTCAGCCCCACCAGCACGAACAAGACCGTGCCGAAGGTCGCCCAGACCAGCCCCCACACACTCAGCCAGAACCGCGCGCGCAGAGCACTGCGCGCGGTCGTGGGTTCACTACCCGTACGCATAATCGATCACCACTCCTCCTTGAAACGTACTCCGTGCCCGGGATCTGCACCAAAGCCGTACTGGCGTCGCTCGATCGGGTGAACCACGCCTGGGGGGGGAACGGCCGTGCGGAGGTGGGCCGTTGTCCGGGCATGGAGCTGAGAATGCGTGAGGGCCATCATGGGACGGGCCCGGGGACGATCACACCGGACGGCTGCGCGGTGGAGCTGTACGCGCGACTGACGGCCGGGACCGAGCCGGACATCATCGCCGCGGCCGTGCCCGTCGGCGCGCACATCCTGGAGCTGGGCTGCGGTGCGGGCCGTGTGACCCGTCCACTGCTGGAGCGCGGCTTCACCGTCACGGCGGTGGACGAGTCCCCGGAGATGCTGCGGCGGGTGCGCGGGGCGCGGACCATATGCAGCCCGATCGAGGACCTGGACCTGGGAGAGACCTTCGACGTGGTGATGCTCGCGTCCTTCCTCGTGCACACGGGCGACGCCGAGGTGCGGCGAGGGCTGCTGCGCACCTGCGCACGGCATGTCGCGCAGGACGGTTGCGTACTGATCCAGAGGGAGGGCGCCGACTACCACGTCAACCTGCCGCGCGAGCGGGTGGACCCCGCCGGCTACACCGTGCGGGTCCTGTCGGCGGAGCCGGTCGGGGACGGGGTGAACGCGGTGCACACCGAGTACGTGTTCCCGGACGTGACCTGGACCCAGACGTTCCGTTCCCGGCCGATGACGACCGAGCAGTTCGAGGAGGCGCTGGCGGAGGCGGACCTGAAGGTGGACCGGTACCTGACGAAGGACAGGATGTGGGCGAGGGCGGCGCGAGAAGGGGCACACTGAGTTGTCGCGGGCGCCGCGGCGGCAGGGATGAGGCGCGGGTGTCACCGCTCCCGGGGGCGGCTGCCCAGGTCGCGCAGGCGTTCCAGCTCGCGACGGTCGCGCTTGGTGGGGCGGCCGGTGCCGCGGTCGCGGATGCCGATGGGGGCGACGGCCTCGCGGGGCGGGGGCGGCGGGGAGTTGTCGATGTAGCACTGGGCAGCGACGGGGGCGCCCACGCGCTTGCGGATCAGCCGCTTGACGACGACGATCCGCTCGCGGCCCTCGTGCCGCAGCCGCACCTCGTCCCCGATGCGCACCGAGTGGGCCGGCTTCACCCGCTCCCCGTTCACCCGGACGTGCCCGCCCCGGCAGGCGGTCGCGCCGATGGAGCGGGTCTTGACCAGACGGACGGCCCAGATCCAGCTGTCGATCCGCACGTTCTCACCGGCGGCCGGACCGGCGGCCTCGGCGGCGGCGACGACGGCGGCGATCTTCGGGTCCACGCCCTGCTCGTTCCGGGTAGCCATGCGTCCGACCATAGCCGCACCACCTCACCACCCCCCGGGAAATTACTGTGGACCCATGGACCACCCCAGCAGTCTCGCCGCCCTCGACGAGCGGATCACCGGCTGCCGGGCCTGCCCGCGGCTGGTCGCCTGGCGGGAGGAGGTGGCCCGCACCAAGCGGGCTGCGTTCGCCGACCAGACGTACTGGGGCCGCCCGGTACCGGGCTTCGGTCCCCCGGACGCCCGCCTGCTGGTCATCGGCCTGGCCCCGGCCGCCCACGGCGGCAACCGCACCGGCCGCATGTTCACGGGCGACCGCTCCGGAGACGTCCTCTACGAGGCCCTGTACGACGTGGGCCTGGCCTCCCAGCCCACCGCCACCTCCGCCGACGACAACCTGCAACTGTACGGAGTGCGCGTCACGGCCCCCGTCCACTGCGCCCCGCCCGCCAACAAGCCCACCCCCACCGAACGCGACACCTGCCGCCCCTGGCTCGTCCAGGAACTGACCCTCCTGCGCCCCACCCTCCGCGCAGCCGTCGTCCTGGGCGCCTTCGGCTGGCAGGCCGCCCTCCAGGCCTTCGCGGAAGCAGGCTGGCAGCTCCCCCGCCCCCGCCCGCCCTTCGCCCACGCCACCCAAGTCGCCCTCGACGACATCACCCTCTTCGGCTGCTACCACGTCAGCCAGCGCAACACCTTCACCGGCAGACTCACCCCCGGCATGCTGCGAACCGTCCTGCGCACAGCGGCACGGACAGCCGGCCTCTACGACGGAAAACAGGGCGACCAGGCCCACGCACCGCGGCTACGGTGCCCCGATGGGCCTGTATCCGGAGATCGAACCGTACGACCAGGGCATGCTCGACGTCGGTGACGGCAACCGCGTCCACTGGGAGACCTGCGGCAACCCGCACGGCAAGCCGGCGGTGATGCTGCACGGCGGACCGGGCTCCGGCTGCACCCCCGGCTACCGGCGCTACTGCGACCCCGCCGCGTACCGGATCGTGCTGCTCGACCAGCGCGGCTGCGGACGCTCCACACCGCATGCGAGCGCGTACGGCACCGACATGAGCGTGAACACGACCGCGCACCTGATCGCCGACCTGGAGCTGCTGCGCCGCCACCTCGGCATCGAGCGATGGCTGGTGTGGGGCGCCTCCTGGGGCTCGGTGCTGGCCCTGCGGTACGCCCAGACGCACCCCTCCGCCGTCTCCGAACTGGTCCTCACAGGCGTCGCCACCGGCTCGAACCCCGAGGTGGCCCTGCTGACCCACGGCCTGGGAAAGATCTTCCCGGAACCCTTCGAACGCTTCCTGGCCGAACTGCCCGAGGACATCGACCGCGACGGCAACCTCGCCGCCGCCTGCAACCGGCTGCTCGAATCCCCCGACCCGGCCGTCCGGGAACGGGCCGCACGCGCCTGGACCGACTGGGAGACGGCGACGATCCCCGCCCCGCCCCGCTCCGTCCCACGCTACGAGGACCCCGCCTTCCGCATGGCCTTCGCCCGCACGGTCACCCACTACTTCGGCAACGACCACTTCCTCGGCGAGGGCAACGACGAGGGCGTGGTCCTCCGCGACGCACACCTCCTCAAAGGCATCCCCGGCACCCTCGTCCAGGGCAGCCTCGACTTCGGCAACCTCCTCGGCACCCCCTGGCGCCTCCACCACGCCTGGCCCGACAGCGAACTGATCACCGTCAGCCAGGCCGGCCACGACGCGGGCACCCCGGCCATGGCGGACGCCCTGGTGACGGCGACCGACGACTACGCCCGGCGCTGAGCGTTCAGCGCTGACGGCCGACGAATCCCGGCAAGGACAACCGAAGCGCCTCTCCGCTCTGGGGTCAGACCCCAGAGCGGAGCCACAGCGATCATCACGGTCAGCTCTCGGTCCGGGCCGGGGGGAGGATGTGGCACAGCGCTTCCAGCGCGGGTCCGTAGCCGTGGTCCGGCGGGGTGGCATAGCCGACGACCAGGCCGTCATGGGCGGGCATGGTGGCGGCCGGGTGGCGGAAGTCGGCGAACCCGTCCAGGGCGATGGACCGGGAGGCGGCGGCCTTGACGGTGGAAGGCTCGGTTCCGGGCGGTAGGCGCAGCACCGCGTGCAGTCCGGCGGCGATGCCGGTGGGCGTGATGTGCGGGGCGTTGGCGGCGAGGGCGGCGACGAGGCGGTCACGGCGGATGCGGTAACGCTGGCGCATGCGGCGAATGTGACGGTCGTAGTGGCCTGAGTCGATGAAGTCGGCGAGGGTGAGCTGGTCCACCACGCTTGCCCAGGCCTCCCGCTCGCCCTTGGCCGTCAGGACGGGGGCGAGGAGGTGCTCGGGCAGCACCATCCAACCGAGCCGCAGCGCCGGTGACAGACTCTTGCTCAACGAGCCGATGTAGACGACCCGCTCCGGGTCCAGGCCCTGAACCGCGCCGACCGGTTCCCGGTCGTAGCGGAACTCGCCGTCGTAGTCGTCCTCCAGGATCAGGCCACCACCGGTTCGGGCCCAGTCCACCGCACTGACGCGCCGCCGCGGGTGCAGGGGGCCGCCGGTCGGGAACTGATGCGCCGGTGTGAGCAGCGCTGCCCGTACTCCTTTGAGACTCCCCAGCTCGTCGGTACGGGCACCGCGCTCGTCGAGCGGGAGCGGGGCCGTACGGACGGAAGCCGCCTCCAGGATGGAACGGTGGAAGGCGAGCCCGTACGACTCCACAGCCAGCGGGCCGCGCAGGACTCGGCCGCCGAAGAGCAGCCGCAGCGCATGGGCGACGCCGGAGCACACCACGATCTGCTCCGGCGTCGTTCGCACGCCGCGAGCACGCGCCAGGTACTCGGCCAGTGCCCGGCGCAGTTCATGGCGACCTTGCGGATCACCCGGGCCGAAGGCCTCGTTGGGTGCGGCGCTGAGCGCGCGGCGGGCAGCGGCCAGCCAGGCCGAGCGGGGAAAAGAGGCGGCATCGGGCTGCCCCTGTCTGAGGTTGTGGGCCGGAGGCACCGCACGCGCGGGCGTCGTCCTCGCCACGCCCGGGACTCGGGCGGGTCCGGTGCGGGGCGCCACCCGAGTACCCGAGCCCTGCCGGGCGACCAGCCACCCCTCGGCGACCAGTTCGGCGTAGGCCTCGGCGACGGTGTTGCGGGCGAGGCCGAGGTCGGCGGCGAGGGAGCGGTACGGAGGCAGCCGGGTGTCCGGGGCCAGTCTTCCGTCCCGCACGGCTTCCCGCAGCGCCCGGATGAGCACGGAGCGGCGGCTGCCGGGACCGGCCAGCTCCAGATGCAGGTCGCTACCGAGCCGCTCCGCCGGATTGACCCATGAATCTGCCACGGAAATGAACCCTACCGAAGGTCTTTCACGCCCCTAGCGTTGTGGTCGTGGCGAACGAGAACACCGCCCCTCGAACACCTCGGCCCGGATTCACCCCCGCCCGCCGCCGGCACGCACCCATCGACACCGGCACGGCCCGACACGCCGCCGCCTGACTCACGCAAAGAAAAGAACATGAGGAGAAGAACATGAACGGTGTGGACACACTGTCCTCCGTCGTGCGCGGCCGCGTCCTGATGCCGGACGACCCCGGCTTCGACGCCGCTCGCCGCCCATGGAACCGGGCCGTGGAACAACCGGTGGCGGCCGTGGTCGAGGCCGCCGACGCCGACGACGTCGCCGCGCTCGTCCGTCATGCCCGCTCTGCCGGACTGGGCGTCGCCGTCCAGCCGAACGGGCACGGCGCCACCGGCCGTACCGAGGGCACGATCCTGTTACGCACCGGGAGGCTGGACAGCCTGCAGATCGACCCGGTCGGCCGCCGGGCCCGCGTCGGGGCGGGTGTGCCGTCCGGGCGGGTGCAGGCCCTCGCCGCCCGACACGGTCTGACCGGCCTGCCCGGCAGCTCCCCGGTCGTCAGTGTCACCGGCGTCGCCCTCGGCGGCGGATTGAGCTGGTTCGGCCGCACGCACGGCTGGGTCGCCGACAGCGTGACCGCCTTCGACGTCGTCGACGCCGAGGGACGGCGGCGGTACGTCACAGCGGAGACCGACGCGGACCTGTTCTGGGCCCTGCGCGGTGGCGGCGGGGACTTCGCCGTCGTCACCGCCCTGGAGACGACACTGCACCCGGCACCGCAGGTGTACGGCGGTCGAATCCTGTGGAAAGCCCGACACGCGCCCGAGGTCATGGACGCCTATCGGGAGATCACCGCCACCGCCCCCGACGAGCTGACCGTCTGGCTGGACCTGCTGCACTTTCCCGGCGCCGACCCCATGGTCGCCATCGACGTCACCCACCTCGGCGACGAGAGCGAGGCCCGCGACCTGCTCGGCCGGCTGCACCACCTTCCCCGGCCGCTCTCGGACAGCAGGCGGACCATGCCGGCCTCCGAACTCGGAACCATCACGGCCGAACCCACCACCCCGAGCCCGGGAATCTCCCGCGGTGAACTACTGACCGAACTGGACGGCGCTGCGGCCAAAGCACTGCTCGCCGACCCCGTTGCCCCGCTGCTGAGCGTCCAGATCCGGCATCTGGGCGGCGCGTTCACCCGTCCGTCCGACACACCGCACGGCCCGCTGACCGAGCCCTATGCCCTCTACCTGTTCGGCGTCCCCACCGACCCGGCGACCGCCAAGGCCGTCACCGCCAGGCAACGCGACCTCGCGCACGCCCTGCCCGTCAGCGGCCGCAAACCGCTGACCTTCCTCAACCCCGGTGAGACGGCGGCCGACGCCTTCACCCCCGCGACCCTCGCCCGGCTGCGCCACCTCAAGCACCGCCGCGACCCGCACAACACCATCCGCAGCAACTTTCCCGTCCACGGCTGACCCACGGCCTGGGAAAGGTCTTTCCGGAAGCATTGCGCCGAGCGGCTCGGGCCGGTCTCACGGCCGCCACACGTACCGTACGTCCGGCTCCCGTTCCTCGTTCCCGCCGCCGTCGGTGTGCTCGACGGGGACGAAACCGTGCCGCTCGTAGAAACGGTGGGCGGGCTCGTTGACCTGGAAGGTCCACAGGGACAGGCCCCGCGGGCTGCGTTCCTTGGCGAGCGCGACGAAACGGTCGCCGAGGCCGCGACCGCGCCAGTCCGGGTCGAGATACAGCTGCGACAGCACCTCGCCGTCGAGCACCATGACGCCCACGATGCCGCTGCCACCGTCGGCCTCGGCGACCCAGGTCCCGCCTCGGGGCACCACCACATCCCTGAAGTAGGCACGCACCTCGTCGTCGGAGCGCGGCCGGACGACGGTCGGCAGCGCGGCGGCGAAGGACCGCAGCCAGACGTCGGCAGCGGCCCGGGAGTCGGAGCCGGCGGCCCGCCGCAGGACGGCACGCTCAGCACTCACGCGCTCTCCCCCTCTTCTCCCTCTTCCTCCTCCGGTACGACGGCCGTCGCGGTGATCTCCACCAACTGCCCCGTGTATCCGAGACACGCGACCCCGACCAGCGTCGACGCGTGCGGCCCCGCACTGAGCCCGGACGCCTCGACCACATCCCACACGGCGCCGAGCACGGCGGGCTCACTGGCGACGACGTACACGTCGGTCGACAGCACATGCGCGAAGTCGCTGCCGACCGCCCGCAGTTGCTCCGCCAGGTTGGCGATCACCTGCTCGGCCTGCCGCACCGGATCTCCCGCTCCGACCAGCTCCCCACGAGCATCCAGCGGTACGGATCCGGCGAGGAACGCCAGCCTCGTCCCCGCCTCGACGACAGAGGCATGGGAGTACGTGGGCGGCGGGAAGAGACCGGGGGCGGTGACGCGACGGATCACGGCGAGCTCCTGGGACGGGAGGGTGGGACGGACACGGGCAACTTCCCGAGCATGAACCAAAAAACGAGTGGCGGCACCGGAATAACCGACGTAGTGATGACTCCATGACGACGGACGACTCCTCGTTCCTGCGGGACACCGCCGACCGCCTCGCCGCCCTCCCCGGCGTGCGGGCCGTGGCCCTCGGCGGGTCCCGGGCCCAGGGAACCCACCGGCCCGACAGCGACTGGGACCTCGCCGTCTACTACCGCGACCGTTTGGATCCGGCCGATCTGCGCGCCGTCGGGTGGGAAGGGGAAGTCTCCGGGATCGGGGGCTGGGGCGGGGGCGTGTTCAACGGTGGGGCCTGGTTGAGGATCGACGGGCGGCGCGTCGACGTGCACTACCGGGATCTCGGCGTCGTGGAGCACGAGTGGGCGGAGGCGGAGCGGGGGCGGTTCCGGGTGGAGCCGTTGCTGTTCCACCTCGCCGGGATTCCCAGTTACCTGGTGGTGGCGGAGCTCGCGGTCAACCAGGTGCTGCGCGGTGAGCTGCCCCGCCCCTCCGCCTACCCGCCGGCCCTGCGCCGGTCGGCGCCCGAGTACTGGTACGGCCTGGCCACCGCCACCCTCGCCTACGCCAAGGCCGGCCACGCCCCGAGGGGCGCCCTCACCCAGGTCGCCGGGGCGATCGCCCTCGCCGCGACCCAGGCCGCCCACGCCGTGCTGGCCGCCCGGGGCGAGTGGACCACCAACGACAAGGGCCTGATCGCCCGCGCGGGGCTGCGCGAGGCCAATGACATCGTGGCCGGGCTGGAGCCGGAGCCCGGAGCGCTGATCACCGCCCTCGGCGACGCCGAAGCCCTGGTCCGGCAGGCCGGGCAGCCTCCCACCGGCCGACCTGGCAGCCTGAGGACCTGAGCAGCGGATCCAAGAAGCGGCTCGCCGGCTTGTGCCACGTGATGGTCAGGACGCCGCGTGCGCGTGTGGCCGTCGTGAAGAGGAGGAAGCGGGCTCTCCGGAGTTCGCGGGTGCGGCGGTGGAGGGCCCACACTGTCAAGTCGGTCAGGTCTGCTCGGGGGATTCAGGTCCTCCTGCCAGGAACGAGCGGTGGCCGCCAGGTACTCCCCGATGCGCCCGCCCGGCCTGTCTTCGCCCGGCGACAGCATGTGCCGACCGGCGCGTCATGCCCGGGTGCCTGGAGTCACTGCCGCGGGGGCAGGTGCCGCAATCCGTTCTCCAGCAGCGCGAACGCGTGTGCCGCGTCGGCCACCGCACCCGCATGGCGCTTGTCGGCCGGCTCCCCGTACGCCAGGCGTTCGGCGTTGTCCTGTGCCAGTGCCCAGTGGACCGCGACGATCTGTACGGCGGCCAGCCGCGCCGTCAGTTCCGGAGTGTCCGCCGTTTCCCGCAGTGCCTGGGCGAGTGCGCGTTCGGCGCCGGTCTTGAACCGTTCCATCCGGGCCATCAGCGAGGGTGCGTCGAGGATCATCCGGTGGAGCCTGCGGACCTGGGGGTGGTCGTTGAGTCCGGTGATCGGGTCCCGCTCGCGCAGTCCCTCGAGGAAGTGCTCGCGCACCGCGGTCAGCGGGGCGGTGCCGGGCGGGCGGGCCCGCACGACGCGTGCGAGCTCGGTCTCGTGGTCGGCGAGGCGGTGCACCACGAGATCTTCCTTCGTCGGGAAGTAGGCGAAGAGCGTGCGTTTGGACACCTCGGCCGCCTCGGCCACCTGGGCCACCGAGACCTGGTTGAAGCCGTGTTCGAGGAACAGCGTGATCGCCGCATCGGAGATCGCCGCGTGGGTCCGCTGCTTCTTTCGTTCCCGTAGCCCTGGCTTGCCGTCCACGGCACCCACCGTAGCAAAGAGCTGCCCCGAGAGGATTTCTGCACCTGGTATACATTTACTCCGAGTCGAGATGAGGGATGGAGTGGCGGTGTTGACGGAGAGCACGACCGAGGTCGTCGTCGCGGGCGCCGGCCCGACCGGACTGATGCTGGCGTACGAACTGGCTCTGGCCGGGGTCGAGACCCTGGTGCTGGAGAAGCTGCCCCAGCGCACCAAGCAGGCGAAGGGCGGCGGGATTCAGCCCCGTACTGCCGAACTGCTGGAGTCACGTGGGTTGTTGGAGCCGTTGCTGCAGCGGGCCGCACCGCGTGATCCGGTGGGCGGGCATTTCGCGGCCCTGCCCGTGCCCTTGGACTGCACACCCTGGCGGACCAGGCACCCTTTCCCGATCGCGATCCCTCAGTGGGAGGTCGAGGAAGTACTCGAAGAGCGGGCGATCACCGCCGGCGCGCGGGTTCTGCTCGGCACCGCCGTCTCAGGGGTCGAGCCGGACGGCGACGGTGTGGTCGTGACGGCGGACGGCCCGCAGGTGCGGGCTCGCTTTCTGGTGGCGTGCGACGGCGGCCACAGTACGGTGCGGAAACTGCTCGGCCTGCCGTTTCCCGGCAGGTCCGGGACCCATCAGGCGGTGTTGGCCGACATCCGCCTGTCCGCCGTGTCGTCGCTGGTGCCACGGCAATTGGGGCACATGAGCACCCTGACCCGTCATGCGGGCGGCTACTGGGCCATGCTGGCGCCTCTCGGCGGAGACCTGTACCGGTTCACCTTCGGGCGCACGGACCAGGCGGACACCGACCGCGACACCCCCGTCACCTCCGAGGAGATCGCCGCCGCGCTGCAGGCCGTGTACGGCCATGGGACCACCCTCGGTGCCGTGGACAACTCCTCGCGGTTCAGCGACGCCACGCGACAGCTGGAGCACTACCGCGCGGGCCGCGTCCTGTTCGCGGGCGACGCCGCACACATCCACCCGCCGCTGGGTGGCCAGGGGCTCAACCTCGGCATCCAGGACGCGTTCAACCTCGGCTGGAAACTGGCCGCGACCGTCCAGGGCCGGGCACCGAGCGGCCTCCTGGACAGCTACCACGCCGAACGGCATCCGGCCGGAGCCCAGGTCCTGCACCACACCTCGGCGCAGCGCGTCCTGGCGGACCCGAACCCGAGCGAGGACGTGGCCGCCCTGCGTGACATCTTCACCGACCTGCTGCGCCTGCCCCACACCAACCGCCATCTCGCGGGACTGACGTCCGGCCTGTCGCTGAGCTACGAGCTGCCCGGCGAGCATCCGCTGACCGGACAGCGCATGCCGGACGCCGTCCTGGTCACCGAAGCCGGTCCCACCCGGCTGTCGACGCTGTTCGGCTCGGGGCACGCCGTCCTGCTCGATCTGGCCGGAACGGTCCCGGCCGACCTCCGGCTCCCGCCACGAGTCGACCTCGTCCGCGCCGCATGCACCGACGACCTGGGCGCTGCCGTCCTGCTCATCCGCCCCGACGGCTACGTCTGTTGGGCCGCGGACACCTCCGCCGCCTGCGGCGACGCCCTGCTCGCCGCAATCGCAGGCAACCTTGCGAAACCATGATCCACGGACCGAGATCAGTGGACGGACGGATTCAGGAGTCCACCGGTAACGTCTTCGGCAGCACTTCGTATCCGGCGAGGCAGAGCCTGAGGCGGGTCCGGTCCTCGGCCTCGACGAACACCTGCTGCCCCCAGTGGGCGGTGAGGCGGTGCGCGACATCGACCAGCCGGCGCCGGTCCTCCGGCGTGTACGCGGGGAAGCGCGCGTAGCCCTGGTCGGCGATCTTGTTGCCGAGTTCGCTGAACAGAAGGGCGCGGAAGCGCTGCTCCTCCTCGTCGGTCAGCGGTGTTGCGGTGTCCTCCGCGGGCCGCAACCGGATGTTGTAAAGGTCTCGCACCACTGCGCGGCTCACCATCTGCTCGAAGTCCGTCCGCGAGACCCTACCGACCCACGTTCGACGACAGGACTCAGCAGCCGCAGGTGGCGTGTTGTGGCGCATACCTGCCAAACGGGCCCGGTACGGCCTTGGTGAGAGCCCCACCGACGGACTTCCCCCAGTCGGTCAGTGATGTGTCTCACATGCTGTCACAGTGGCCGATGACGCGGTGTCTTGAGGTCGAACCCCTGGAACCGGAGGAGACCCCATGGCTGAGAGCACCGACATCGTCGTGATCGGCGGCGGGTACGCCGGCGTCATGGCCGCCAATCGCCTGACGCGGCGCGACGACGTGACCGTGACGCTGATCAACCCGCGCCCGGCCTTCGTCCACCGGGTCCGCCTGCACCAGCTGGTGGGCGGGTCCGACGACGCGGTCGTCGACTACCGGGACGTCCTGGCCGACGGCGTCCGGCTGGTGGTCGACACCGTGACCCGGATCGACGCGGCCGGGCGCCGCGTGGCGCTGGCGGACGGCGGCACGGTCGGCTACGACTACCTGGTCTACGCCGTGGGCAGCGGCAGCGCCGATCCGCGCGTGCCCGGAGCGGCCGAGTTCGCCCATCCGATCGCCACCCTGGAGGAGGCGCGGCGGCTGCGACCGGTCCTCGACGCCGCGCCCGCGACGGCCGCGGTGACGGTGGTCGGAGCCGGTCCGACCGGCATCGAGACCGCCGCCGAGCTGGCGGAGGCAGGCCGCACCGTGACCCTGGTCTGTGGCGGGACGCTCGGCCCGTACCTGCACCCGCGGGGCCGGCGCTCGGTCGCCAAGCGGCTGGCCGGGCTCGGGGTGACCGTGTTCGACGGCCCCGGCACGAAGGTGACGGCGGTGACGCGCGATGCCGTACGGCTCGCCGACGGCCGCGAGCTGCCGAGCCGGGTGACCGTCTGGACCGCCGGCTTCGGCGTGCCGGACCTGGCCGCGCGCAGCGGACTGAGCACCGACGCCGTGGGCCGCCTGCGCACGGACGAGACGCTGACCAGCGTGGACGACCAGCGCATCGTCGCGGCCGGCGACTCGGCGGCACCGTCCGGCCTGCCGCTGCGGATGAGCTGCCAGGCCGCGATGCCGCTGGGCGCGCGGGCCGCCGACACGGTGCTCAGCCGGATCGTGGGCGAGCAGCCCTCGGACCTCAACCAGGTGTTCGCCGGCCAGTGCATCAGCCTGGGCCGACGCGCCGGCATCTTCCAGTTCGCCCACCGGTACGACGTCGCGCTGTGGTTCCACATCGCCGGCCGCCCCGGCGCGAGGCTCAAGGAGTTCGTGTGCCGGGGCATCGTCAAGCACCTGGCCGGTGAGGCACGCAAGCCCGGTTCGTACCGCCTGCACCGCATCTCGGGAGGCGCCAAGCGTCGGCAGCTGCTGCAGGCCGAGCGCGGCGAGGCGCCGACCACGCCGGCCGCCGCCGAACGGGCAGTCTGACCAGAGACGTTCGGTCGATCCGGCCCGACCGCGACGGGCCGGATCGACCGGCCGCCGGCGAAAGCGGAAGATCGCCGGTGAGCCCCACTTCCCTGGCGGCCGCCGCACTCCACCGCGCCGTCCGGGCCACGAACAAGGAGGACCGAGATGAGATTCGACGACCACCGCGTGGTCATCACCGCCGCCGGCCGCGACTTCGGCCGCACCCTGGCCATCCGCCTCGCGGACCTCGGCGCCGAGGTCTTCCTCTCCACGCGCGGGCTCGCCGCCGCCGAGCGCGTCCGCGACGAGATCCACGACCGAGGGCACCAGCGGGTCCACGCCTTCGCCTGCGACCTGACGGACCCCGCCTCGATCCGCGACTTCGCCGCCGGCGTCGCCCGGCACACCGACCACGTCGACGTGCTGATCAACAACGGTGCCAGTTACCTCGGAAGCCCGGACCTCACCTCCGTCTCCGACGACGCCGTCGTCGACACCATTGCCTCCGGCGCCACCGGCACCGTCCTGGCCGTGAAGAACTTCCTCCCTCTCCTGCTCAACTCGGACAAGCCGGATGTGGTGACCATGGTCTCCGCCTGCGGAACCGCCGGTCACCACCGCTCGGACGCGCACGCCGCCTTCTACGCGGCCAAGAGCGCCCAGGCGGGGTTCACCGAGATCCTCTCCAAGCGCCTGCGGCCCCGGGGAGTCCGGATGATCTCCCTCTACCCGCCCGACTTCGACAACCCCGACCCGCTCTCCGAGGAGTGGGAGACCACACCGCGCGGGGCCGAGGACGCGCTCACCGCGCAGTCGCTCGTGGAGTGCGTCCTCTTCGCTGTCGCCCAGCCCCGCGACTGCTTCATCAAGGCGTTCCACTTCGAACAGGTCTGACCGGCTCCTGGCCGCCCGTCCCCGGCAGCCGCACCTGCGCCCAGACGACCTTGCCGGGGCCGCAGGGCCGGGGCATCACCCCCCAGTCGTCCGCCAGCGCCTCCACCAGGAGCAGACCCCGGCCCGACTCGCCTCTGGGCACGGGGTTTTGTCGGACATGGTACTCGGCGTCCACGATCGCCAGCTTTGAGCAGGGGAGGCGGATCCCGCCGCCGAGGTTCATCGACAGGGCTGACGAAGTGCTCGGCGCGGGTGGGGTCTTGAAGGCGGGGAAGGAGGAGGTGGCGCAGGCGCAGTATCCGCCGTTCTTCCGGGATGCGGCGAGGCTGGAGGCCGAGGCGATCCAGCTCCATGTGTACGCCTGGCTGGGCGCCACGCACGTACGTGACTCGAAGGACAAGGCAGGCCCGGTGGTGAGCCTTACGCCGGACGCCTGGGCGGAGTTCGTCGGGTTCGCCGCTCAGCACACCGCGTAGAGCAGTGCAGTGCCGTGTCCCGTGACCGTTCGCCTTGGGTCACGGGGCACTGGCGTACCCGCCCCCTGTCCGGACGGAGGCGAATGCGGAGGGTGCGCAGAGCGAAGCGGACCGTACCGGAAACAGTGGAAAGTGTGAGGTAGGACGCGCTTCTGACCTTGAACTCGTGTCGAGTACGTCTCAGTACCGTCACGGGGCGAGACATTGACCCCATGCTTGGCGTTTAAATCTCTGAACCACAGCACGACAAGGTGGAGGTGCCAGGTGAACGGGCGAACGGTGCTCCAACGCTTTCCCGCAGGCGGTCCGCGCGGCTCCTGGCCGGCGGAGGAGTTCGCCCATGCCCGGCGCCAGGAGGGGCTTCCCGCCGAGGTTGTCATGGACCTCGCGACCGACACGTTCCTGGTGATCGTCCGCAGCGGCGAGGGGGCGGCGGACGCGACGGCGTGACCGCCCGTGCTGTCGGGGCGGTTGCCTCGGGTCTGCTTCGGGTCCACCTCGGGTCTACTCCGGGTCGCGGTCGGACAGCGACGTGGACCAGAAGGAGCCGAGCACGGCCGGCCCGAGGCACCGGGCGACGGCCAGCCATCCGTTGTGGCCGATCTCGGTGCCGAGCAGCAGCCCGCGCAGGGTCTCGACGGCCGGGGTGAACGGCCGGTACTCGGCGACCGGCCGGGAACCAGCCCGGCATCGCGTCGACCGGGACGAAGGCGCTGGAGAGGAGCGGCAGGATCATCAGCGGCAGGGCGTTGTCGCCGGCCGCCTCGGGGCTCGGGCTGGACAGGCCCATTCCGACCGCGATCCAGTTCAGCGCCGGGGCGAGGAGTGCCACCAGCCCCACCGCCAGGATCCACTCCACGGCGGTGGCATCCGTGGACCGGAACCCGAGGGCCACCGCGACGGCCCCGACGAGGGCCACGCTCGTCACGCACTGCAGCACGCTGCCGACGACGTGCCCGATGAGCACCGACCCGCGGTGGATCGCCATCGTGCGGAAGCGGGCGATGATGCCCTCGGTCGTATCCATGGCGACCGCCACCGCGCTGCCGATCGCGGTGAAGGCGACGGTCAGCATCAGGATGCCCGGGACGAGATACGCGACGAACGCCGCCGCGAGCGCTGCATCGTCGACGACATCTGGTACCAGTCGATGATCGACAGTGCCCGAGTCAACGCCCAGCTCGCCGAGACCGCGCGCCAGGGCGTCGCCGTCCTCGGCCGCGACACCCCGGCCGCCGCCCGCCTGGAGAACGTCGCCCGCTCCCTCGACTTCGTCGGCGAGAGCATCATCCGCGCCGCGGAGCAGGCCCGCGAAGTCCTCTACACGAAAGCCGGCTCCGAGCGGACCTGACGGCGGTCCTGGCGGACGGGCAGCGCCGTGACCACGGCACGTGCCGGAACGCGGGGGCCGCCGACCGGGGCGTGCGTCACGCCGTGACGGGGCGGCACCAGGCCGGGGTGGCTCCTGTTGTCCGGCACAGGGTCAGGTAGAGGGGGATCGGCGGGGTGTAGGGGATCGTGCCCTGGGGGCGGTGGACCAGGGTGAGGGCGGGGTGCGAGGTGGCGGGGAGGACCGCGCCCGTGGAGTAGTGGGCGGGGGCCGGCCAGTGCAGGGCGTAGTCGGAGTCCGCGGGCACTGCCCACCACCAGTGCGCGCGGTCGGCGTAGACGCAGCCCACGCGGGGGAGGCGGGACATGAGCTCGGAACCGAGCTGGGCGGGGACCGCCACCGCGTCGTAGCCCAGAGGGGTCGTCATGCCCTCGGGGAGGGGCAGGCGTCGGGGTGCGCCGGGGGTGCGCGCGTCGCGGCCCAGGCGTACGAGCGTGTTCAGGCTGAGCGCACGGCCGGAACCGCCCAGGGTGCCGGTACCGGTCACAGCCATACGGCCCCCGTTCCGTGGTGTGCCTGCGGGTCGCCCTCGTCGCCCGTGTCGCGGGACGGGCCCGGCTTGGGGCGGGCGCCCCAGCCCAGGTCGCTCCGTATCTCCTGCGTCTCCTGCACCTGAGAAGTGTGGTGCGCGGGAGGGGCGTTGTGCGCGGGAGCGGACCCGCGGGGGATCTCCGCCCACACCACCAGGCCGGGGCCGTACTCCTGCGCCCCCCACGCCCGGCACAGCGCGTCGACGAGAAGCAGGCCCCTCCCGTGCTCCTCCTCCGGCAGCTGCGGGGACGGGTGCGGCTCGCCCGGCGCGCACCCCTCGTCGCGTACGGCTATGCGCACCAGGCCGGCACTGTTTTGTAGTTCGCACACGATCTGGCTGCTGGCGGTGTGCACGACGGCGTTGGTGACCAGCTCGGAGACGACCAGGGCCGCCGTCTCGCAGGTGTCCTCGCACACGGACCAGCCGGTCAGCCGGGCCCTGGTCAGGCGCCTGGCCTGAGCGGGAGAAGCGGGATGCGCGGCCAGTTCGAAACGGAACCGACGCAGGACAGCGGCCTCACCGGGGCCCGCTCCCATGGGAGCGCCGGAGCCCAACGGGCTCGCGGACATGTCTGTTCCTAAGGGCGGGGACGGAATCACGCTTGCCACTATCTCCCCGCCATGAACACTTGGCAAGTGGCACTCTGAAAAATGCAGAGTGGTGGGTGACGCGGTGAGAGGTCATGGCACACTGCACGCAACAGCGCGTCGAGTGGCGCCAGTTGGTGCCGCCCCGGGATCGCCGGGGGAGCCTCCTGGGGATCGCCCGGGGGGCCTTGCTCGACCCCCGGAACGGATCGTCGAACGGCGTCGCAAGGCTGTCCCCGAGTCGTGGAGGTGGAGTGTGAGTGAGCCGCGGTCCGCGCCGACCGTCGGGCAGGTCGTGCTCGGCCGGCGCCTGCTGGACCTGCGGGAGCGTGCGGGGCTCAAGCGTGAGGAGGCCGCCCGCGTCCTGCACGTCGCCCCCGCGACCGTACGCCGTATGGAGATGGCCGAGGTCGCCCTCAAAATCCCTTACCTGCAACTGCTGTTGAAGGCGTACGGCGTCCCCGACGACGAGGCCGGGCTCTTCATGCGGCTCGCCGAGGAGGCCAACCGCCCCGGCTGGTGGCAGCGCTTCCACGACATCCTGCCGGGCTGGTTCTCGATGTACGTCAGCCTGGAGGGCGCCGCCACGCTCATCCGGTCGTACGAGCCGCACTTCGTCCCCGGCCTGCTGCAGACCGAGGACTACGCGCGCGGCGTGCTCAAGTCCGGGGCCATCGGCCAGACCAGCCCCGAGGACATCGAGCGCCATGTCGCGCTGCGCATGCAACGCCAGGACCTGCTCACCCGTCCCGACGCGCCCAGGTTCTGGGCGGTGATGGACGAGACCGCGCTGCGCCGCCGGGTCGGCGGCCCCGAGGTGATGCGTGCACAGGTCGACAAGTTGCTTCAGGCCACGAAGTTGCCCAATGTGACGCTCCAGGTCGCCCCGTTCTCCTCGGGGCCGCACCCGGGCACGTACGGGCCCTTCGTGCTGTTCCGATTCGCCATGCCCGAACTGCCGGACATGGTCTACAGCGAGTACCTGACCGGTGCCGTCTACCTGGACGCGCGCCAGGAGGTGGCGACCCACCTCGAGGTCATGGACCGCATGGCGGCGCAGGCCGCCACAGCACATCGCACGAAGGAGATCCTCCGGGATCTCCGCAAGGAGCTCTGAATGGAACGCGTCTACCAGCGCATCTACAACGGCATGCCCGCCCGCGAGTTGGGCAGCGAGGGCTGGCACAAGCCGTGGAGCGGTGGCAACGGAGGCAACTGCCTGGAGGCGATGAAGCTGGCCGACGGCCGGATCGCGGTCCGCCAGTCGACCGACCCGGACGGGCCGGCGCTCATCTACACGACGGACGAGATGACGGCGTTCATCGAGGGTGCGAAGGCGGGGGTGGCGGACTTCCTGCTCGCCTGAGTTTTTTGTTCTGCTCTCAACTCCCTTGATGTGGTGTTGACTTGATCATGACTTCCTTCTGCCCCTTCTTCCTTGGATGCTTAAGAGGTGTCGTATGACCGCGCGTGAGAACGAGAACGGGACCGGGAACGAGACCGGGAACAGGATCGAGGTCGAGAACGGGATCGCGATCGACACGAGCAGGCCGCACCCCGCACGGATGTACGACTGGTACCTCGGCGGCAAGGACAACTACCCCGTCGACGAGGAGCTGGGCCGGCAGATGGTGGCCCTCGAACCGCGGGTGCCGGTGATGGCCAAGGTCAACCGCGCGTTCATGCACCGGGCCACGCGGTGGCTGGCCGGGCAGGGCGTACGGCAGTTCCTGGACATAGGCACCGGCATCCCGACCGAGCCGAACCTCCACCAGGTCGCCCAGGAGGTCGCGCCCGACGCGCGCGTCGTCTACTGCGACAACGACCCCATCGTGCTGACCCACGCGGCGGCCCTGCTGCGCAGCACGCCCGAGGGCGTCACGGAGTACCTCCAGGCCGACGTGCGCGACCCGGCCACGATCATGGAGGGCGCCCGGAAGGTCCTGGACCTCGGCCGGCCCGTGGCCCTCTCCATGATCGCCCTGCTCCACTTCATCCCCGACGAGGACGGCGCCCACGAACTGGTCTCCCGTCTCCTCGCCGAATTCCCGTCCGGCAGCTACGTGATGATGACCCACGCCACCGCCGACTTCAGCCCGGACGATTCAGCGACGGAGGCCACGGCCAGACTGAAGGCGGCCGGCGTGACCCTGGCCCTGCGCTCCCGCGAGGAGTTCACCCGCTTCTTCGACGGCCTGGAGCTGGTGGACCCGGGCGTCGAGATCGTCCACAAGTGGCACCCGGAGCTGGGCGACCCGGTCCCGGGCCAGGACGACGGGGTGATCCCGGGGTACGGGGCGGTGGCCCGCAAGCCGTGACGCCCGGCCCGGTCGCGTTGCTAGACCCGCATCGGGCGGTCGTACGGGCCGATCGGGGACGGGAGTCGTGAAGGGGCGCCGGTCAGGTAGTGATCCACGGCTGCCGCGACCGCGCGGCCCTCGGCGATGGCCCAGACGATGAGGGACTGGCCGCGGGCCGCGTCCCCGGCGGCGAAGACGCCGGGGACGTTGGTCGCGAAGGCGCCGTCGCGGGCGATCGTGCCGCGGGGCGTGAGGTCCAGGCCCAGCTGGGCGATCAGGCCGTCCTCCCGGGACGGGCCGGAGAAGCCCAGCGCGAGCAGGACGAGGTCGGCGGGGAGCGTGCGCCCGGTGCCCGGCAGGGGGCGGCGCCGCGCGTCGACCTCGACCAGGTGCAACGCGCACACGTGTCCCTCGGCGTCACCGGTGAAGCGGAGCGTCGACGCCGCGAACAGCCGCGCGTCGGCGTCCGCGGCGGGCGCCGTGCGCAGGGCGCCCGCCTCCTGGTGGGCGGCCGACAGCCGGTAGATCTTCGGGTACGTCGGCCACGGCTCGGTGTCGTCGTCGCGCTCCGTGCCCGGCTGGGCGTAGATGTCCAGCTGCGTCACGGACGCGGCGCCCTGCCGCACCGCCGTGCCCAGGCAGTCGGACCCCGTGTCCCCGCCGCCGACGATCACGACATGCCGGCCGGCGGCGCACACGGGGGAGGTGTCGAGATCCCCCTCGCACACCCGGTTGGACAGCGGCAGGTACTCCATCGCCTGGTGGATCCCGGCCAGCTCCCGCCCGGGGACCGGAAGTTCCCGCCACGCAGTCGCTCCCGTCGCGATCACTACGGCGTCGTAGCGCGCCCGCAGCTCCGCCGCCCCCACGTCCCGCCCCACCACCGTGGACGTACGGAACTTGGTCCCCTCGGCCCACATCTGCTCCAGCCGCCGCTCCAGATGGTGCTTCTCCATCTTGAACGCGGGGATGCCGTACCGCATGAGCCCACCGAGCCGGTCGTCCCGCTCGTACACCGCGACCGTGTGCCCCGCACGGGTCAGCTGCTGCGCCGCGGCCAGCCCCGTCGGCCCCGAACCGATCACCGCGACGGTCCGCCCGGACAGCCGGTCCGGCGGCTGCGGCGGGGTGAACCCCTCCTCCCATGCCCGGTCGGCGATCGCGCACTCCACGTTCTTGATGGTGACGGCCGGCTGGTTGATCGCCAGCACGCACCCCGCCTCGCACGGCGCTGGACACAACCGCCCCGTGAACTCGGGGAAGTTGTTGGTCGCGTGCAGCCGGTCGCTCGCCGCCCGCCAGTCCTCCCGGGACACCAGGTCGTTCCACTCGGGGATCAGATTGCCCAGCGGGCAGGCCTCGTGGCAGAACGGCACCCCGCAGTCCATGCACCGGTCCGCCTGCTTGCTGATGATCGGCAGCAACCCGCCCGGCACATATACCTCGCGCCAGTCCCGCACCCGCTCCTCGACCGGCCGGCGCGGCCACTCCCGACGGGGTGTGGTCATGAAACCCTTGGGATCGGCCATGGCCGTCCCCCTTGCCTGGGCACCACGTCTTTCCGGCCACGATACGTCCGCGAGCGGCGTGCGCACAGTGCCCGGCGGGCCCGGTGGGAAGGGCGAGGCCTGCCGCATCATGGGCGGTGTGCGACTTCAAGCGATCACCTGGGAACGGCTCGCCGACCGCCTCGCCGAGCGCCTGCTCGACCTGAAGCTCGGCGACGGCAGCCCCTGGCCGCGCGTCGCCTTCGACGGCGCCCCCGCCGCCCGCCCCGGCGACCTCGCCGGACGCGTCGCCGAAGCGCTGCGCCCGCTCGGCCGGCCCTCGCTGGTCGTCGGCACCGAGGGCTTCCTGCGCCCGGCCTCCCTCCGCCTGGAACACGGCCACCGGGACGTGGACTCCTACTACGACGGCTGGCTCGACACCGGTGCCCTGTGGCGCGAGGTCTTCGGCCCCCTCGAACCCGGCGGTGACGGCCGTGTCCTGCCCGACCTGTGGGACCCGGTCACCGACCGCGCCACCCGCAGCCCCTACGTCCAGCTCCCGCCCGGAGCCGTGCTCCTGCTGCACGGCCCTCTCCTGCTGCGCCACTGGTTCCCCTTCGACCTGACCGTCCACCTCCTCCTCTCCCCGGGCGCCTTGCGCCGCCACACCCCCGAGCCGGACCACTGGACCCTCCCCGCCTTCGAACGCTACGAGACCGAAACCGCCCCGGCCGCCACCGCCGACGTCCTGGTACGCGCGGACGACCCACGCCGTCCGGCCTGGAACGGCTGAGGCGATGACGGCGGACGGGCCGGGTGGGCACAGCACGGGGCGCAGTCCCAGCCGACGGGCACCGTCGACTCACCGTCGCCCCCTTGCGCCCCGCACGGCACGCCACCAGCCTGTAAGGCATGACGGACAACATGACGGACAACGCCCCACGCTTCGACCACGTCGTCCTGTGGGTGCGCGACCCGGTCGCCGCCGCCGGCTTCTACGAGAAGACCGTCGGCCTGGAGCCGCTACGGGTCGACGAGTTCGCCGCCGGCAAGGTCTCCTTCCCCTCCGTACGCCTCAACGAGGAGACGATCCTCGACCTCGCCCCGCACGACATGGTGCGGCGCATGGACATGCTCCCCGGCGCCGGCGACAGCGCGGGCCACCCGGTGAACCACGTCTGCCTGTCCCTGCCCGCCGCCGCTTTCGACGCCCTGCGCACCCGCCTCCAGGAACACGACGTCCCCATGACCGACTTCTCCTACGACGCCTACGGCGCACGCGGCAAGGCCAGGCGCAGCTTCTACTTCCGCGACCCCGACGGGAACATCTTCGAGGCCCGTCACTACGACTAGACGAGCAAGGAGCTCTGGACGAGCAGGGACCTCAGAACAGCGGCTCGGGCAGCACTCCCTCCAGTGCGAGCAGCCTCCGCTTGGTCTCCCGACCGCCCCCGAATCCGCCGATGCCCCCGTCGCTCTCGACCACCCGGTGGCACGGCACCACCACCGGCAGCGGATTGGAGCCCATCGCCGCGCCCACCGCCTGCGCGGCACCGGGCTGCCCGACCCGCTCGGCGAGATCGCCGTACCCGACGACCGTGCCGTACGGCACGGTCGACGCGAGCTCGCGCAGCACCTGCCGGTTGAAGCCCGAGACCAGCGACCAGTCCAGCGGCAGCTCGAAGTCGCGCCGCTCGCCCGCGAAGTACGCCCGGACCTGGCGTATCGGCTCCGCCAGTAGCGGGGAGCCGGACTCCTCGACCGGCTCGCCGCCCAGCCGGGACGCCAGCCGGGCCGGCGCCTGGTCCCGTATCGCGTCGGTGGCGTGGAACACGACGTTGACCAGGCCCTGGCGGGTCGCGGCCAGCAGCAGGGGGCCGATGCCGGTGTCGACGACGGCCCACACGACCTGTTCACTGTGCTCGTGGCTGTCCATGGGACTACGCTACGGCCCGCCACTGACAACGCTCCCGGCTCTGCCCCGGGCTCGCTCCCGCGGCGGCTTGAGCGGGGCGCTCACGCATCGTCGAGCGCCGCCCGCACCACGTCCGGCTTGTTCGTGATGATCCCGTCCACGCCGTAGCCGGCGACGGTCCGGGCACGGGCGGCGTCGTCCACCGTCCAGGCGAAGACCTTCAGCGGCTTGAGGTGCGGTCCGACATGGGCGTGGACGGCCTTCACGTAATCCGCGGAGAGCGTGCCGTGGGACGGGTTGATCAGGTCCGCGAAGGCCGCGTACCGGTTCAGGTCCGCCACGGCCGGACGGCCGAGGAAGCCGGTCCGGACGGCGGGCTTCAGCTCGTGCACGATCCGCAGGCTGTCCGCGCTGAAGCTCTGCACGATCAGCCGGTCCGCCAGATGCCGCTGGTCGAGCCAGCCGTCGTTGGCCAGCTCCTTCAGGAGCTGCTGCTCGATGCCCGGATACAGCTCGGGGTTCTTGATCTCCAGCAGCAGCTTCTCGTGGTGGTGCTCGACCCGGCGCAGATACTGCTCCAGCGTCGGCACGCGCGTGCCCGCGTACGCGGGGGAGAACCAGCTGCCCGCGTCCAGGCGGGCGATCTCCGCGGCGGTGAAGTCCTTCACCTTCCACGGCGCCCGGCCGGGAAAGACCTTCTCGACGTCGGTCGTCCGCCGCAGACTGTCGTCGTGGATCACCACGAGCCGGCCGTCCTTGGTGCGCTGCACGTCGTTCTCCACCCAGGAGAAGCCGAGCGCGGCGGCCTTGTCGACGGCGGCCAGGGTGTTCTCCGGGGCGTAGGCGGAGGCGCCCCGGTGGGCGACGACCACCGGGGGCCGTTCAGGGGTTCCGGCGGCCCGCACCTCGGACGTGGGCAACAGCAGAGTGGCCCCCACCAGTGCGGTGGTCGTGACGGCGACTGCACACGCGCGCATGCGTACTCCTCGCGACAAAACGGTCACGGACAGCACAAGGATGACAGCAGACGGTAAATAAGGCGCGACCGCGCGGAGAACGCGACGTACGCGGAGTTGACCCCCGTGTGCCCACCGTTGCCACACATCTGCGGCGAGGTCGTGTTTCTTTGCCGCAAAATCGTTCGGCCGATCCGGGGGAGTCATACTCTCTGCGTCAGCCCTGACCGCGTGGCGGTCCTGGGACTGGGGGGCATCTCGCGACATTCCGGGACTCAAGAGGGCGGAAGGGCAGCCGCGCATGCAAGGCACGGTCGACGGATTCAGCTACGGGCTCGTCACCCCGGTGGTGGCCTGTGTCATGGCCTGCCTGGGCGGGGCCCTCGGCCTGCGCTGCACCACCCGCGCCCTGCTGGTCGCGAACTCCTGGCGCCCCGGCTGGCTCGCCCTGGCCTCGGCGGCGATCGGCTCCGGCATATGGACCATGCACTTCGTGGCGATGACCGGCTTCACCGTCGAGGAGGCGCCCGTCCACTACGACCGGCCGACGACGTACGTCAGCCTGGCCGTCGCCATCGTCATGGTGGGCGTCGGGATCTTCATCGTCGGCTACCGGGGCGCGACCGGCTCCGCGCTGTTCACCGGCGGCACGATCACCGGCCTGGGCATCGCCACCATGCACTATCTGGGCATGGCCGGAATGCGGCTCAACGGCACCCTGGAGTACGACACCCTCACCGTCGCCGCCTCCGTCGTCATCGCCGTCGTCGCCGCCACTGCCGCCCTCTGGGCGGCCGGACAGGTCAGGGGACCGCTGTGGAGCGTCGGCGCGAGCCTGGTCATGGGGCTCGCCGTCAGCGGCATGCACTACACCGGCATGGCCGCCGTCAGCGTCCACCTGCACGGCACCGGCGGCACCCCCGCCGACGGCGAGTCACCGGCCGTCCTGCTCGCGCCGATGATGGTCGGCCCGCTCACCCTCCTGCTGCTCGCCGGTGCCGTCGTCCTGTTCGACCGGCAGATGGTCCTGGGCGGGCCCGACTGGGCCCCCGCCGAGCACAAGCCGGGCGTCCCGGCCGGTGAACTCGTCCCCCACGCCACCGGCCGCCCCCTGTCCCGCACCCGCCGCGGCCCGGCCCGCGCCCCGCACCCCGGCCCGGCCCGCGAACGCCTCCGCGCCCCGCAGAACCGCTGACCGGGATCCGCCCAGCAATATCGATGTCAGTGGCGGGTCGTACGGTGGATGTCATGCGGCCCGTCTCACACATCGAACGCACGGTGGCGCCCTTCGAGGTCGTCAGCCCCTACCGGCCCAGCGGCGACCAGCCGCAGGCCATCGACGAGCTCGCCCGGCGCATCCGGGCGGGCGAGAAGGACGTCGTCCTGCTCGGCGCCACCGGCACCGGCAAGTCCGCCACCACCGCGTGGATGATAGAGAGGCTCCAGCGCCCGACCCTCGTGATGGCGCCCAACAAGACGTTGGCCGCCCAGTTGGCCAACGAGTTCCGCGAGCTCCTGCCGAACAACGCGGTCGAGTACTTCGTCTCGTACTACGACTACTACCAGCCCGAGGCCTACGTCCCCCAGTCGGACACCTACATCGAGAAGGACTCCTCGATCAACGAGGAGGTCGAGCGCCTGCGCCACTCCGCGACCAACTCGCTGCTCACCCGCCGCGACGTCGTCGTGGTCGCCTCCGTCTCCTGCATCTACGGCCTGGGTACGCCGCAGGAGTACGTGGACCGCATGGTCCCCCTCCGGGTCGGCGAGGAGACCGACCGGGACGAGTTGCTGCGCCGCTTCGTGGACATCCAGTACACGCGCAACGACATGGCCTTCACCCGCGGCACCTTCCGGGTGCGTGGCGACACCGTCGAGATCTTCCCGGTCTACGAGGAGCTGGCCGTCCGCATCGAGATGTTCGGCGACGAGATCGAGGCGCTGTCCACGCTGCACCCGATCACCGGCGAGATCATCAGCGACGACCAGCAGTTGTACGTCTTCCCGGCCTCCCACTACATCGCCGGCCCCGAGCGCATGGAGCGGGCGATCAACGGCATCGAGAAGGAGCTGACCGAGCGCCTGGCCGAGCTGGAGAAGCAGGGCAAGCTGCTGGAGGCCCAGCGGCTGCGCATGCGCACCACGTACGACATCGAGATGCTCCGCCAGATCGGCACCTGCTCCGGCGTGGAGAACTACTCGATGCACTTCGACGACCGTGCACCGGGCACCCCGCCCCACACGCTGCTGGACTACTTCCCGGAGGACTTCCTGCTCGTCATCGACGAGTCGCACGTCACCGTCCCCCAGATCGGCGCGATGTACGAGGGCGACGCCTCCCGCAAGCGCACCCTGGTGGAGCACGGCTTCCGGCTCCCCTCCGCCCTGGACAACCGGCCGCTGAAGTGGGAGGAGTTCCAGCAGCGCATCGACCAGACGGTGTACCTGTCGGCGACCCCCGGGCCGTACGAGCTGTCGCGTTCCGACAGCCAGGTCGAGCAGATCATCCGCCCCACCGGCCTGGTCGACCCCCAGGTCGTCGTCAAGCCCACCGAGGGCCAGATCGACGACCTGGTGCACGAGATCCGGGACCGTGTGGAGAAGGACGAGCGCGTCCTGGTCACCACGCTCACCAAGAAGATGGCCGAGGACCTGACCGACTACTTCCTGGAGCTCGGCATCCAGGTGCGCTATCTGCACAGCGACGTCGACACCCTGCGCCGGGTCGAACTGCTGCGCGAGCTGCGCACCGGCGAGTACGACGTCCTGGTCGGCATCAACCTGCTGCGCGAGGGCCTGGACCTGCCCGAGGTGTCCCTGGTGGCGATCCTCGACGCCGACAAGGAGGGCTTCCTGCGCTCGGGCACCTCACTCATCCAGACCATCGGCCGCGCCGCGCGCAACGTCTCGGGCCAGGTCCACATGTACGCCGACAAGATCACCCCGGCGATGGAGAAGGCCATCGAGGAGACCAACCGCCGCCGGGAGAAGCAGATCGCGTACAACAAGGCCAACGGCATCGACCCGCAGCCGCTGCGCAAGAAGATCAACGACATCGTCGCGCAGATCGCCCGCGAGGAGGTCGACACCGAGCAGCTGCTCGGCACCGGGTACCGCAAGGGCAAGGACGGCAAGGACGCGAAGGCCCCCGTGCCGGCCAAGTCCGCCAAGTCCGCCAAGGGCAAGGCGAAGGTGACGGTGCCCACCGACCGGCCGGCGGCCGAACTCGCCGAGCAGATCGAGGAGATGACGGAGCGGATGCGCGCCGCCGCGGCCGATCTGCAGTTCGAGATCGCGGCGCGGCTGCGGGACGAGGTCTCGGAGATGAAGAAGGAACTGCGGCAGATGCGGGAAGCGGGCCTGGCCTGACCTCGCACCCTGTGGTGGCGGGGCCGGTGGGGCGCGGACCGGATGCGCTGTGTTGCAAGACCGACACAAAATGCGGACCGGAGTGCGGTGATGTCCGCGCTCCTGCGTAGGGTTCTTGGAAGCCGTGGAATCCGCGGCGACAGGGGAGCAGTCCGAGAGGGGTATCAGCCGTGACCGTCAATTTGACCAAGGGTCAGGCCATCAGTCTGCAGAAGAACGACGGGGGCAGCCTGACCGCGGTCCGCATGGGTCTCGGCTGGCAGGCGGCGCCTCGCCGGGGCCTGTTCGGCTCGCGCACGCGCGAGATCGACCTCGACGCCTCCGCCGTGCTGTTCGCCGGCAAGCAGCCCGTCGACGTCGTCTTCTTCCAGCACCTGGTCAGCGACGACGGCTCGGTGCGGCACACCGGCGACAACCTGGTCGGCGGCGCCGGCCAGGGCGGTGACGACGAGTCGATCCTCGTCGACCTGGAGCGCGTGCCGGTCCACATCGACCAGATCGTCTTCACCGTGAACTCCTTCACGGGCCAGACGTTCCAGGAGGTGCAGAACGCGTTCTGCCGCCTGGTCGACGAGACCAACGGCGAGGAGCTCGCCCGTTACACCCTCGCGGGCGGCGGCAACTACACCGCCCAGATCATGGCGAAGGTGCACCGCGTGAACGGCGCCTGGACGATGACGGCCCTCGGCGCCCCCGCCAACGGCCGTACCTTCCAGGACCTGATCCCGGTCATCCTGCCGCACCTGTGAGCCCGCGCCTGTAAACACACGACACCAGCGACACCAGTGACATCAGGGGGACGAGGGCGATGACGGCCGAGCTGGTGCGGGGGCAGAACCACCCGCTCTCCGAGGTCCGCCTGGAGATCCGGATCTCGGCCGGCAGTCCGGTCGTGGCCGCGGCCACACTCGGCGACGACAGCGGCAGAGTGCGGGGCGCCGAGTGGGTGGTCCACCCCGGCGCCCCCGTCCTGCCCGGCCTGGAGGTCTCCCGCCAGGCCGCCGCCGAGCACCGGCTCGCCGTCGACCTGGCCGCCGTGCCCGAGGCGGTGCACCGCGTCGACGTCCTGCTCGCCCTGCCCACCGCGGGCGGCGGCCCGGCCCGCTTCGGCGCGGTCCCCGCCCCCTTCGTCGCCGTCACGGCCCTGGACGGCACCGAACTCGTCACCTACACGATCACCGGCCTGGACGCGGAGTCCGCCGTGATCGCCCTGGAGCTCTACCGCCGGCAGGACGCCTGGAAAGTGCGCGCGGTGGGCCAGGGCTACACCGGCGGCCTCCCCGAACTCCTCACCCACCAGCACCTGCCCGAGCCCCACCGCCTGGCAACCGCCGTGGAGGAAGCGGTGACCCAGGGCCTGGCCCGCTCCATAGCACCCCCTCCACCACGCACCCAGCACGGCGACCGTCCTCGCCGGACCCCGGCACGGGCAGCAGGCCCGGACCGGTCCGAGTCGGCGGTGGCCTCCGCGCCGCGTGCGGCGGACGGTGACCGTTCCGGACAGGCACCGGCCTTCGGCCCGGATCAGGCGGACCCGGCGGTCTCCACGGGCCACGTGCCGACGCAGCCCGTGGCTTCCCATGACGGCCCGGCCTCCGGCGTCCCCGGGCAGTCGGCGACGCAGCCGCCGTATCCGGACCAGTCCTCTCCGGGCCGCGGAGCCCCGCAGGCGGCCCGGCCGGACGGCTCCGGACACCCGGCCCCCGCGGGCGGCCCGGTCGACTACCGTCACCCGCGGCGGCAGAGCGCGGCGCCGCAGCCGACCGCGCCCGGAGAGCCGGTGCCGCAGTCGGCCGACCCGGGCGCCTCCGGCACCCCGGCCCCCGCGGCCGTACCCCCGCCCTCCACGCCCACGGCCCCCGCGGGCGGTCCGGTCGACTACCGTCACCCGCGGCAGCGGAGTGCGACGCCGCCCACCGCGCCCGCTCAGCCCGTGGCCGGGGACGCGACCGGATGGTCCATGGACGAGCGGCTCTACAACCAGGTGTGGGGCATGTTCGAGGACCTGGCGCGGACCACGGCCGCCTACCGCAGTGCCGTGGACTTCGCCGAGTCGCGGATGGAGAAGGAGATCGACCAGGTACTGGCCGACCCGCGCAGCCGCATCGGCGGACGGGCCGAGACCGCCCGGGAGGCGGCCCGTGCCAAGCACACGCAACTCGTCGACCAGGCCAGGGCGGCCCTCGACCGCGACCTGGACCAGCTCACCGCCGAGTCCGAGGTCGTCGAACCGGCACTGCCACCGGCGTACGCGCGCTGGGACAACCCGGTCTGGCACGGCTACCGGGTGCCGATGGAGATCCCGATGGCCGTACGCCTCGGGGACCTGCACCTGCCGGAGAGCCCGTCCCTGCGCATCCCCCTGCTGGTCCGGCTGCCGCTGCAGCGCGGACTGTGGATCGACAGCGGCCGCCTGCCGTCCGTGTTCGAGGACGAGCCGTTCGCCGACGAGGGCGAGGTGCGCCGCCTGGCGATGGAGGCAGCCGTGGCCCACGCGGCCCGGCTGCTCGCCGTCCATCCGCCCGGCGAGTTCGACGTCCACGTCATCGACCCGGCCGGATCCGGAGCGCGGGCCCTCGCTCCCCTGGTGCACGCGGACGTGCTCGCGGGACCGCCCGCGGCCGGCGCCGCCGGGGTCGCGGACGTCCTGAGCAGGCTCACCCAGCGGGTCGACCTGGTGCAGATGGCCGTGCGCGGAGGCGCCCCCGACGCGCTGCCGCCCGGCTTCGACACCTCCGAGCAGTTGCTGATCGTCAACGACTTCCCGCACGGATTCGACGACCGCGCCGTGACCCAGCTGCGCTACCTCGCCGACGAGGGCCCGGCCGTGGGGGTCCACCTGCTGATGGTCGCCGACCGCGAGGACGCCGCCGCCTACGGTCCTTTGCTCGACCCGCTGTGGCGTTCCCTGCTGCGACTGACCCCGGTGCCCGACGACCACCTCGCCGACCCCTGGGTCGGGCACGCCTGGACCTACGAGCCACCGGCGGTCCCGCAGGGCAGCCAGGTGCTCCAGCTGGTGCTCACCCAGGTGGCGACGGCCCGACGCGACTGGAACCGCTGACCGCGACCCGAGACGCCCAAGGAACGGTAAAGCCACCTGAGCTGGACTTTCGAAACTTCCCCGGTTTGCGGCTTTACCTTCCCTTGGGTGAGCGGTTACAGTTTCTTCGTACGGAGGGGAGTATTCCCTACCTCCTGCGGCGTCCCGTCAGTACGGATCCGGACGGATCCCGGGGCGTCGGCCCGCTGGATCCCGGCGCCTCACGCGCCCGGCCGCACGGGTGGAAGAGACCTCCGGCAGTAGGACGCCAAGTCGTTTGCGAGTGACGCACCTGCCGGAGGCGCTGTGGATATTTCCCTGACCTTGTGGATCCTGACCATCGTGGGCCTGGCCGCCCTCATCTCGGTCGACTTCTTCATCGGCCGCAAGCCCCATGACGTGTCGGTCAAAGAGGCCGGGATCTGGACCGCCGTCTGGATCGCCCTGGCCTGTCTCTTCGGCCTCGGCCTGCTCCTCTTCGCCGGCGGCCGGCCGGCCGGCGAGTTCTTCGCGGGCTTCATCACCGAGAAGTCGCTGAGCGTCGACAACCTCTTCGTCTTCGTTCTGATCATGGCGAAGTTCGCCGTGCCGTCGAAGTACCAGCAGCGGGTGCTGCTGGTCGGCGTGCTCATAGCCCTGGTGCTGCGGGCCGTCTTCATCGCCGCCGGCGCCGCGATCATCGCGAGTTTCTCGTGGGTGTTCTACATCTTCGGCGCCTTCCTGATCTGGACCGCCTGGAAGCTCATCCAGGAGGCCCGCTCCGGCGGGGGCGACGACGAGGAGTTCGAGGAGAACAGGCTGCTCAAGGCAGCCGAGCGCCGCTTCGGCGTGGCCGACCGCTACCACGGCACCAAGTTGTGGATCCAGCAGAACGGCAAGCGCGTGATGACGCCGATGCTGGTCGTGATGCTCGCGATCGGCACCACCGACATCCTGTTCGCCCTCGACTCCATCCCCGCGATCTTCGGCCTGACCAAGGACCCGTACATCGTCTTCACCGCCAACGCCTTCGCCCTGATGGGCCTCAGGCAGCTGTACTTCCTGATAGGCGGCCTGCTGAAGAAGCTGGTCCACCTGTCCTACGGGCTGTCGGTGATCCTCGGTTTCATCGGCGTCAAGCTGGTGCTGCACGCGCTGCACGAGTCCGGCGTCAGCGTCCCGGAGATCAGCATCCCGGTCTCCCTCGGCGTGATCTGCGCTGTCCTGGCCGTCACCACGGTCACCAGCCTGATCACCGCCAGGAAACAGGCCGAGGTGGAGGAGGTGCGGGAACACCACGGCGACGCGGCAGAGGACCGTGCCCATGCCTGACCACCAGGACGACGCGGGAGTGTGCACCGCGCATGCGAAGGGTCCGGAGCCCTGCGAGGATCGAACCGTGACCGCGCGGCTCAGGGCCCTCATGGGGACATGGACGAGCACCGTTCCGGCGCTCGCGGTCATCCTACTGGTGCTCACCTGGGAGCGTTCCCTGCCCGGCTGGGGCATCGGGCTGCTGATCCTGGTCCTCGCGGGCTCGGTCCTGGCCGCGGTGCACCACGCAGAGGTGGTCGCCCACCGGGTGGGCGAACCCTTCGGATCCCTCATCCTCGCGGTCGCCGTCACCGTCATCGAGGTCGCGCTCATCGTGACCCTGATGCTCGACGGCGGCGACAAGAGCGCCACGCTCGCCCGTGACACCGTGTTCGCCGCGGCGATGATCACCGTCAACGGCATCGTCGGTCTGAGCCTGCTCGTGGGCTCGCTGCGCCACAAGGTCGCCATCTTCAACCCCGAGGGCTCCGGCGCGGCCCTCGCGACGGTCGCCACCCTGGCCACCCTCTGCCTCGTGCTGCCGACCTTCACCACCAGCAAGCCCGGGCCGGAGTACTCCCCGGGCCAACTCATCTTCGCCGCGACGGCCTCCCTGGTGCTCTATGGCCTGTTCGTCGCGACCCAGACCGTGCGCCACCGCTCGTACTTCCTCCCGCTGACCCGCCAGGGCGAGGTCATCAACGCGGAGACGGACATCGAAAAGCCCACCACCCGGGCCGCGCTCACCAGCCTGGCCCTGCTCTGCATGGCCCTGGTGGGCGTCGTCGGCCTGGCCAAGGGTGTGTCGCCCGCCATCGAAAGCGGCATCGAGAGCGCCGGGATGTCGCACTCCGTGGTGGGTGTGCTCATCGCGCTGCTCATCCTGCTGCCGGAGACGATCGCCGCGGTGCGCGCCGCCCGCCGCGACAGGGTGCAGATCAGCCTCAACCTCGGGCTCGGCTCGGCGATGGCCAGTATCGGCCTCACCATCCCCACGGTGGCGATCGCGTCGATCTGGCTGCCCGGGCCGCTGATCCTCGGCCTCGGTTCCACCCACATGGTGCTGCTCGCACTGACCGTCGGCGTCGGCATCCTCACCGTGGTCCCGGGACGGGCCACCCCCTTGCAGGGCGGTGTCCACCTGGTGCTGCTGGCCGCCTATCTGGAACTGGCGGTCAACCCCTAGCGGCGGACTGGCCACCGGTGAGATCGGCGCTCCGTGATAGACCTCCACCGAAGCGCCGATCTCACCGGAGGCCCGACATGACCCGCCCCACCCGCACCCTGGCGACCGCGCCCATCATGGTCCTCAACGGCCCCAACCTGAACCTCCTCGGCCGGCGCCAGCCGGAGATCTACGGCTCCGGCACGCTCGCGGACGTCGAGGCGCTGTGCGTCAAGACGGCGGCCGTGCACGGCGGCACGGTCGACTTCCGCCAGTCCAACCACGAGGGGGAGCTGGTCGACTGGATCCACGAGGCCCGCCAGAACCACTGCGGGATCGTCATCAACCCCGCCGCCTACTCGCACACCTCCGTGGCGATCCTGGACGCCCTCAACACCTGCGACGGACTGCCGGTGGTGGAGGTCCACATCTCCAACATCCACCAGCGCGAGCAGTTCCGGCACCACTCCTACGTCTCGCTGCGCGCCGACGGTGTCATCGCCGGGTGCGGGGTGCAGGGGTACGCCTTCGCGGTGGAACGGGTGGCGGCGCTGGCCGGCACGGGGCAGGCGGACACGTAGGCCACGCCCCGTCGCGCGCGGCCGGGGCCGCCGGCCGAGGGCGGGAAATGAGGACCGGCGGCCCGTACCGCGCAGGAGCCGTCATCCTGTGCGGGGCTACTGCCAGTTGACCGCGCACCGAGGTGAGTGACCAGCGGGTGCGCACCACCGGCGCGTGCGAAGGGTTCACACGGGGGGGCGAGGGCACGCCCGTACGCCGGCTCACCACCCGCGCGCGTGCCACTCCGGAAGGTGCGGGCGTTCCGTGCCCAGTGTCGTGTCGTTGCCGTGGCCCGGGTACACCCACGTCTCGTCCGGGAGCACGTCGAAGATCTTCGTCTCGACGTCGTGGATGAGACTCGCGAACGCCTTCGGGTTCTTGTGGGTGTTGCCCACGCCGCCGGGGAAGAGACAGTCCCCGGTGAACACGTGCGGGTGCCCGTGCGGGTCGTCGTAGACCAGCGCGATCGAGCCCGGGGTGTGGCCGACGAGGTGGCGTGCGGTGAGCTCCACCCGGCCCACCCGGATCGTGTCGCCGTCGTCGACGAGGACGTCGGTCGGCACGGGGATGCCCGCGGCGTCGTCCCGGCCCGCGTACGTACGCGCGCGCGTGGACGCCACGACCTCCGCGAGCGCCTGCCAGTGGTCCGCGTGCCGGTGCGTGGTGACGACCGAGGCGATGCCGTCGTCGCCGATCGTGCCGAGCAGTGTGTGCGCGTCGTTCGCCGCGTCGATCAGCAGCTGCTCGTCCGTGGCCCGGCAGCGCAGCAGGTAGGCGTTGTTGTCCATCGGGCCGACCGCGATCTTGGTGATCATCAGGTCCTTCAGCTCGTGCACGTCCGCCGGGCCGCCGACCTTCACCTCTCCGCTGTACATCATGGTCGTCAGCCTATAGCGGGGGAGCGGCCCGGGGACCGTGCACGCGGCTACAGCACTACAGCGGGGGAAGCGCCGGGAGCGCACCGCCCGTCGTCTTCAGGGCGGATCCGTCGCGGCGTCCCGCGAGCCAGCCGAGCAGGTCCGCCCGTCCCCCCGTGGCGGTGACGGCGGGATCCTCCGCCTCCCGGCCCGTGTCCCACGCGCGTGTGCCGTCCGTCAGCCGGGTGGGCGGCACGTCCGGGTGCCCGGCGAACCGCCGGGCCAGGAACTCGATCTCCCGCTCGACGAACTCCGCCGGCAGGTCCTCCAGCTCGTAACCGACCCCCAGGTCCACGTGGTGGAGTTCCACCTCCACCCAGCGCCGGAACGGCACCCGGGACGCGGAGTCGGTGACGCCGTTGCGCAGCTCCACGGTGCGGGACCAGTCCGCGGGCTCGGCCGCCACCCGCCGGAAGCGGGCCGCGCTCTCGCGCACGTCGGCGAGCTGCACGTCGAGGGGGCGCGGGGCGTCCCGCTCGATGTCGGCGTCCCGTGCCTCGGCGGAGGCGTACATGGGGCGCCCCTCGAGGACGTTCACCAGCGCGTCCGCGTTGCGGGCCAGGTGGGCCAGGATGTGGCCCCGGGTCCAGCCGGGCAGCCGTGACGGGTCGCTCACAGCCGCGTTGTCCAAGGCGCCGACTGCGGTCAGCAGTCGCTCGGTTGCGTCCTGCAGGGATTCCAGGTCGCGCGCGTGATCAATCATGGCGCCGACATTAGCCGGGTCACACCATCGGGTGAAGGAGGCAGACCGCACCCGTAAATCGAATGCACGTCCTATAAGGTCGGGTGCGGCATCGGGCATGCCGGAGAGCCGGAAATCGTTGAACATCCGGGCGCATCCGGGAATCCCGCCCGGCGTTGTCAGTGGCTCCCCCTACTCTGAGAAAGCACGGGGGCCCCGCCCCTGTCACTTCTCTCAAGAAAGGTGCGGACCGGCGTGGCCGACCGTCTCATCGTCCGTGGCGCGCGCGAGCACAACCTGAAGAACGTCTCGCTCGACCTGCCTCGGGACTCGCTCATCGTCTTCACGGGCCTGTCCGGGTCGGGCAAGTCCTCCCTGGCCTTCGACACCATCTTCGCCGAGGGCCAGCGGCGCTACGTGGAGTCGCTCTCCTCGTACGCCCGCCAGTTCCTCGGCCAGATGGACAAGCCGGACGTCGACTTCATCGAGGGGCTGTCCCCGGCGGTCTCCATCGACCAGAAGTCGACCTCGCGCAACCCGCGCTCGACGGTCGGCACCATCACCGAGGTCTACGACTACCTGCGCCTGCTCTTCGCCCGCATCGGCAAGCCGCACTGCCCGGAGTGCGGCCGACCGATCTCCCGGCAGTCGCCGCAGGCCATCGTCGACAGGGTCCTGGAGCTGCCGGAGGGCAGCCGCTTCCAGGTGCTCTCGCCGCTGGTGCGCGAGCGCAAGGGCGAGTTCGTCGACCTCTTCGCCGATCTGCAGACCAAGGGCTACTCCCGCGCGCGCGTGGACGGCGAGACCATCCAGCTCTCCCACCCGCCCACGCTGAAGAAGCAGGAGAAGCACACCATCGAGGTGGTCGTCGACCGACTCACCGTCAAGGGCAGCGCCAAGCGCCGCCTGACCGACTCCGTCGAGACCGCCCTCGGCCTGTCGGGCGGCATGGTCGTGCTCGACTTCGTCGACCTGCCCGAGGACGACCCCGAGCGCGAGCGGATGTACTCCGAGCACCTGTACTGCCCGTACGACGACCTGTCCTTCGAGGAGCTGGAGCCCCGCTCCTTCTCCTTCAACTCGCCCTTCGGCGCCTGCCCCGAGTGCACCGGCATCGGCACGCGCATGGAGGTCGACCCCGAACTGATCGTCCCCGACGAGGAGAAGAGCCTCGACGAGGGCGCCATCCACCCCTGGTCGCACGGGCACACCAAGGACTACTTCGGCCGGCTGGTCGGGGCCCTCGCCGACGCCCTCGGCTTCCGCACCGACATCCCCTTCGCGGGCCTGCCGCAGCGCGCCAGGAAGGCCCTGCTGTACGGCCACAAGACGCAGATCGAGGTCCGCTACCGCAACCGGTACGGGCGCGAGCGCGTCTACACGACCCCCTTCGAGGGCGCCGTCCCCTTCGTCAAGCGCCGCCACGGCGAGGCCGAGAGCGACGCGAGCCGCGAGCGCTTCGAGGGCTACATGCGCGAGGTGCCCTGCCCAACCTGTGAGGGCACACGCCTGAAGCCGGTCGTCCTCGCGGTCACGCTCATGGGCAGGTCGATCGCCGAGATCTCCGCGATGTCGATCAGCGACTGCGCCGACTTCCTGCGCGAACTGAAGCTCGACGCCCGCGACAAGAAGATCGCCGAGCGCGTGCTCAAGGAGGTCAACGAGCGGCTGCGGTTCCTGGTCGACGTCGGCCTGGACTACCTCTCGCTGAACCGCGCGGCCGGCACGCTCTCCGGCGGCGAGGCCCAGCGCATCCGCCTGGCCACCCAGATCGGCTCCGGCCTCGTCGGCGTGCTGTACGTCCTGGACGAGCCGTCCATCGGCCTGCACCAGCGCGACAACCACCGGCTGATCGAGACCCTGGTCCGGCTGCGCGACATGGGCAACACGCTCATCGTCGTCGAGCACGACGAGGACACCATCACCACCGCCGACTGGATCGTCGACATCGGCCCCGGCGCGGGCGAGCACGGCGGCAAGGTCGTGCACAGCGGCTCCCTGAAGGAGCTGCTGGCCAACGCCGAGTCGCACACCGGCCAGTACCTGGCCGGCAAGAAGTCCATCCCGGTGCCCGACGTCCGGCGCCCCCGCGACCCCTCCCGCCGGCTCACCGTGCACGGCGCCCGTGAGAACAACCTCAAGGACATCGACGTGTCCTTCCCGCTGGGTGTGTTCACGGCCGTCACCGGCGTCTCCGGCTCCGGCAAGTCCACCCTGGTCAACGACATCCTCTACACGCACCTGGCCCGCGAGCTCAACGGCGCGCGGAACGTGCCCGGCCGGCACACGCGCGTGGACGGCGACGACCTCGTCGACAAGGTGGTGCACGTCGACCAGTCGCCCATCGGCCGCACCCCGCGGTCCAACCCGGCGACGTACACCGGGGTGTTCGACCACGTCCGCAAGCTGTTCGCCGAGACCACCGAGGCGAAGGTCCGCGGCTACCTGCCCGGCCGCTTCTCCTTCAACGTCAAGGGCGGCCGCTGCGAGAACTGCGCGGGCGACGGCACGATCAAGATCGAGATGAACTTCCTCCCGGACGTCTACGTCCCCTGCGAGGTCTGCCACGGCGCCCGGTACAACCGGGAGACCCTGGAGGTCCACTACAAGGGCAAGTCCATCGCCGACGTGCTGAACATGCCGATCGAGGAGGCGACCGAGTTCTTCGAGGCGGTCCCGGCGATCTCCCGCCACCTCAAGACGCTCAAGGACGTCGGCCTCGGCTACGTCCGGCTCGGCCAGTCCGCGACCACCCTGTCCGGCGGTGAGGCACAGCGTGTGAAGCTCGCCAGCGAGCTGCAGCGCCGCTCCACCGGACGCACCGTCTACGTCCTGGACGAGCCCACCACCGGCCTGCACTTCGAGGACATCAGCAAGCTGCTCAGGGTGCTGTCCGGTCTGGTCGACAAGGGCAACACGGTCATCGTCATCGAGCACAACCTCGACGTGATCAAGACCGCCGACTGGGTCGTCGACATGGGTCCCGAGGGCGGCGCCGGCGGCGGGCTGGTCGTCGCCGAGGGCACGCCCGAGCAGGTGGCCGGCGTCCCCGCCAGCCACACCGGGAAGTTCCTGCGCGAGATCCTGCAGCCGGACAGCATCAGCGACGCCGCGATCCCGGCCACGCGCCAGGCCGCCGCCAAGAAGGCGGTGGCGGCCACATCGACGACCCGGAGGACGGCCACGGCCCGGACGAGCACGGCGGCGAAGGCCGTCGACAGCACGCCCGCCAAGAAGACGACCCGGGCCCGCAAGGCCTGAACCCGCACGCGCACGTGCACAGTGAGCGGCGCCCCACGGGAGGCCACCCGCGGGGCGCCGCTCACGCCGACGCCGGCAGCGCCCGCTACGGCGCGCCCACCTCCGCCGCGTACGGCGGC
>NZ_QFDQ01000106.1 GCF_003270085.1 Streptomyces triticisoli | reverse complement strand
CGGGAGGAAACCCCTCCCGGGCCGGCCCTTCTGGCTGTGCCCCCGGCAGGATTCGAACCTGCGACACCCGCTTTAGGAGTTCGATCCGAGTCCGCTCCGGCTGCTGTCGTCGACCGGTGTGACGGCTGGACAGAGACGCTGGTGTACGTCCCCGTCCGGCATCGTTGATGTCAGCAATGGATGTCAGAAGCCTTCTGATCTGTAGCTCTATGTGGGATCGGTCGTAGTCGGTTCATTACGGCTTCTCGTCGTCTTCCGGAAGGCGTCCGGTGTCGGAGACGGCTGTCGTGGTTGCTGCACTCGATTGCTGTACGGCTTCGACGGCGCTGCGTGCGTGAGTAACATTGTTGCGGGCGGTGAGGGTGTCGGGGTGGTCGAGGCCGAAGAGTCGTTCGCGGTCGACCAGCACCCGCTCACATAGGTCGAGGGCTTCCCGGATGCGTCCGGCATCGCGGTAGGAGACGGCCAGGTTGCTGCGGGCGGTGAGGGTGTCGGGGTGGTCGAGGCCGAGGAGTCGTTCATAGTCGGCCAGTACCCGCTCATCCAGTTCGAGGGCTTCTTGGGTGCGTCCGGCGTCGGTGTAGGAGACGGCCAG
>NZ_QFDQ01000105.1 GCF_003270085.1 Streptomyces triticisoli | reverse complement strand
CGGCGGCGGGAAATCCCGCCGCCGGCCTTCTTCACCTGGTCACCGGCTCAGTGCGTCACCGGCAGTTCCGGCCCGAGTTGATGCAGTTGGCGATCTTGTTCGCCAGGCCGTTCTTCGTGATGTTGATGAAGTCGTCGTGGTCGGTGTGCGCCTTGTGGAGCTGCTCCGGGAAGCCGTCCACCGCGTAGGCGTTCGTCACCACGCCGTTCTCGATCGTCGGCCGCGGCACGTCGTAGACCAGACGCATCGTCAGCTGCGGGATCCGCTTGAAGCCGTTCTTGCAGTTGCCGTTGGCGTCGGCGAAGTCCACGTGCGTACGGTGGTTGGCGCTGTCGATGTTCTGCCCGTCCCAGCAGCTCTGGAAGGCGAACGTGCGGACCATCCTGCTGCCCTCGGGGCAGATCGGGTACTGCTCCGTCAGCTGGACCTTGTTCTCGAAGCCGGTGCAGCTCCAGTGCGCGTTGGCGTTCGCCAGACCGTTGGTCGTGGTCTTGGCGTCACCGGTGATGATGCGCAGGAACTGCGGCATCGCGACGACCTTGCCGGTCGGGCTGCCCACGTACTTGATCTGGGCCTGGAGCGGCTTCAGGATCCGGCCGACGTTGCCTTCCTTGCCGCCGCCGTCCGCGTCCTGGTCGAAGGCCTGCGAGCCGTCCTGGACACGGACCACCGGCCAGTAGTACGACGACAGGTCGTTCTTGTTCTGGCAGCTGGTGCCGCCCTGCAGGAACGTGTCGTTGCTGGCGAACGCGTCGATCTTCTGGTTGCCGACGTAGTCGTGCAGGTGGTGCGCGCCGTTCTTCACGCCGGGTGCCACGATCACGTTGTCGGTGTTGTGGTTCCCGTTGGCGTTCACACCGCAGACCGTGGTGAACGTACCGGTCGAGGCGTTGCGGTTCTTGCGCGGCTTCGGCGGGACGTTGGGCTGGACCGTGGTGATGTCGACGAAGTCCGCCGCGACCGGGCCGTTGCCGGCCTGACCGCCGATGCCCTGCTGGCCGCCGTTGTCCTGGCCGCCGTTGTCGTCGCCCTGCTGGCCGTCGTTGTTCTGACCGTCCTGACCGTCCTGACCGTCCTGGCCGTTCTGACCGTCCTGGCCCTGCTGGCCGTCCTGGCCGTCCTGACCGTTCTGGTCACCGCCCGCGTTCGTCTGGTCCGCGGGGGTGCCGGTGCAGTTGGCGAGGTTGTCCAGGTCGCCGGGGGCCCTGCCACCCGCCCGGTTGATCTCCAGCTTGATCCGGTCGATGATCACCTTCCGCCGGTCCTTCAGCGGACCCAGAATGGAGTTCTGGACGAAACTCGCATCCCTGACCTGGGCGTCCCGTGTGGTCGCCAGGCGCTGGTAGGCGTCGGTGATCTGGCGGTCGAGCGTGGCGAGTTCGCCGTCGACCTCCCCACGGGCCTGCTGCGGCACGTCGGTGAGCTTCTGGCCGATGTCCGGGCACGAGATCGTCGCGACCTGTGCACTGGCGGCCTTCGTCTGGCTGCCCCACGCGTTGTTCTTCGACTCGTGCGCGGAAGCATAGTAGTTCGCCCAGACCAGCCCGCCCCCACCGAGCGCCAGGGCCGCCGCCCCGGCTATGACCTTGGTGGCCAGCGGCATACGGCGTTTTCGTGTGTTGCGTCCCATGGAACTCCTCTGAACTTCCTTGCGGGGCAGCATTGAGGCGCCCGACAGGAGTGAAGCGGCTCCCTTCCATACGGACGTGGTCCCAGGAGTGTTCAGCCGACTCACGAATCGACGCGAGATTCTTGAGCCGAATGCGTTTCAACTGCCGTTCTTATGCGGTCAGTTGCTCTGACCTCACCTGCAGTGGTCAGTGGCCGGCGGCTCCGAGCACCCTCGCCTCCAGCACCGGATCGATCCCCTTGAGCGTCCGGTCCGGGCGTTGCGGTGCCGTGCCGCCGATGTCCTGCAGCCACGTCCAGGTGTCGGTGACCGTTTCGGTGACGGGGCGGCAGCGAAGGCCGGTGGCGAGGGCCCGGGAGACGTCGGCGCCGTGCAGGGCGTTGTGGGCCTCACTGCCCGGGGGCACCCAGACCGGGAGCTGGGTCCACGGTTCGATGCCCGCGGCCAGGATCGTGTCCGGGTCGGTCCAGCGCAGGTCGGCGTCCGCGCCAGTGGCCTGGACGCAGGCGTCCAGGAGTTCGCCCGTCGTCGCGTGCCCCTGCGGGCTCAGCAGGTTGTACGGGCCGCTCAGCTCCCGCTCCGCCGCGCCGAGGATCCACTCGGCGAGGTCGCGGACGTCGACGTACTGCAGGGGCAGGTCGCGCGGACCGGGCGCCAGTACGGGGCCGCCCCGCGCGATCCGGGTCAGCCACCACGGCAGCCGGCCGACGTTCTCGTACGGCCCGAGGATCAGCCCGGCCCGGACGAGCACCGAGCGGTCCGCCCCGAAGGCCTCCACCGCCGCCAGCTCGCCGCCCCGCTTGTCCCGGAGGTAGTCGGTGGCGTCCGCGTCGGCCCGCGCGCCCTCGACCAGGGGTGCCTCCTCGGTGTAACCGGCGGGCGGGGCCCAGGCATACACCGAACAGCTCGACACGTACACGTACCGTCCGGCGCGCCTCCGCAGCAGCCGCGCCGCGTCCTGGACCGCGCGGGGCGCGGACGACCAGGTGTCGACGACGGCGTCCCACGCGCCGTCCGTGAGCGCCGCGAGCCCGTCGGGCGCGGTGCGGTCGCCGCGCAGGAACCGCGTCCCGGGGACGGGCGCGTGCCGCCCCCGGTTGAAAACCGTCACGTCCCAGCCGCGCCCGGCCGCCGCCTCGGCGACGGCCCGCCCGGCGAACTCCGTACCACCCAGCACCAGAAGTCTCATGCCGGTGACTGTGCCCTGCACGGTCGTGGGACGGAACCCAATCTGCCGAGGGCAGAGAGGACCAGTGCCCGGCCGGCGGGCGCCGGGGCGATTCCTGCCCCCTGACACGCCCGGGCCACCGGGCCGGCGATCCCCCCGTACGGTCGCCGGTCCGGTGGCCTGACTGGACGTGCCGGTCCTGCCGCTCCTGGCCGGGAGCAGCAGGACCCATGACACGCACGGTGTGGCGGCCCTGGCCGCACATCACCGGTTCGCTGTCGGGGCGAGCGTCACCCCACCTTCTCGATCAGCGCGCGGCGGATCAGGAACTTGCCGGGCTCGCGGACCTCCTCGAAGGCAGTGTTGTTGAGCAGGACGCAGCTGCCGGAGACGGAGGTGACCTTCACCGTGGTGGACTTGTTGTTGTCCAGGTTGGTGACCTTCAGCGTCGTACCCGCCGGGAACTGGTTGCTGGACGCCGCCGGCGCACCGCCCTCGCCGGAGAGCGTGACGGTGGAGCCCTGGCACACCTGCTGACCGGACGCCGCGGCGCCACCGCCCGCGTTCCCCGCGTCGCCGGCCTGCTCGCCGCCACCGGCCTGCTCGCCCGCCTGACCGCCGGCCTGTTCGCCAGCCTGCTGGCCGTCCTGCTGCCCGTTCTGGCCCTGCTGCCCGGCCTGGGAGTCCTGAGCCGACTCCCCCACCGTGCAGCCGGACGCGGCCTGCTTGCGCTTGATCTCCTCGATGACCGCTTCGCGGTTGGCGATCCGTGCCTCGGACTGCGCGTCCGGGTCGGCCCGCTGGCCCTCGATGAACTTCTGGTTGTTGCCGAGGGCGGTGGCGAGCCCCTGACAGACCGTCGAGTCCCCGGTGGACAGGGTGCGCGCGCTGTCCGGCTGCGAGGCGTTGGACGTGGCCGCCATGGCGAAGGCCCCGCCTCCCGCCACCGCCGCGGCGCTGACCAGCAGCGCGACCTTCTTCTTCGTGCTGAGAGTTCTCCTGCGCGACATGCGCGCCTCCTCCAAGAGGTAGGGGAGCGTACGCCGCTATGTACGAGATACCGAACGAAGTTACTCAGCGGTCGCGGGAGTCGGTTGATGTAACCTGCGTCACAACAGACTGGCGTGGGCTCACTTCCGCCCGAGCGCGTCCCGCACCGCCTCCTCCGTCCGCGCCACCACCGCCGTGCCGTCGTCGGCGGTGATGATCGGCCGCTGGATCAGCTTCGGGTGCACGGCCAGCGCCGCGATCCAGCGGTCACGCGCACCGGCGTCCCGCGGCCACTCCTTCACCCCGAGCTCCTTCGCGGCGGCCTCCTGCGTCCGGGTGATGTCCCACGGTTCCAGCCCCAGCCGTTCGAGCACCTCCCGGATCTCGCCCTCGGTCGGCACGTCCTCCAGATAGCGGCGGACGGTGTAGTCGGCACCCTCGGCGTCCAGCAGGCTGATCGCGCTGCGGCACTTGGAACAGGCCGGATTGATCCAGATCTCCATACGCCAAAGGTATCCACCGAACGCCCCCCGACGCTGCCCCCGTACGGCTCCGACGGAACGGCCTGTTCGAATTTCTGCCGCCTCGCGCACCTCGTGCGAAGCAACTGTGACAGGACGCCAACTAGCCGCCCGACCTGCATATTCACGGGCTCCGCAGACCCCCTGATGTCAGTGCCGGGCAGTAAACTGGAAGCAGTGTTCGAGAGTGTCGCGGGAAGTTTCTCCACGGCGCTCCCACCGGACAGGAGGATGCCTGTGCCCGCTGCCGCACTGAAGCCGAAGCCGTTGCCGACCCAGTCCACCGCGAAGCGTCCCGTCCTGCTCGACCTGCCCTACGAGCCCGTGCAGAAGCGGCCGTTGCCGGCGGGGCGTCCGCGCGAGTGGTACGTCACCCACAACCGTCGCCTGAAGGCGATGCGGCTCGCCATCGCCCTGCTCGACTCGGGCGTCTACCTGCCCAACCAGGCCCGCAACGAGACGATCCGCGGCGCCGCGGAACTCATCGGCGTCCACCCGCCGTCGGACACGACGTGCCACATGGTGCGGGCGCTGATGCGGTACTCGCGCTGAGCCGGGACTCGCCGGGCATCCCGTGGGCGCGGGGTGTCCGGCGAGTCCCGCACTATGCCGTCAACTCCCTCTCCAGCGGTGTCCGGAAGCGCGGCGTGACTCTCGTCGGGCCCAGCAGGCTCCGCAGGCTCTCCGCCCGCCGGGCGATCGCCTCCTCCGCCTCCGCGCCCACCCCATCCCGGCCCAGGATCCGCCAGACGATCTCGCCGTCGGGGCGCTGGGCCCAGGCGCCGACCACCCGGCCGTTCCACCACACCGTCGGGCCCACGTTGCCGCTGCGGTCGAACAGGGACGGCCACAGCTCCGGCGGCAGGTACCAGTCCCGCTGCTGCCAGCCCATCGCCGTGGGATCGAGGGCCGGCAGCAGCGCCGCCCCCGCTCCGCCGGCCAGCCGATGCCGCCACGCCAGCCTGGCCCGCCGCTCCGCCACCCCGATGTACCGCGGCTCCCCACTCATCGGACCTCCACCCGTAGTCGTCCTGGCGGCATCCTCCCCAACTCCCCGACGCCACTGACATCGGTCCCCGTCGCCGGGTTCATGTCAGCCGTGCCGCTCCAGCAGCTCGCGCACGTACGCCTCCAGCCGGTCGCCGAGCACTTCCGGTGTGAGGTCGGTCCGCCCCAGCTCGCGCCAGGGACCGGCGAGCTTGGCCGCGTCCGGGGCGTAGGACAGGGCGTCGAGCAGCCGCCAGTACAGGTGATCGGGGCCGTCGGCGAGCGGCCGCCCGCCGTGGGCCTCGTAGCGGTCCCGGAAACGCAGGCCGTGCTCGGGGCCGTGCAGCAGTGCGAGCGCCGTCGAGCAGTGGGCCACGTCCAGGTCGGCGGGGCCCCAGGAGGTCTCCACCCAGTCGACGACGCCGCTGATCCGCAGATCGTCACCCGTACCGGTGAACAGCACGTTCCCGGGGTGGAAGTCACGGTGCAGGAAGCAGTCCTCGTACGCAGGAGGCTCGCGGCGGAGCGCGTCCACCGCACGTTCCCACAGCCTCCCCGGCCGGGCGCGCACCCGCTCCGGTGACGTCCAGGCCTCGTACCGGCGCGGGCGCTCGTCCGGCACGACGCCGTGGATCCGCACGAGCTGCGCCGCCAGCAGGTCCAGGCGTCGCTCCAGATCCTGCTCGTCGACCCGCACCCGGCCTGGCAGCCGTGACATCAGCAGGGAGGGATGGTCGCAGTGCTCGGCGGTGGCGTCGACGGCGACCGGTTCCGGCACCGGGATGCCTTCCCGGCCCGCCAACAGCGTGAGGACGGTGGCCTCCCGGGTGAGCAGCCCGGGAGCGTGACGCCGGAAGAAGGGCTTCACGAACGTCCGCAGCACCAGCCCCGTACTGTCGTCGAGTGTGAGCGCACGCATCTGGGAGCTCCAGCCGCCCCGCAGCGGGTCGGTGCGGCTCACCGTGCGACCCTGCGGCAGCTGCTTGGCCACCCAGGCGTTCGTCGCCGTCCAGCCGCGGTCGCCCAGTCCTGTCAGGACCGCGTCGACGAAGTCCCGTCGAGCGTCGGCGTGGTCGCGGAACCACAGGCCCAGCTGGTGTTCGGCGTCCGGGAGTTCCAGGCGGGCGAGCTGTGCACGGGCGGCGAGCGCGTCCTGCACGGCCTCGGTGACGGCGGGCGGGATCACGGCGTCCGTGCCCGGCACCGCGAGCACCGCCCGGCCCTCGTAGGCGCGCAGCACGTCGAGTGCCGGAGCCGTACGCCAGCCGTCGGGACGGCGGATGACCTCACTGAACCTGCCGTCGCCCGCACCGAACGGTACGTCCCACGCCTCACCGGCGTACACGGCCGGCGCGCACAGACCCAGTGCCGCCACCCGCTCCCCGTAGTGCCCGACCAAGTCGGCCACCGTCTGGCCACTCATGCTGAACCCGACCAGGATCAGCGGGCCGCCGGCGGGTATCCGGGCGTCGATCACGGCAACCGCCTGCTCGAACCGTCGGCGCAGGCTCAACTCCCGCAGAGTGCCGGTGCTGTCGCCGTGCCCCGAGAAGTCGAACGCGACACCGTGGCAGCCACGGGCGACGAACTCGTCGAGCAGCGGCAGCAGCCGCTCCTTGCTGCCGTTGCCCGCGCCGTGCAGCAGGACGACGCTGGGCCGGTCCGGGGCACTGTCGTCACCGCCGTACACGCCGCTGAGCCGTTCGCCGTCGTGGTCGTGACCGAAAGGGGAGAGCTCGCTCATCCCGCCATTCACTCACAGGGCCCCAGGTCCCGTGGCCGTCCCCGCATACTCGACACAGACCGCGGCACCGCTCAACGACCCATGTTCACGGAGGCCCGCCATGGGCTCCGTCGTCCTTGGGCGCGGTTCCTCCCGAGTGACGGCCGCGATCAAGTGGTGAGGTCATGGTTCCGCTGGTGAGTGCGTCAGGCGGCATGCCGAAAAACCCTGCGGCGGGGAACCGGGCCGCGTCGGGATACTGGGCCGGTGAGCAACGCCATGGCTGAGTGCGAAGCGGTTACCGAACAGTTGAAGCGAAGGGTCTACCTCGGCCTGCGCGAGGACAACCTCGACCCACAGCAAGTCGTCGCCCTCGCCTGCGAACTGCTCGACTGGTTCCACTGCACCGACGCCGTCCTGGAGGTCGTCGAACGGAATCCGGCCGAGGTGCCGCAGGCGGAGATGGCAGCCCTGGCCCGGCGCATCCTGGACGACGTGGGTTTCGAGCCGGGCTTCGACCTCGCCCCCGAGCGTTTGGAGACGTTGCGCGACGCGCTGCGGATCATGGCCCGCGACCTGCCCACGCGGGGGATCGGGGGCGAACCGGAGATCGAGGTCCGGGAGGACTGGTTCCCGGCGGGAGCCGGTGTCCGCCTTGCCGACGGTGAAAGGCTCAACCGGGGCGGCCACATCCTGCCGAGCATGTGCGACGACCCGACCACGGCACTGACCAGCCTGACGACCATGATCCAGGAGAGCCTGCTCGAACAGACCCGGCAGGTCTGGCCGGTGTGCCCCCGACATGACCTCGGCGTCCACGGCTCGGAGCGGGAACGCGAAGTCGTGTGGTGGTGCGCGGGCGATGGCGGACACATGCTGGCGCCGGTCGGCGAACTCGCGCGCGCTCTCGGCCGCCGTCGCCCCAAGCAGGACTGTCAGAGAGGGGACCGGGCGACGAGCTCACTCGCCGCCGAGCCCAGCGAGCCGCTGTCACCACCTCCACCAGTGGTCGATCCCTTGTAAGGAGCGGCGGAACGCCACGTGGGTAGCCTCTTGGGGCCCGCATATGGCTGATGCGGGACCGGTGCGGCAGTACACGCCGTCAACTGGGACAGGGCCTCCTGCAACTGGTCGGACGTAATGCCCGACCCTGCTGATTCGGAGGGCTGTCAGGACCCTGACGGGCTTGGTGCGCCCGAAGGCGCGCGTGGGTGTGTCGACGGCCATGTCGTACGTGGTCACTCCGCGCGGTGTGGTTTGTGGCGGGCGACCTGTAGGCGGGCCTCGGTGGGCATGTCAGGGAAGCCGGTGGACCGATGGGCGGTTCGGAGCGGGCCTTCGCCAAGGGCATCGAGGGCGGCGCCGGGTGCAGCCTGAGGGGTGAGGGTGAGCCTGACGCGGGTGCGGGGGTGGGCAGGCCGGCCCGTGATGCGTACGGCCGCATGCTCAACCCCCGGCAGGACACCGGCTTCGGCGGCGATCGCGTCGCTGAGCGCTCGGTCGCGCAGTTCGACGCCTTCCTGCGGGGGTGTGCCGCCGACGGGCAGCGCTCCGGGGCGGCGCCGGCGCAGTTGGGCGAGC
>NZ_QFDQ01000104.1 GCF_003270085.1 Streptomyces triticisoli | reverse complement strand
GCTCCGGCCGCCGTACCCGCCGCCGCGCCTCCGGCCGCTCCGGCCGCCGTGCCTGTGGTGCCGGCCGCCCGTCCGGTGTCGGCGGGCCGGCCGGTCTCGCCCAGCCCCTCGTTCCAGTCGATGCCGTAGTAGTCGTACAGCCGGTGCTCCTCCGTCTCCGACAGGTGACCTCCCCCTTCGACGTCGACGTGGGGAGCGTCCTTGACCTTGTCCTTGCGGTACGGCACCTCCAGGTGGTCCTCCACGACGGAGGCGTCCCGGATCGGAACGAACGACTCACTGGTGCCGAACAGGCCCGTCTTGACGGTCACCCACTCCGGGGCCCCGGTCACGTCGTCGAGGTAGATGTGCTTGGCGTCCCCGATCTTGTTGCCGTCGCCGTCGCGGACCGGATGGTCCAGCACGGTCGCAAGCTGCTGCCTGGTGATCATGTTCCGTCACTCTCTTTCCGAAGTCTCCCGGTCCGGGTTCACCACGACAAAGGGCGCGAAACGAGCCAAAAGAGGAAAAAGCGACTGCTGTGACCGCGTCACCGACCACGCGATGCCGTCGAGCATCGCCGACGAACGCGCCTCCCGAACCGGGCTCCGTGTACACGCGAATGCGTACACTGATCTCATGACCGAGAACACCGTGACCGTACGGGAAGCCCGCGCGCACCTCGCCGACCACATCAACCGGGCCGAGGAAGGCGTTCCGACCGTCATCACGCGCAACGGCGCTCCGGTGGCAGCCGTAGTCCCGATTGCGGACTTCGAAGCCCTGGAGGAAGCGGCCGACGTCATGCTGGCGCGCGAAGCCGAAGCGGTCCTGGCCGAGGGCGGTCCCACAGCAACGATGGCGGAACTCCTGGCAGACCTGTTCACCGAGCAGGACGGCGAGGCGGCGTGAAGTACGCCTTCCGGTTCACCACGGTGGCGCAGCGGCAGCTCCGGGCCGTCAGTCGGCTCGACGCCATGCGCATCCTGACCGCGCTGACCGCGCTCGGTGACGACCCGTACCGCGAGGACGCCGACGTCAAGAAGCTCACCGGCCCGTCCGGGCTCTACCGGCTCCGGGTCGGAAGCTACCGGGTCGCCTACCAGATCAACGATGGTGAACTCGTCATCCTCGTCGTCAAGATGGGCGACCGCCGGGACGTGTACCGCAACCTGTAGGCGGTCAGGCCAAAGACCATCCGATCCCGTCGAGGATGTCGTGCTCGCTGACGACGACCTCCTCCGCGCCGATGCGCTCCATGACCGCCAGCAGGACGAGGGCGCCCGCACCGATGACGTCGACGCGGCCCGGGTGCATGGACGGGATCGCCGCGCGTTCGGCGTGCGTGGAGTGCAGCAGTGCCCCGGAGATCTCGCGGACGCGGTCGCGGGAGACGCGGGAGTGGTGGATGGCCGCCGAGTCGTACCCGGGCAGGCCCTGGGCGATCGCCGACACCGTCGTCACCGAGCCGGCCAGGCCCACCAGTGTGCGTGCCTCGCGCAGCGGGACCGTCTCCTCGGCGCCGTCGAGCGCGGCCTCGATGTCGGCCCGCATGGCGGCGATCTGCTCCTCGGTGGGCGGGTCGGTGACCACGCCGCCCCGCACCAGGTGGCGCTCGGTCATACGGACGCAGCCCACGTCCACCGAGCGCGCCGCGCGCACGCGGTCGTCGCCCACGACGAACTCCGTCGAGCCGCCGCCGATGTCCACCACCAGGAAGGGCCGGGCGAACTCCGCACGCCCCGTCAGTTCCCTGGTGGCGCCCGTGAAGGAGAACTCCGCCTCCTGGCCGCCGGAGATCACCTCCGGCTCGACGCCGAGGATGTCCATCACCCCGCGCGTGAACTCCTGACGGTTCTCGGCGTCCCGGGAGGCGGAGGTGGCCACGAAACGCAGCCGCTCGGCGCCGTGCTCCTTGATGATCCCGGCGTACTCGCGGCAGGCCGCGAAGGTCCGCTCCAGCGCCTCGGGGGCGAGCCGGCCGGTGCGGTCCACACCCTGGCCGAGCCGCACGATGGTCATCCGGCGGTCCAGGTCGACGAGTTCACCGGTCCGCGGGTTCGCGTCCGCGACGAGCAGACGGATGGAGTTCGTACCGCAGTCGACGGCGGCGACCCGGGTCACTGCTCGTCCTCCTCGACCGGCTTGGCGGCGAACCAGCCCGTGTCCGAGCCGTCCACCTGCCACCCGTCACCGGCGGGCGGCGCGGCGACCGTCACACAGGGGCCCTTGCGCCACCACTCCGGCAGCAGCGCGATCGCCTCGTCGCCCAGCGGGTTCACACCCGGACCCGCGGCCAGCGAGTGGGCGACCAGGACGTGCAGGCACTTGACCCGGTCGGGCATGCCGCCCGCGCTCGGGAAGCCGGTCAGCTCCTCGATCTCGTCCCGGCGCCGGATGTAGTCCTCGTGCGCGGCCCGGTACGCCGCCGCCAGCTCGGGGTCGGTGGCCAGCCGCTCGGTCATCTCCTTCATCACGCCCTCGGCCTCCAGGGTGCCGATGGCGGAGGCGGCGCGCGGGCACGTCAGGTAGTACAGCGTCGGGAAGGGCGTGCCGTCGGGCAGCCGCGGGGCGGTCTCCACGACGTCCGGCTGTCCGCAGGGACAGCGGTGCGCGATCGCGCGCAGCCCGCGCGGCGGCCGCCCGAGCTGCTGCTTGAATGCCTCGACGTCCGCGTCGGTGGGCTCGGTGCGCGGGGTGGGCGGCGGTGGGGTGTGCATGCCTTGCGTACATCTCTCTGTGGGTTCACTGGTCAAAGGCGTCGGACTTGTCGACGCCGTCCCAGACGTTGGCGTACCAGGGGCGGCGGGCCGAGCCCTGCTCGGCGCGGGACCGCTCGGCCGGGCCCGGGTCGATCACGACGTAGCCGGTCTCCCCTGGCCTCACATAGTGCAGCCGCTGCCGGATCTGCTGCTCGGCGTAGGCGTCGTCCTGCCAGCGTGCCTTGAGGTCGCGCAGTTGTTCCACCCGCTGCTGGGCCTGCTGCTTCTGCCGCTCGAGGTCGGCGATGTCGGCGCGCTGGGAGACGTACTGCCGCATCGGGTACGCCAGGGCGACCACCATCGAGCACACCACCAGCGCGAGCAGCGCGGCGCGGCCGGTGAGCCGGGAACGGCGGGCCTGGCGCCGGGTCTGCGAACGGTAGACGCGGGCCGCGGTCTGCTCGCCGAGCACTCTGAGCCTGGTCGCGGTGGAGAACCGGTCCCGGTCCTTGACGGCCATCGTCCCCGCCTCCCGTTCGTGCCGTTCACGCCCCACACGTGCGTACGTCCCCGCACACGGTACGGGACCGGGTACGGGGACGTACGTACGACGGGCGAAGCCTTACCTTCTTTGCGGCTCAGACCTTGGGGCTCAGGCCTTGGGGCTCAGGCCTTGGGGCTCAGGCCTTGGGGCTCAGGCCTTGCTGTGCCTGCTGGTTCGCAGAGCGCTGTGCCTACTGGTTCGCAGGGCGCTGTGCCTACTGGTTCGCAGGGCGAAACCGCGGGAACGCCGAGCGGCCCGCGTACACCGCCGCGTCGTCGAGGATCTCCTCGATGCGCAGCAGCTGGTTGTACTTGGCGACGCGCTCGGAGCGGGCCGGGGCGCCGGTCTTGATCTGGCCGCAGTTGGTGGCGACGGCCAGGTCGGCGATGGTGACGTCCTCGGTCTCGCCGGAGCGGTGGGACATCATGCACTTGAAGCCGTTGCGCTGGGCCAGCTCGACGGCGTCCAGGGTCTCGGTGAGCGAGCCGATCTGGTTGACCTTGACCAGCAGGCCGTTGGCGATGCCCTCCTCGATGCCGCGGGCGAGGCGCTCGGGGTTGGTGACGAACAGGTCGTCGCCGACGATCTGGACCTTGTCGCCGAGCCGGTCGGTGAGGACCTTCCAGCCGGCCCAGTCGTCCTCGAACAGCGGGTCCTCGATGGAGACGAGCGGGTAGGCGGCCACCAGCTCCTCGTAGTACTCGGTCATCTCCGCCGCCGAGCGCTCCTTGCCCTCGAAGACGTACTTGCCGTCCTTGTAGAACTCGGAGGCGGCGACGTCGAGCGCGAGGGCGATCTGCTCGCCGGGGGCGTAGCCGGCCTCCTTGATCGCTTCGAGGATGAGGTCCAGGGCCTCGCGGTTGGAGCCGAGGTTCGGGGCGAAGCCGCCCTCGTCGCCGAGGCCGGTGGACAGGCCCTTGCTCTTCAGGACCTTCTTCAGGGTGTGGTAGACCTCGGTGCCCCAGCGCAGGGCCTCGGAGAAGGACTCCGCGCCGATCGGGGCGATCATGAACTCCTGGATGTCCACGTTGGAGTCGGCGTGCGAGCCGCCGTTCAGGATGTTCATCATCGGCACCGGCAGCAGGTGCGCGTTGGGGCCGCCCAGGTAGCGGAAGAGCGGCAGATCGGATGCCTCCGCGGCGGCGTGGGCGACGGCGAGGGAGACGCCGAGGATGGCGTTGGCGCCCAGCGAGCCCTTGTTGTCGGTGGCGTCCAGGTCGAACATGGCCTGGTCGATCAGGCGCTGCTCGGTGGCGTCGTAGCCGACGAGCTCCGGACCGATCTGCTCGATCACCGCGAGGACGGCCTTCTCGACACCCTTGCCCTGGTAGCGGTTGGGGTCGCCGTCACGGAGCTCGATGGCCTCGAAGGCGCCGGTGGATGCGCCGGACGGGACGGCGGCACGACCCGTGCTGCCGTCGTCGAGGCCGACCTCGACCTCGACCGTGGGGTTGCCTCGGGAGTCCAGGATTTCCCGGGCTACGACGACGTCGATGGACGGCACGAGCATCTCCTTCGTGGATGTGACGCTTGAAGTGCGGGGCGTGTGAGCCTTGCGACTAGAGCCTAACCGTCCGGGGTCGTCGGCCGGCCGACCGACCGTCCCGTGGACGGGGCGGGACAGGCTGACGGTACCCTTTGTTTCCCCTCGGAACAAAGAGCGGAACAAAGAAAAGCCCCGCCCCGGCGCGCACGAAGGACACGCACCGGGGCGGGGGAGCCCGTAGGAACGGGGGCGGGCCGGTTACTTCAGGCGCAGCTGCTGGCCCGGGTAGATGAGGTCGGCGTTGTCGACGACGTCCTTGTTCAGCTCGAACAGCTTCTGCCAGCCGCCCTGGACGCCGTGCCGCTCGGCGATGGAGCTCAGGGCGTCACCGGGGACCACCTTGTACTCGCCGTCGCCCTTCTTGACCTTCTTGCCGGTCGGGGTGGTGACGGTCTTCTGCGGGGCCGGGGCCGGACGCGTCGCCGAGCGGTTGGCGGCCCGCTGCTCGGTCGAGCGCTGGGTGCTGCCGCTCTTCGCGGAGCTGCCGGAGCCGCTGCTCTTGGTGCCGGCGCTCGACGAGGAGGGGGCGCTGCCGTTGTAGGCGGCGCCGGACAGGCCCTTGCCGCAGACCGGCCAGGCGCCCTTGCCCTGAACCGCGAGAACCTTCTCGGCTACGGCTATCTGCTGCGACTTGGTGGCCAGGTCGGCACGCGGAGCGTAGGCGGTGCCGCCGAACCCGGCCCAGGTGGAGCCGGCGAACTGCAGGCCGCCGTAGTAGCCGTTGCCGGTGTTGATGGACCAGTTGCCGCCGGACTCGCACCGGGCGACCGCGTCCCACTCGGAGGCGGTGGCGGCGGAGGCGTTGCCGGCCGCCATCAGCGGGGCGGCGACGGCGGCGCCGGTGACACCGGCGAGCGTGAGGACACGGGTGGCCTTGGACGGACGACGGTGCTTGCCCTTGCCGGAGAACAGCATGGATGGATCCCCTCACCGACGCCTGCGAGGTGAGCTGTCGGGTTCGGGTCGGTTGAGTTGCCCGGCCGTGCCCCTTTTGCGAGGCACGGCTTCACCCCTAGCCGCTCCGTCAACTGCCCGGCGCGGCACTTACCTTGGGTCCCCCGCTCCTGCCTGCGGCGCTTGACGCGACGACTGTTCCCGTACGGCCGCTGGCAGGATTCGGCGTTCGCGGCAGCCGGGGCTCGCGATGGCGAGCGGTCATGACCGTAGACACGCGATCCGCCGAATTTCAAAGACGATCAGGGCTTCTGAGACTCATCCCACACTTTCACCGAAAGGGACATTCGGCGCGAAGTGTGACGTGAACTCCCGCCGCCCTCAGGGTGTTTCGGCAGGGATGTCCAGGGCCTGACCGGCGACGACGCGGTCCGGGTCGGCGCCGACCGTCTGCCTGTTCGCGTCGTACAGCGCGGACCATCCACCCTGGAGGCCGAAGGAGTCGGCGATGGACTCGAGGGAGTCACCGGAGCGGACGGTGTAGGAGCTGCTCGCGTTGGTGTGCGCGTCGTTGCCGCCGCGCGAGGCGCGACGGCCGGAGGGATCGGCCGTACGACTGTCGGCCGGATCCTCGGCCGCACTGCCCCCGCGATGACGGCCGGTGCCGAGCGCACCGGTGTCGACCAGGGCCGAAGCGCCCTCGACATAGCCGTAGTCGCCCGAGCCGTAGCCACCCGAGCCGTAGTTGCCCGAGCCGTAGTTGCCCGAGTTGCCCCATTCGGGCGCGATGGAGGGCGAGGCGCCGGGCGCCAAGGAGTGGCTCGCGCCGGCTTCGGGCGAGACGCCGAACCTGCCCGAATTACCCTCACTCCCAGGGGAAGACGCCGAAGGGGACGGATTCGCCGGAGTCGCACTCGGCGAGCCCGTCGCACCGGACTCGCCGGCGGACGAGTCGGACGGACCGCCCGCACTCTGCGGCGAGCCGGACAGACCGAGACCGTTCGACAGGCCGAGACCGCTCGACGGGGAGGGGGTGGACGTTCCGGACGAGCCGGAGGATCCGGGCGAACCGTCTCCCACGCCGGTGTCGACGTTCGCCGCGCCGGACTTCTTGCCGAGCCCGGAGAGCAGTCCGCAGGTCGGCCAGGCGCCGGGGCCCCGGTCGGCGAGTATCTTCTCGGCCACGGCTATCTGCTGGGACCGGCTGGCCTGGTCGGCGCTCGGGGCGTAGTCGAGGCCGCCGTACCCCTCCCAGTCCTCCTGGGTCAACTGCAGCCCGCCGTAGTAGCCGTTGCCGGTGTCGGCGCTCCAGGAGCCGCCGCTCTCGCACCCCGCCACCCTGTCCCACGTGGTTCCTTCCGCCGCGCTGGCGCCGGATGCGCCCATCAGCGGGATGGCGATGGCGGACCCGGTCACTCCGGCGGCGACGAAGAGAGCCGGAGCCTGACGGGGACGACGGTGACGACCCTTCCCGGGGAGCATGCGGAGACCTTTCAACCGACAGCAGTGACCAACGCGGCGGCGGATACGGCTGGGCGCCGCGGCGTTGATGGGTGAAGGTAGCGGCTGCCGATCACTTGTCACAAGTTAATGCCGCGTAGATCACGTGAAGGTCACGCAGTTGAGCGCGTGTCACCTTCGCGCTCGCCGGCGGACAGCCGCAGGGCCGGGGCAGGGTCTGTCCACGGTCCCTTGTCCGGCCCTGTCCGGATTCGGGGGTGTGGAGCGAACCGCACGGGCAGGGTCCGCAGTCCGCGCATGATGAGCCCGCCGCGCCAGCGCAAGTCGCTTGCCTCCGCGTCGAGTTGCAGGTCGGGGAGGCGGGTGAGCAGGGTGGCGAGGGCGATCTGGCCCTCCAGGCGGGCGAGCGGGGCGCCGAGGCAGTAGTGGATGCCGTGCCCGTACCCGAGGTGTTGATTGTCACGTCGGCCGAGGTCGAGGACGTCGGGGTCGGCGAAGCGCTCCGGGTCCCGGTCGGCGGCGGCGAGGACGACGAGGACCGGGTCGCCGGGGGCGATGTCCTGCCCGCCGATGGTGAGCGGGCGGGTGGCGAAGCGCCAGGTGGCCAGCTCCACGGGGCCGTCGTAGCGCAGGAGTTCCTCCACCGCTGTCTCCAGCAGGCCCGTCTCGTGCCGGGCGAGGGAGGCCTGCAGCCGGTCCCGCTGCTCGGGGTGGGTGAGCAGGGCATAGGTGCCGTTGCCGATGAGGTTGACCGTGGTCTCGAAACCTGCGAACAACAGGATGAAGGCCATGGCGGCGGCCTCGTTCTCGGTAAGGTGCTCGCCGTGGTCGGAGGCGCGGATGAGGCCGGAGATCAGGTCCTCGCCGGGGGTGGGTTCGGCGGGGAGTGCTTCGCGTTTGCGGTGGATGAGGTCGGCGAGGTAGCCGCGCATCTTCTTCACCGAGCGGGCGACCCCGCCGCGGGGGCCTTTACCGTGCCGGATCATCATGCCCGCCCAGTCCCGGAAGTCGTCCTGGTCCTCGCGGGGGACGCCGAGCAGGTCGCAGATGGCGTGGATGGGCAGCGGGAAGGCGAACTCGTGGATGAGGTCGGCGGTGCCGCGGCCGGCGAAGTCGTCGATGAGGCCGTCGGCCAGTTCCTGCACGCGGGGGGCGAACTCGGCGACGCGGCGCGGGGTGAACGCCTTGCTGACCAGCCGGCGCAGGCGGGTGTGGTCCGGCGGGTCGATGTTGAGCAGGTGCGTCATCAGATCGGCCTTGCGCTCGCCGGGGATGCCGGTCTTGCCCTTGGCGTGCGCGGGCTCGTCGTGATGCGCCGGGTTCTTGGAGAGACGGTTGTCGGCGAGGGCCTGCTTGGCGTCGGCGTACCGCGTGACCAGCCAGGCCTCCACCCCGCTGGGGAGGCTGGTCCTGTGCACGGGCGCGTGCTCGCGGAGCCAGGCGTAGGCGGGGTAGGGGTTGCTCGCGAACTCCCAGGTGAACAGGGTGGGCGGCTGGTCGTGCATACGGTCGACCCTAGCGGCGGGGGTCGGCCGAGGGGTTTTCGCCCCTGCCGCCCCCTGCCCTTCCCGTCCCTGGGGGCCGCGCCCTTGAAAAGCCTTCAGGCGCCCTCCGTTTTCATGATCGCATCCCGGTACGTCCGCGCCGCCGCCCGCAGTGCAGCCTCCGGGTCCACGCCCTCCGCCTCTGCCCGGACCGCCAGTGCGAGCAGCTCGTAGCCGAAGCCCCGCGTGTTCGGCAGCGGTACGTCCAGGCCCGCCGTGCGGACCCGGGACGCCAGCTTGGCCGCCAGGGCCAGGCCCGGCTGGCCGAGGGGGATGCCCTCCGTCACCGAGGTGCGGCGCTTTTCCTCGGCCTTGGTGCGGAGCCAGTGTTCCTTGACCTCCTCCGGGGTGGCGGCCGTCTCCTCCCCGAAGACGTGCGGGTGGCGGTGGATCAGCTTGGTGACGATGGTGCCGGCCACGTCGTCGACGGAGAACGGCTCCTCGGGATCCTCCTCGGCGATACGGGCGTGGAAGACCACCTGGAGCAGTACGTCGCCCAGCTCCTCCCGCAGCTCCTCCCGGTCGCCGTCCTCGATCGCCTCGACCAGCTCGTACGCCTCCTCGATGCCGTACTTCGCCAGGCCCTCGTGGGTCTGCCGCGACGACCAGGGGCACTCGGCGCGGATGCGGTCCATGACCTGGACGAGGTCGAGCAGGCGGGCGCCCGGCAGGTCGTAGGAGGCGGGCAGCAGCTCCAGCTCCGGCATGCTCACGCGGCCGGAGCCGGCCAGGCGGGCCAGGCCGTCGGTCAGGGCGGGCTCGCCCTCGCCGGTGGCGACGACCACGACCGTACGGCCGCCGGCGCACGCGTCGACCAGTTCCCCGGCGCTCGGCGCGGCCTCGTCCACGGTCATGCCCGCCTCGCGCAGATACGGCAGCTGCGGATGCGCCCCGTCCGCGCACAGCACCCGGTCGGCCGTGCGCAGCGCCTGCCAGGCGGGCCAGGACAGCAGTCCGGGGGCGACCCGGTGGCTGGTGGTGAGCAGGACGATCCGGCCCGGGTCCGCTTCGGAGGTGGTCGCGGTGGTGGTGTTCACGCTCCGAACGTAACGCACCGGTCCGGCACCGCCCCGGGTCAGCCTGCGGCCGGGACCTCCCGCAGCCACGGCGTCTTCCCGTCCACCCGGCCGGTCTTCTGCGCGTCCCAGGCGCCGTAGCGCGGGTTGAGGTCGATGTTCAGTTCGGCGGAGGCGTCGGACAGCGCCTTCCAGAAGGCCGGCTGGCTGGTGTCGGTCTGCAGCCGGGCCGCGAGCTTCTGCGCCTCCAGCTGCCGGTGCAGGTTCTCGTCGAGGTGCTGCGGCGGCACCCCGTACTGGTGCAGCCAGGTGTTCTCCAGCTCCTTGGCGCCGCCCGTCTGCTGCTCCAGCTCGGTGCGCAGCTGCTGGATCTCGCGGCGGGTGACGTCGATGCCGGCGTTCTCGGCGGCGCGGTCGAGCACCCGGTCGAGGACCATCCGGTGCAGGGTGTCCCGGGTGAGGGTGCCGGTCTGGGCGACGACCTGCTCGTACTGCGTCTCGTCGGCCACCGCGGACCGCTGCGCCTCGCGCACCTCGTTCACCCTGTTCTGCAGCTGCGCCACGGTGATCCGCTGCCCGCCGACGACGGCCGCGGCGCCGGGATGCGCGGCGCTTCCACAGGCTGCGAGCAGAGGAGCCGCCGCGACGATCGCGGCGGAGAGGACGAGCGCGGTGCGACGGCGGCGGTGCAAGGAGACCTCCCGTTGTGGAGATTGTGCGACGGTGCACAAGGTCTTGCGATGATCGATAGTAGGCAGCGGCCGCGCTCCGGCCAAGCCATTGGACCAACGATTCCCCTCGACTTCGGGCACCGCCGCCCCGTTTCCGCCGGGCGGCGGCCGACCGGGCCAGCCCGTGATCGCCACCGGCGCGTCCCAGGCGTCGCGGTCGACGGCGAGGGTGTGGCCGCCGCGCCTCTCCTTGCTGTTGACCATTTACTGGTGGGCACGGCTGTGGTCGGTGAACCGGGTCTTGCCGAACGGCCGGTCCGTGGTGGTGTTCTTCTTGTCCCACAGGGCGTACCAGAGGTTGCCCGGCAGCTTGGTCCTGCCCCCGCGGCCGGGGCTCGGACTGGGGGTGTTCGCGGCCTTCGTCCTCCACGAGTGCGTGACGCTCCCGTGAGCGGCCTGGACGTCCGGCGGCGCCGTCGCCGTGCTGTGCCTGCTGACGGCGACGGCGACGCTGCTGTTCGCCCTCTTCGACGGGCGCGTGACGGCACAGGGTGCGCCGCCGGTGTACGGGACACCGGCGGCGCAGCCTGCTCAGGGGCAGCCGTACGGGCACCCGTACGGGCGGCAGGCGGGCTGGGCGACCTCACCGGTCAGCCGGCGGCCGGCCCGCCGCGCCCCTTCCCCGGATGCTCAGGGCAGCTCAACGCGTCAGGACGGTGGCTGGAGCACGGAGTCGATGACATAGACGGTGGCGTTCGCGGCCTTGATGTTGCCGCAGACGATGTTCGCCTTGCCGTTCACCTTGAACTCGGTGCCCGATCCCGAGGTGGTCAGTTTGCTGCCTTCCACCGTCGTGAAGGAGCCCTTGGACAGTTCGTTCGGGGTGACCTTCTTGCCCACGACGTGGTAGGTCAGCACCTTCTTCAGCTGGGCCTCGTTGCCCAGCAGCGAGGAGACCTGCGACACGGTGAGATTCTGGAAGGCCTTGTTGTTGGGTGCGAAGACGGTGATGTCGGACTTCCCGTCGAGGGTGTTGTTCAGCCTCGCCCTGACCACGGCTGCGACCAACTGGCTGAGTTGCGGGTACGCGGCCGCGGCTTCCGTGACTTTGTCCTTGGACGTGTCGGCCTTCTGGGAAAGCGCCGAACAGCCGGGACCGAACGTCCCCGACGGGCTGGGGGACGGAGTCTGTGCGTGGCTTTGCGACGCCAGGCCGCCCAGTGTGAGGGGGATCGCGAGTGCGGTCGCCGTTGCGGCTCTCGCTGTGCGTGTGGCAGTGAACCTCATGGCAAACCTTCCTCTCGTGGAGGCGTGAACGCTGCATGAGTCTGCGTGGCGGAAGTCGTCGTTTCCGTTGGGCCGGTGGCACGCCCGGTGTCGGGGCCCCACCACAGGCGCTACCAGTATGTCCAGCAGGTACCGGTGACGCATCTTGGAGCACGGGTCCGGTGCACGCTGCGCCGACCCATCGGTCAGGCGGCGGCCAGCTCGCACCACACGACTTTCCCCCGGTTGCCCTCCCTGGCCAGCGGCTGCCATCCCCACAGGTCCGCGCATGCCTTGACCAGCGCCAGCCCGCGCCCCTCCTCCAGATCCGCCGCCTGCTCCAAGGACACCGGCGGCTCCGGCGGCGCGGGGTCGGCGTCCCACGCGCCGATCCGCAGCACGTCGGCGGACCACCGTAGGCGCAGCGCGGCGGGCCCCTTGGTGTGACGCACGGCGTTGGAGACCAGCTCGGTGGCAAGCAGTTCGGCCACGTCGACCAGGCGGATCAGGCCGTGCATGGTGAGGATAAGGCGGAGGGTGCGGCGGCTGACGGTGACGGCGCGGGGGTCGTTGGGGATGTAGAGGCAGTATTCCCAGGGGTCGGTGGTGACGCCGGTTTCAAGCATGGGTCAACTCCGGTCTTTGAGGGCTGAATTGGATCTACGGCGAGGTACGGGCGGTGGCATTGCCGCAGCCGTCGTGGCAGGACGGAGCGGTGCGCTTCCGGGACCCCGGGGTTCCGCAGCGTGTGCGTCGCGTCACCGACGGTAGATCTAAATCTAGGGACGCTGCAAGCTGGTCGCGTAATCTGACGCCGAACGAGTCGCGTCCACAAGTGCGTTAGGGAGACCAGTCGATGGCGAAGAGGCGCGAACCAACGGCACGCCAGTTGCGGCTGGCAACCGAACTGCGCAGACTCCGTGAGGCCGCGGGCCTCAACTCCCGCCAGGCAGCCGAACTGCTCGGTGTGAGCCCCGCCCAGATCACCCATATCGAGTCCGCACTCGCGGGCGTGAGCGAGCAGCGACTCCGTCGCCTCGCCTCCCACTACGCCTGCACCGACAACGAGTTCATCGACGCCCTGGTGGCGATGGCCACCGATCGGACACGCGGCTGGTGGGAGGAGTACCGGGGCCTCCTCCCTACGTCTTTCCTGGACTTGTCCGAGTTGGAACACCACGCCTGGTTCCTGCGCCACGTGGCAATCCTGTACGTGCCTGGCCTGCTTCAGACGGAGGAATACGCGCGTGCCGTCTTCTCGTCCAGGCTGCCAGAACTGACCGATGACGAACTTGAGTTGCGCATCCAGCACCGAAAGGCGCGCCAGGAGTTCACCATCCCGTACGAAGCGGTGATCCATGAGGCGGCGCTTCGGATCAGGGTCGGCGACCGTGCCACCTCAAGGACCCAGCTCACCCGGCTCCTCGAACTCTCCGAAGCGGACCACATCACCGTGCGAGTCATCCCTTTCGATCTGGACGGCTTTGCTCGCGCCTCAAGCACGATGACGTACGTGGGCGGCTCCCTGCCCAAGCTGGACACTGTGGTCCGCGACGCGCTGCACGGCTCGGCCTTCATTGATTCCGAGGCTCAGCTCAACACCTACCGAACGAGTTTCCGTAAGGTGGAGGCCGCGTCACTCGACCCCGAACAGTCGCGTGAATTCGTCCACAGGCTGGCGAAGGAGTGGTGAGGAACCCCATGGACAGCTGGCGGAAGTCGTCCTACTCGGGTCCGGGCGACGGCAACGAGTGCGTCGAGATCGCGAACTCCCCCACCCACATAGCCGTCCGCGACTCGAAAGCCCCGGCCAGAGCCACCCTCACCTTCCCGGCCGGCGCCTTCAGCCCCTTCCTCAAAGCCCTCAAGGGCTGTACGCCGGGAACCGACCCCGCCGGGTTCGACGACTGACCGGTCCGGGGCGGCCGACACCAGGCGGGCACGTACCCAGGGCTTCGCGAGCGCCGGAAACGCCATGACGCGCCCAAGTGCGTACCACAAGAATCGAACCACCCCGGTTCGAGTGGAGACTCCGACCTGTCCCGAGTTGTGCGGAGTCGACCCGGGGTGCTCCTGCCCCGACTGAGCCGCCGGCCCCCCTTGCACACCAGTGGACGGCACCAGCCGGCCGGGGACGAGCCTGGTTGGCTGGTTCACGCGATGGCGGCGATGTCCCCGTTGTCGAAGTAGATCGCCTGGTGCAGTTCGCCGCCCAGTGCGGTGGCGTAGCGAATGAGAACCTCCTGACCGGAGATCGCGCCCTGCTCGATGTGGGAGACCCTCCCCTTGCTGACCCCCATCCGCTCGGCCACCTGCTCCTGTGTGAGTCCCCGGGAGCGCCTGATCTCGGCGAGCCGGTGCCCGAGCACCTCGGCCAGCAGTTCCCGCTTGCCCTCGGCGACGGCTTCCTCGCCGCCCGCACGTTCGACGTGCTCGGCGCGGATGTCCTTCCAGCGTGTGTAACCGGTCATGGTGCGCCCTCCTCTTCCGTGCGCATTTTCAGGTAGTCGGCGTAGCGGTGCTCGGCCAAGGGAATCGCTTCCTCGTACCACTCGCTCCAGCGGTCTCGCTTGTCCCCTGCCACCAGCAGAATGCTCGAACGCCAGGGGTCGAACGCGAACAAGACTCTCGTCGTCCCCGGGCGCAGTTCCTTGAGGTTCTTCAACGCCGAACCGGTGATCGTGTCAACGAGCGGACGACCCAGCCCAGGGCCACCTTCGGCCAAGGCATCCAACGCCTGAACCACCCGTGCATGCGCCGCCGGCTCAAGACCGTCGATCCACTCACGCACCTCGTCGACGACGTAGATCTCCCACTCGTCCTGTAGCACAACGCAAGTATACCGATAGATATACTCGGACGCTGTGGGTGTCGAAATCGACGGCCACGCGTCCCCCTCACTTCCCGCCACCGCCTGACTGTCCCGCTTCTCCGGAAAGGAACCTGCCGGTCATGACCACCGCGCCCCTCGGGGACGGGACGCCCGTCCCTCCCATGCCCGAGAGAACCCCGAAGGCACTGCGCGCCGCCATCGCCCAGCACGCACCGCAGCTGCTCGTCGACTTCGACCGGCACTGGCGCCGGGACATCGCCGACGCGTACGACCTCGCCCCCGTCCCCGCCTTCATGGCCCGCTGGTGGAGCGAGTACGCCCTCGCCCGTGACCCCCGGCTCGAAGCCAGGGTCCACCGCCTGGAGGACGAGGCCGCACAGGAACCCGACTACGCCCGCGCCAAGGCCCTCATCGAGGAGGCCGGCCGCATCCGCCGCTCGGCCGCAAAGGCGGCACCCGGCCAGTGACCGGCGAATTCATGGGACCGCCCTGGCAGGAATGCTTCTGGCAATGAGCCCAGGTTGCACTTGACCGCTCGGTGGCAAGGCCGGCGGCAGCCGAAGAGGGGCGGGGCCCGTCACCCATGCACCTGGCCCAGCCACTGCAGGGACCGCCGGACCTCGCCCGGGAGCGGGTGGCCGGGGCCGTGGCGGCGTTCCGCGTCGTGGAGCAGGCGCAGCAGGGTGTCGTGGGCGGCGGTCCGGTCGCCGAGGGCGAGCAGCAGGTGGCCGATGCGGCGGCGGAGCTCGAAGGGCAGGTCGGGGTCGGCGGCCGTGTACGGGTTCTCCGCGAACCGGTTCTCGAAGTAGGGCAGCAGGGCCCGGTACTCGGTGAGCGCCGCGGCCGGTTCGCCGAGTTGTTCGAGGCATTGCGCCGCGTCGTAGCGGAACCGGAGGGACTGCGGGTCGGCGGGGCCGGCCTCGGCGGCCTGTTCGTCGGCCAGGCGCCGCAGTTCGGGCAGGGCGCGCCGGTACTGGCCGTCGTCCATCAGCGTGGCCGCGTACTGCTTGCGCAGCGTGCGGACGACCGGGGAGTGCTCGCCGTGCTGGGCGGCGGCGGCCGGGAGGATCGCGCCGAGGATGTCGACGGCCTGGGTGATACGGCCCTCGCCGAGCAGCCGTTTGACCTCGTCGACGGCGGTGGCGACATCACGGTGGCCGCCGGTCCCGGCGGTGGGCGGTTCGGGGCGCGGCGCGGGGATGACGGCGCGGTCGGGCCAGGGGGCGTGCGGGCGCAGGAAGGGGCGGGTGGGGTCGAGGGGGCCGCCGGTGTGCGGGCCGCGCGGGGGCAGCAGCGGCAGCAGTTCCTCGTACACCGCCTGGGCGTTGGCCGGGCGGTGCTGGGGGTCCTTGGCCAGCAGCCGCAGGACGAGGGATTCGAGGGCGTCGGGGACTTCGGGGCGCAGCCGGCGCAGGGGCAGGGGCGGCTCGTAGAGGTGGCGGTGCAGCACGCCGAGCGCGGTGGAGCCGGCGAACGGGACGTCCCCGCTGAGGAGTTCGTGCATCAGCACGCCGAGCGCGTACAGGTCGGTGTACGGGCCGACGGCGCCGCCCATGGCCTGTTCGGGGGCCATGTAGGCGGGGCTGCCGATGGGTGAGCCGGTGTGGGTGAGGCGGGTGGTGTCGGAGTCGAGGACGGAGGCGACGCCGAGGTCGAGGACGGTGACGGTGCCGTCCTGCCGCACCATCACGTTCCGCGGTTTGAGGTCGCGGTGGACGATCGGCACGGCGTGCACGGCGGACAGTACGGCGCACAGCTGGGCGGCGACGGCGACCGCCCAGTGCCAGGGGTACGGCTCGTGTTCGGCGAGGTGGTCGGCGAGGTCGGCGCCGTCGACGTACTGCATGACGAGGTACAGGTCCTCGCCCTCGCTGCCGGCGTCGTGCACGGTGACCAGGCCGGGGTGGTCGACCTGGGCGGTGACGCGGCACTCGCGGACGAAGCGGCGGCGCAGTTCGTCGGCGTCCTGGCTGTCGGGTCCGGTGACCTTGTCGGGGCGCAGCAGTTTGACGGCGACGCGGCGGTCGAGCCGCTGGTCGTAGGCCGTCCAGACCTGGCCCATGCCGCCTTGTCCGATGAGCGTGGACAGTTCGTAGCGTGCGGCGATGACGCGTGCGGTCACCGGCCGCCCCCCGTACCCCGGTCCTTGCCGTGGTCCTGGCCGCGCAGGAAGTCGCTCAGCTCGTCCAGTTCGGCGCGGACCTGGTCGATCCGGGCGGGCGCGGGGCGCTGCGGCTGGGCGATCGGGGCCGACGGGGGCATCGGGGGCGCGGGGGCCGGGGTGGGCGGG
>NZ_QFDQ01000103.1 GCF_003270085.1 Streptomyces triticisoli | reverse complement strand
GCGGCGCTGAAGGGCGTCGGCAACATCGACCTCCCCCGGCTGCCGGACACCGCGATCGTCCTGCCCGAGGGCACGGTCAGACTCACCGACGGCACGGTGCGCCTGCCCGAGGGCGCGTCCCTCCCGGCGGGCGCGGCCCGGCTGCCGGACGGCACCGTCAGGCTGCCCGACGATGTGCCGGTGGTGCCGGAAGGTGCGCAGCGGCTGAACACGCCCGAGGGCGATCCGATGCTCTTCGCGGACCGCCACGGCAACATCCTGGACGAGCACGGCAATATCAGGCTGGACGCCGGGAAGGCCGGCCCCACGGACATCGTGGACCGGCCGGCCCCGGGCGCCCCGGCCGCGGGCGCGGGCGCGGACGTGCCCCGCGTGGACTCCCCGGCCAAGGAACCGGCCCTGGTCGGCGCGGGCGCCCACACCGCCGACCAGGCCGGCCGGCCCATCCGCCTGGGCAACAGCCTGGACACCAACCTCGGCGACGTGGGCCGGGTCGGGGACGACCTGGGCGGCCCCGGCCGAATCGGCGACGACCTGCCTACGGGCCGCCCGGACACGACTCCAGGCGGCACGGCAGGTCACACGCCCGGCGGCCACGTGGGCAACCACCTGCCCACGAACGAACTGGACAACGCCCTCCACGGCGGCCGGAGTGACACATCGAGCACAGGTGCGGGCCGCCCGGACACGCCGTCCACCGATGGCCCGGGCACAGGCAGCGGCCACCACGAGCCCCCGTCCACGGGCGGCACCCACTCCGACAACCCGAGCACGGGTGGCGGCCACCATGAGCCCCCTTCGACGAGCGGCGCCCACCCAGGCGGCCTGGACAACACGGCTCTCGGCGCGGATGACGCTGCCCGCAACGCGGATGAAGCGGCACGACACCGCGCGGAGTACGAGGCTGCCCGCGAGAAGCCGGCCGGCGAGCGGACGCCCGAGGAAAGGGCGGCGATCACCCGCGAGCACGTCCGGCTGGCCAACGAGGATCCGGTCTGGCGCGCGGAGTACTACGACAAGTGGGGGCTCGGCAAGCGCAACAGTGCCGAAGAAATGGTAGACGGCCAACTCCTGCCGAAGCTGGTCGAGAAGCCGGGCGGTGGCTGGATGGCCGCCGACGACCTGCCGTACGCGAACCCGGAGAATTTCCATCTCACCCCCTTGGAGAGGGGCCGGAACACGGTCGCCCCGGAGAACCTCGATCACCTCGATGACGTTTCGGCCAAGCGCGTGGCAGGCATGGATCTGACGAGCGCCGAAAAGGCATTCGAGGCAACCCCGACCGATGAGACCGCGAAGGCGCTCGCCGACGCGCAGGAGCACTTCAGCCAGACGGTCGGCGAGGGCGTTTCCAACAACAGCAAGCTCGGTGAGGCCCTCGGCGAAGAGGCCGCACGCCGGCACATGCTCCTGCAGAAGGAATTCGCAGGCGCCGAGGAGATCACGGACCTTCCCGAGACAGCCAACGGTTCGAGAAGGTTCGACCAACTCTGGCGCGACAAGGACGGCAACCTCATCATCGTCGAAGCGAAGGGCCCCACCGCAAAACTGGATTGGCGCCAAGGGAACGGTGAACTCGACAGCGGCACCATGGTGAAGCAGGGAACGATCGAGTACGTTCGTACAATTCTGGCCGACATGGATGAACGCGCCATCTTCTCTCCGAACGATGCCAAGTACGCCAAGGAAATCCGAGAGGCCATCGAGAACAAGACCTTGCGGTACGTTCTCGTCCAGGCTGCCGAGAACACCGGTCAGTATGCTGGGGCCGGGCTGAAGCACTTCAAGATCTTCTAAGGAGAAACGCGTTGGTCTCGATCATCCCCCGCCCCCCCTTGCCCACAGGGAACGCGGAAGAGGGCCTCGCCGTGCTCCAGGAGAACGCGCAGGAGCTGATCGACGGTCTGGAAGAACGCTCCACCAGGCTGGGCGACGCTCAGAGCATCACGCTCACTTTGGCCAAGTCCCGCTGCCTGCTGGACCCGCGGGCATCGATCTTCCCCACATGGGACGCCTGGGTCAACGCGATGCAGGTCAGTTCCGCCGTGTTCGCCGCCGCGACCACGACCGAGGACCACGTGCAGTGCCGCATCGCGCACAAGGACCGCACGCTTCAGGCCACCGGCCCACAGTGGTACGTGACCCCGGGCAGCTGGATCACCGCCTTCTACCTGGCCGTGGTGTGCCGGGAACGGGACAGGATCACCGCCCTGTGCCACGTACCCCTGCCCCTGCTCCGGGAGAACGGTTCACGCTTCGACGAATACCACTACGCCTGGATCGACACTCTCCAAACCTACTGGCTCGGAGGCCAGGACCTCGGCTCGAAGCTGGTGGCCGCGGTCGACGGCACCGATCCGGCGGTCGCCACTGACCCGGAGACGGCGGGCAAGCTGTTGTACCCGCCGATGGAGATGTTCCACCGCTTCATCCGCGAGGACCACGCCGGCTTCAACCGGGCACTCGCCAATGCCCTCCAGTGGCACAAGGAGTACTGGACCGAGGAGAGCCGGGCTTTCCAGGCTTCGGGCCTCGTCGCTCTCGCCCCGCTCGCCATCGCCTGCTTCGCCCATGACGCGGGCTTCCCCATCGAGGTCGAGTCGGAATACCTGCCCGCCGCCCTCCTCGGGCGCAACTGGTGCGGTGAGTTCCCCACGTAGAGCACATGGACCAAAGTCTGAGGCCGACCGCACAGGCTCAGCACGATGTCCGGCGGGAGACCCACGCCGCGCCCAGCAGGCCGACGAGCCAGGGTGAAGTACCCGCCCGCCGCTGGTCCGCAGGACTATCAGCAGGAGGCAGCCAGTGGTCGCGAGGGTCTCCCGCCACGAGTACCCCACGGACGACGTGTCGGACACTCTCGACGCCCTCGACGAGACCGCGAACCGGATCCTCGACAAGTTCGCCGACTCGCCCGTCCTGCGCCCCCAGGTGCTGAGCGCGGCGCTCACCCTGGCGCAGCAGCACTGCGCGATGGATCCGCAGGCGGTGAAGTTCGAGACCTGGGAGGCCTGGGTCACGGCCATGCAGACCGGGTCCGCGCTCTTCGCCCCGGCGACCGCGCCCGAGGGCACCAGCGTCACCTGCCGGATCAAGGAGCAGGAGCTCACGCTCCCCGCGACCGATCCCGAGTCCCATCTGAATGCGGGGACGTGGGTCACCTCTTTCTACCTGGCGATGATCTGCCGCGACAACGACCGCCCGCGCCGGCTGGCCGAGGTACCCGTCTCCTTGCTGCGTGACTTCGACGCGGTGTTCGACGAGTACGTCTACTCCTGGGTGGAGGCGCTGCAGAGCTTCTGGCTCGGCCGCCAGGACGTAGGCGACAAGCTCGTCGCGGCAGTCAACGGCACCGGCTCAGAAGCGCTGCTATACACGGACGCGGATCTGATGTCGAAGATCCTGTATCCGCCGCTGATCCTGCTCTACCGCGTCATCCGCCGCGATCCCGCGGAATTCAACAAGGCGCTGGCCGACGCGCTGCGGAGGCACATACCCCTCTGAAAAAAGGGGAGCATCTCGGCCCCCAGTGTTCGCATGCCGCTCATTTGAGTGCGCAAGTTGCATTCGCCCGCCGGGTGCTCACGCTTTCAGCAGGGTGGGGGTCCTGAGCCCCGGGAGGTCGCGTCCCGCCGGGTGGTGCAGCCGGCCAAGCACTTGGAATGTGCAGGCCGCCGCATCGACGTGGTGCCTACGCGGTGGCCAGCTCGCACCAGACGACCTTCCCCCGGTTGCCCTCCCGCGCCAACGGCTGCCAGCCCCACAGGTCGGCGCAGGCTCGGACCAGGGCCAGTCCTCGCCCCTCTTCCATGTCGGTGATCTGTTCCAACGAAGCGGGTGGCTCCGGTGGTTGAGGGTCCGCGTCCCACGCTCCGATGCGCAGGACGCCGGCGGACCACCGTACGCGCAGGGCGGCGGGCCCCTTGGTGTGCCGTACGGCGTTGGAGATCAGCTCGGCAGCGAGGAGTTCGGCGACATCGACCAGGCCGATCAGGCCGTGCATGGTCAGGATCAGTCGCAAGGTACGGCGACTGACGGTGACGGCGCGGGGGTCGTTCGGGATGTACAGGCAGTATTCCCAGGGGTCGGCGGCGTTTTCGGGCATGCGTCAGCTCCGGCGGTGTGGTTGGTGATGGAGGGGCGCGGTTGGCCGGGCGGTGGCATTGCCGCAGCCGTCATGGCAGGACGGAGCGGTGCGCTTCCGGCACCCCGGGGTTCCGCAGCGTGTGCGTTGCATCACCAACGGTAGGGGTTACAGTTTCGGTCGAGCAAGTCGGTCACGTAACCTGCCCCCGAACGAGTCACGTCCGTAGGCGTGTTACACCGAGGAGCAGTTGATGACCACGAGGCGCGAACCCACGGCACGTCAGACGCGCCTGGCGGTGGAACTGCGCAGGCTCCGCGACGCGGCAGGCCTCACGGCCCGTGAGACTGCGGCGCTGCTCGGGGTAAGCCATGTCCAGATCAGTCACATCGAGTCTGGACTCACGGGCGTGAGTGAGGAGCGGCTGCGCCGCCTTGCGGCCCACTACGCCTGTTCGGACAATGAGTTGATCGACGCCCTGGTGGCCATGGCGACTGATCGCACGCGCGGCTGGTGGGAGGACTACCGAGGGCGCCTGCCCACGCCGTACCTGGACTTGTCCGAGTTGGAGCACCACGCCACCTACCGGTGGGACGTGGACTTCCTGCACATCCCAGGTCTTCTCCAGACCGAGGACTACGCCCGCGCGCTCTTCTCCTACGTGAACCCGGAGTTCCCCGAGAGCGAGGTGGAGCTGCGTGTGGAACACCGGATGAAGCGAAGGAACATCATCGAGCGCTCCCACCAGATCCCGTACGAGGCCGTGATCCACGAGGGGGCACTGCGCATCCGGGTCGGTGACCGTGCCGCAGCACGCGCTCAGCTCGCCCACGTCCTGGAACTCTCCGAAGCCGGCCACGTCACCGTACGCGTCATCCCGTTCGACCTGGACGGATTCGCGGGCGCGGGAAGTGCCATGGTGTACGCGGGCGGTTCCATCCCCAAACTGGACACCGTGGTGCGCGACGGCCCCCACGGCACGACGTTCATCGATGCTGAAGCCCAACTCAGCCGCTTCCGAACACTCTTCCGTAGGCTGGAGGCAGCGTCACTCGCACCCGAGCGTTCGCGTGACTTCATCCACAGGCTGTCGAAGGAACTGTGAAGCGATGATCACCCCTGGGACCTGGCAGAGGTCGTCCTATTCCGGAGGCGGCGAAGGCAACGCCTGCGTGGAGATAGCACACCGCCCCACTCACACAGCCATCCGCGACTCGAAAGCCCCGGCCAGGGCCACCCTCACCTTCCCGGCCGGAGCCTTCGCCGCCTTCGTGGACGCCCTGAAGGGACACTCCGCCCCCGGGCGGCGCTAGGTCAGAACAGGTTCAGCAGCGCCTCCGCCGGGTCCGTGAGGACGTTCTCGCCGTCCGGGAGCGGGAGTTCGAACCAGACCGTCTTGCCGTGTGTGGTCCGGCGGGAGCCCCAGGCCGCGCTGAGGAGGCCGACGAGCTGCAGGCCGCGGCCGCCCTCGTCGGTGTCGCGGGCCCGGCGGCGGCGGGGCTGGACGAGGCCGGAGTCCCAGACCTCGCAGACCAGGGTGCGGTCGAGCAGGAGGCGGAGTCTGATCTCGCCCTCGCCGTAGCGCAGGGCGTTGGTGACCAGTTCGCTGACGAGGAGTTCGGTGGTGTCGATCAGCGGCTCGAGGTCCCAGGCGGTCAGCTGGGCGCGGGCGTCCTCGCGGGCGCGGCCGACGCTGCGGGGCTCGCGCGGCAGGGTCCAGTCGCCGACGGACTCGGCGGGCAAGCCCTGGACGCGGGCCATCAGCAGCGCGATGTCGTCCTCGCGGTGGTGGGAGTCGAGGGTGTTGAGGACGTGGTCGCACACGTCCTCCAGCGGGCGGGACGGGTCCGTGAGGGCACCGACGAAGGCCTCCAGTCCCTCGTCCAGGGGGTGGGCGCGGGATTCGACCAGGCCGTCGGTGTAGAGGGCGAGGAGGGCGCCCTCGGGGAGTTCCACCTCCACCTCCTCGAAGGGTTCGCCGCCCACACCGAGCGGCATCCCGGGCGGTACGTCCAGCATCAGGGCGGACTCGCCGGGTTCGACCAGCACAGGGGGCAGGTGGCCGGCGTTGGCGAAGGTGCAGCGCCGGGTGACCGAGTCGTAGACGGCGTAGATGCACGTCGCCAGGTACACCTCGGAGGGGTCGGCCTCGCGGGGGCGGCGGGCCGCGCGGGTGGCCTGCTGGACGCCCCCGGGGGCACCCAGGCCGCGGGCGATCTCGTCCAGCTGGGAGAGGACTTCGGCCGGTTCGAGGTCCAGCAGGGCCAGGGTGCGTACCGCCGTGCGGAGTTCGCCCATGGCGACGGCGGCGCGCAGGCCGCGACCCATGACGTCACCGACGACCAGCGCGGTGCGGTGGCCGGGGAGTTCGATGACGTCGAACCAGTCGCCGCCGACCTCGCCGGCCCGGCCGGTGGCCGCGCTGCCGGGCAGGTAGCGGCAGGCGATGTCCAGGCCGGAGGCCTCGGGGTCGCCGGGCGGGAGCAGGGAGCGCTGCAGTATCAGCGCGCGTTCGTGCTCGCGCCGGTACAGGCGAGCGTTGTCGATGTTCACGGCGGCGCGCGCGGCGAGCTCCACGGCGAGGTCGCGGTCGCGTTGGCCGAACGGTTCGCTGCCCTTGGCCCGGGAGAACTGCGCGAGTCCTACGACGGTGTCCTGGGCGACCATCGGAACGGCCAGCGTGGACTGCACCAGGTCGCCGTCCTCGCCGGGCACGGTCACCGGGCGGGCGGTGCGCAGGGCGTCCGCGCAGGGCGAGTTGAAGGGGTAGTGGTGGACGGCGCCGAGTTCGACGGGCGCCCCCGTACCGCTGAGCGGCGCGTCGGAGACAGCGCTGGCGAAGGCGACGCGGCACAGTGCGGCGCTGCCGTCGGCGAGTCCGGGCGGGGTCTCGTCGCCGGCCAGCAGGCCCTGGTAGAGGTCGACGGTGGCCAGGTCGCAGAAGCCGGGGACCACGACGTCGAGGAGTTGGCGGGCGGTGGTCTCCAGGTCGAGGGAGTTGCCGATGCGGGTGCCGGCGTCGTTGAGGAGGGCGAGATTGCGCCGTGCGGCGGCGGCCTCGCGGGCGGCGGCGCGGCGGGCGGTGGTGTCGATTCCGAGCCAGGCGATGCCGATGGGGCTGCCGCTTCCGCCGTGGACGCGGTAGAGGTTGACGGACCAGTGGCGGCGTTCGTCCGAGCCGGGTACGAAGCCGGTGACGTGCAGGTCGGTGACGGCCTCGCCGCTGTCCAGCACCCGGCGCAGGGTGGCGGCGACCCGCTCGGCCTCGCCGCGCGGCAGGTAGTCGTGGACGCCCTTGCCGCGGTGGTCGCGCGGCGTACCGCCGAAGATGGAGGCGAACCGCTCGTTGGCGCGGCGTACCTTCAGGTCGGTGTCGATGAGCAGGAAACCGAAGGGGGATTGACCGAAAATCGCCTGCGAGGCGGCGAGGTCGGTCTCGATACGCCGTAGGGTGCGGACGTCGACGACGGTGCACACGGCGGCCCTGTCGCCCTCGGCCGTCCGGGTGGGCATGACGTAGACCTCGGCCAGCCCCTCCTCGCCGCGCCGTCCGGTCCCGCCGTCCGGGACCCGGAAGGGGACCACACCGGTCCACTCCCGCCCGTCGAGGACCTCGGCCATCTTGCGCTGGCCCTGTTCGCGCAGGTCGGGGTCGACGAAGGCCTCGATGGGGTCCATTCCGACGGCGCGTTCGGCGGGGATGCCGAAGAGCTGTTCGGCGCGCAGGCTCCACTGGTCGACGAGGCCGTCGGGGCCGATGGAGAAGGAGGCGACCTTGATGTAGTCGTACATCGAGCCGGGCGGGCTGCTCTGCCACATCGCGTCCGTGGGCGGCGCCTCGTCACCGCTGCCGCCACCCGCGGACCTTGTCCTCGCGCCGTCCGACGGGTCCTCGGACTCCGTGGCCTTCGCTGGTATCTCGCTCACGCGAACCGTCCCCTCCAGCTCACCGCGTCCGGCACCGGTCACCGGGGGCGGCTGCACGCAGTATCCAGCACTACGGCGCCGCGCAACACGGTGTTCACGATCACAGGACCGTCCCGATGCTTTTCGGTCCGGCCCGTGACAACACCAACAGTCTTCTAACCAGGCAGGACCCCATCGAATCCCCCTCGCGGACAACCTTCACCGGCCGGCCGCGATCGCTCGACAGCGCCGTCGGGCGTGTACAACCCGGGTACCTCCCGGTGCCGCCCGGCTCATCCCGGCACCGCGAGTTCGAACCAGACCGTTTTGCCGGTGTTGTCCGTCCGGGTGCCCCAGCGGCGGGAGGCGGAGGCGACCAGGTGCAGGCCGCGCCCGCTCTCGTCGTCGGGGCGGACCGGGTGCTCGTGCGGCGGGTCGGGCAGCGGGTCGGAGACCTCGACGAGCAGGATCCTCGGCAGGTTCTCGGGGCGCAGCAGCCGGACGCCGATGGGGCCGGCGGCGTGCTGGAGGGAGTTGGTGACCAGTTCGCTCACCAGCAGGGTCGCGGTGTCGCCGAGCGATTCGAGGTCCCAGTCGCGCAACTGGCCGCGGACGGCGGCACGGGCCGTGCGCACCGCGCCGGGATCCGCGGGAAAGGTCCACTCGGCGCAGTGCCCGTCGGTGTCGATCACGCCGATCACTTCCCAGGCCAGCGAGCCCACCCATGTCCGGTTTCATGGGACTGATAGGTAGATACCCGGTATTCGGGTGCCGGTACCGCCCACGCCGGCGCACCCTGGTGCGCCCCTACTACGCCCTCTGCGCCCCTACGTCTTCTGCGCCGCGCGGATTCTGACGCCCGCTCGGAGCTCCCCTCACGCCCGCGGACCGGTCCCCAGGCGGGCGAGGATCTGCCGTACGGCGGGTACGTCCTGCTCCAGCCAGGGAACGGTCCAGATCTCGGCCGGCGTGAGCCAGCGCAGCTCGTCGTGGTCCTGCAGCGGCTCGGGCCCGGCGGACCCGGGCCGCAGCCGCGCGGTCCACACCCGCAGCTCGTACGGCGCCCTCAGCGGCCAGCTGCCCGGCACCCGCTCGACGACCTCGGCCTCGACGCCCAGCTCCTCGCGCAGCTCCCGCACGAGGGCACCCTCGGGACACTCGCCGGGCTCCACCTTGCCGCCGGGGAGTTCCCAGCGTCCGGCCAGTTCGGGGGGCGCGCTGCGGCGGGCGGCGAGCAGGCGGTCGCCGTCGAGCAGGGCGGCGCCCACCACCACGATCCGTTCGGTCATGCGCCGGAGCCTACGGGAGCGCGGGCGGGGGCGACGCGGGGGTCAGCCGTCCCTGCTCGTGCCGCCGCCGGGCCGGCCGACGCGTTCGACCCAGTACAGCTGGGTGTCCGGGCCGTCGAGGCTGTCCGCGATCTTCTGGGCCTCGGCGCGGGTGGCGTACCTGCCCACGCTGTACCGATTGCCGTTGTCGTCCTGACGGACGACGTGCCAGGGAAGGGTGATCGTGCCGTCGTTCATCGCGCCCCACCTCTCCTTCCCGCCCCTGCGCGCCCGGCCTCCGGCCCCCATCGCGCCCCGCCCGTCGAGGAAACCGCAATCCGCATATGCCCGAGCCTACGCCCAACCTTCACGCAGCGAATACGGCTTTTCACAAAGAGGTGGACAACCGGCCAGTCGGGAAATCGCGCCCCTGGGGCGCACGGAGGCGAACGCGCCCTGCGAGCGCCCCGGTCCGTCCCCTCGGAGGCATACCGCGGCCGCGGGGACAACTGCGAAAACGGCTGAAATGCGGCGTCCGTGCGGGGCGGTGGGGAGGGTGGGGCCGTGCGGCGGATGTCCAGGGGCGCGCACCACGGCGCGGATCAGCGCACCGGTGGTGGCATCAGCACCGGTACCGCACCTGCCTCACCACCTACTTCACCGGCAGGTGGTACGCCACCCGGTAGCGGTCGGCGGGGATCACCACGTCCGCCGTCTCCACGGGGCGGCCGGAGGCGTAGAAGGTGCGTTGGACGACCATCACCGCATGGCCGGGGACGCCGCCGAGGAGGAGCAGTTCCTCGGCGAGGCCGGGGCGGGCGCCGACCTCCTCGGTGACGTTGTCGACGATGACGTCGATGGCGCGCATGCGTTCGACGACGCCCATGCCGCCGAGCGGACCCTCCTCGGGGAGCATCACGGGGGTGCGGCCGGTGAGGGCGAGCGGCTCCCAGGAGGTGGAGAGCATCATCGCCTCGCCGGCGTCCCGGAACACGTACTGGGTGCACATCACGCGGTCGCCGGGCTTGATGCCGAGCCGCTCGGCGATCGCGCCGCTCGCCTCGGTCCGCACGCTGCTCGACTCCCAGGTGCCGCGCGCCTCGACGTCCGCCTGCTCCTGCCGGAACGGGGTCGCGCCGTCGGCGGGGCGGAAGCCGGAGCGGGCGACGCGGCGCGGCACGGGCCGCTCGCGCACGTACGTCCCCGAGCCGGAGCGGCCCTCGACCAGGCCCTCGGCCATCAGCACCTTGCGGGCCTCCAGGGCGACCGTGTCCGAGACGCCGTACTCCTCGCGGATCCTGGCCTGGGAGGGCAGACGGGTGTGCGGTGGCAGCAGACCGTCGACGATCTTCTTGCGGAGATCACCCGCGACACGCAGATACGCCGGCTGCTCACCGAAAGTCACTGGCCGCTCCCATCAGCTTGTACAGACAGCAACAGCCTGGCAACCGTGGGTTGTACTTGCAAGCAAAGGCCAGAGAATCACTCGATGTGATGACTTTCCGGGGGCGGGCGCATCACCCAGGCACTTTCTCCCCACTCCGGCGGCCGTCACACCTCCGCACCGACCGACGGACGGGCAGCCGACGGACGGCGGACGGACGGCGGACGGACGGCAGGCGGACGGCCTGACCCAGAGCCTCGCGCGGGGTGACGGACGTGTCGCACGGCGGTCATGACGCAGCGTCGGCGAACAGCGCCCGTAACCTGTGGACATGACACCTTTGCCGGATCGTTACTGCCCCACCGACGGCGTCCGCGTCCCCGGCGACTCCCTCGCCTGGTGCTGTCCGTCCTGCCACGGCCCCCTGGACCTCGACTTCACCCCCACCCCGGCGCCCCTGAAGTCCCTCACCGGACGGGTCAACTCCCTGTGGCGGTACGCCGAGACGCTGCCGCTGCCGGCTCCCACCGTGTCCCTCGGCGAGGGCCGCACCCCGCTCGTGACGCTGACGGACGAGGTCTCGGCGAAGCTGGACTTCCTGATGCCGACGCTGTCCTTCAAGGACCGGGGCGCGGTGCTGCTGGCCGAGGTCGGGCTGCGCGCCGGTCCGCGCCGGGTGGTCGCGGACAGCAGCGGCAACGCGGGCACGTCGATCGCCGCGTACTGCGCCCGCGCACGGCTGCCGTGCACGGTGTACGTCCCGCTGGGCACCTCGGCGAAGAAGCTGGAGCAGATCGAGGCGCACGGCGCCCGCCTGGAGGTGGTCGACGGCGACCGCGAGGCGGCGGGCCGGGCCGCACGACGGGCGGCGGACGAGCCGGACACGTTCTACGCCTCGCACGTCTACAACCCGTACTTCCTGCACGGCACCAAGACCTACGTCCACGAACTGTGGGAGGACCTCGGCGGGCGCCTGCCGGACGTACTGGTCCTGCCGGTGGGCAACGGCACCCTGCTGCTGGGCGCCGCGCTGGCCGTCGCCGAGCTGTACCGGGCCGGTCTGCTGAACCGGCGCCCGGCGCTGTGGGCGGTGCAGGCCGCGGCGGTCGCCCCGCTCGCCCACGCCTGGGAGCAGGGCGCGGAGGACCTCACGGGCACGACCACCGTGGCCCCCACGTACGCCGAGGGCATCGCCGTCCCCCGCCCGCCCCGCGCCCGCCAGATCCTGCGCGCGGTACGCGACTCGGGCGGCACCTTCCTGACCGTGCCGGAGGACCGGATCCGCCACGCCCAGCTGGACCTCGCCTCCCGCGGCCTCTACGTCGAGTCGACGGGCGCGGTCTGCTGGGCAGCGGTCCGCGACCGGTCCCTCGCCGGCAAGTCGGCGGTGGTGCCGCTGTGCGGCGCGGGCCTGAAGTCGGGGCTGGCCCGGCCGTAGCCGTCGTACTCCGGCCCGGCACGCCCCGTCAGGCGCTGCTGTTCCTCCTCCACGATGCGGCGTGCCAGGCCGCTGTCGGAGACGTCGACGGCGTCCGGGGTGGCGTCGGCCATGTCGCTGCGCCGGGCGAAGGCGTCGAACAGGCGCTCCTTGTGCGCCAGGATGCGCAGCAGCCGGTCGTCGACGCTGTCGGTGGCCAGCAGCCGGTGGACCTGGACCGCGCGTATCTGGCCCATGCGGTGGACGCGGGCCACCGCCTGGTGTTCCACGGTCGGTTTGACCTGCGGTTCGCACAGGATCACCACGGAGGCGGCCTGGAGGTTGAGGCCGACGCCGCCGGCCTCGATCTGGGAGAGGAGGACGGCGTGCCCGGACGCGTGGGCGAAGTCGTCGATCAGTTGCTGCCGGCGGGCCGCCGGGACGCTCCCGGAGATGAGCCCGGACACGTCCTTGCCCAGCGCCGTGCGGACGGTGTCGAGCACGTCCCGGAAGTAGGAGAAGACCACCACCTTCAGCCCGTTCGCGGCGGCCTCCGCGACCAGTTCCCGCAGCCGCTGCAGCTTCGCGGACGTCTCCGGACCGGCGTACGCGGCGCGGCGCATCGCCATGAAGTTCCCCTCGGTGACCGCCTCGCGGTAGGCGTCCCGTTCCGCGGGGCCGAGCTCCACCCACTCGTCGGTGTGCACGAGCGCGGGCAGTTCGGTGAGCACGTCCTCCTGGTTGCGGCGCAGGTAGGCGGGGGCCACGGAGCGGCGGAAGGCGTGCGGGCCCGCGGCGGCGTCGGTGTCGCTGACCGTGGGCACGAGGTCCGGGCGGAGGTGGCGCAGCAGGGCGCGGAACTCCTCGACGCGGTTCTCCATCGGCGTACCCGTCAGGAACAGCACCCGCTCGCAGCGCTCGGTCCAGACGCCGACCGACCGGGATCTTCGGGTGTCCGGGTTCTTGACGTAGTGGGCCTCGTCGACGACGAGCATGCCCGGAAGTGTGCCGTCCGGGGCGGGCAGGGTGTGCAGGACGTCGAAGGTGGTGACGGCGACGCCGCCGCGCTCGCGCCACTCGGCGTGGGCGTCCTGCCGGTCCGGGCCGTGCACGGCGAAGGCGCGCAGGGTGCTGCGGGCGCGGATCTCGCGGGTCCAGTTGATGAGCACGCTGGCCGGGCAGACCACCAGGAAGTGGCTGTGTCCCCCGGCCGCGAGGTGGGCCAGGGCCGCGACGGCCTGGACGGTCTTGCCCAGGCCCATCTCGTCGCCGAGGACGACCCGCCGCTGGGCGAGCGCGAAGCGGGCACCGAACTCCTGGTAGCCGCGCAGGGAGACCCGGCGGTGGGTGTCGTCGAGCCGCTGGGCGCGGACCCGCTCGGCGACCTCCGACGGCACGAAGCCCTCGCTCGCCGCGGTGTCCGGCCGCTGCTCGGAGACCTCGGCGAGCCGGCCGTAGTACTCCGCGGGGCGCAGCTCGAAGTCGACCCAGGCCTCGATGTCGGAGACGGCCGGGCGCAGCAGGTCGGTGGACGCCTGGGCGAGCAGCAGGTGTACGTCGGTGCCGGCGGCCTCGGTGAGCAGTCCGCCGAGTTCGGCGGCCGCGGCGAGCGCGCGCTCACGGCGCGCGCGACCGGTCAGCGCCAGCCGGAGCCGTCCGCCGGCGGGCCGGGCCGCGGGCAGCAGCTCGCTCAGCCGCGTGTCCAGCC
>NZ_QFDQ01000102.1 GCF_003270085.1 Streptomyces triticisoli | reverse complement strand
CGAGCGGATCGCCCCCTCGCTGCCCGGTGCCACCTGGTACGAGGTGGGCGGCGGCACCCTGGACGACGCGATCCGGCTGGCCGGCGAGATGAAGGCCGGCCACTACGACGCGGTCGTGGGCCTGGGCGGCGGCAAGATCATCGACTGTGCCAAGTTCGCCGCGGCCCGCATCGGCCTGCCCCTGGTCGCGGTGCCCACGAACCTCTCGCACGACGGCCTGTGCTCCCCGGTCGCCACTACGCTCCGGCATCGGCGACGCCGTCTCGAACATCTCCGCGGTCGCGGACTGGGAGCTGTCCCACCGCGTCAACGGCGAGAAGGTCGACGGGCTGGCCGCGGCCATGGCCCGCCAGGCGGGCGAGGCCGTGCTGCGGCACCCGGGCGGCATCGGCGACAGCGACTTCCTGCAGGTGCTCGCCGAGGCCCTGGTCCTCACCGGTATCGCCATGTCGATCTCGGGCGACTCGCGGCCCGCCTCCGGCGCCTGCCACGAGATCAACCACGGTTTCGACCTGCTGTTCCCCCAGCGGGCCGCGAGCCACGGCGAGCAGTGCGGGCTGGGCGCGGCCTTCGCGATGCACCTGCGCGGGGCCCACGAGGAGTCGGCCGCCATGGCCGGGGTGCTGCGCCGGCACGGGCTGCCGGTGCTGCCCGAGGAGATCGGCTTCACGGTGGACGAGTTCGTCCGGGTCGTGGAGTTCGCCCCGGAGACCCGGCCCGGCCGCTACACGATCCTCGAACACCTCGACCTCACGTCCGACCAGATCAAGGGCCACTACCTCGACTATGTCAAGACCATCGGTAGCTGAACTACGGCCGGTCGTGCACCCCGAAGGGGTGAAGGACCGGCGCAGCGGTGAGCACTGGGCGGGCCGCCTCTACATGCGCGAGGTGTCCCTGCGGGTCGACCGCTACCTGGTGGGCACCAGGGTCACACCCAACCAGCTCACGTACCTGATGACCGTCTTCGGCGTCCTCGCGGCCCCCGCTCTGCTGGTGCCGGGGATCGCGGGCGCGGTGCTCGGTGTGGTGATGGTCCAGCTGTACCTGCTGCTGGACTGCGTCGACGGTGAGATCGCCCGCTGGAAGCAGCAGTTCTCGCTCGGCGGGGTCTACCTGGACCGGGTCGGGGCCTATCTCACCGACGCCGCGGTCCTGGTCGGGCTCGGCCTGCGCGCCGCCGACCTGTGGGGGCCCGGACGGATCGACTGGCTCTGGGCCTTCCTCGGCACCCTGGCCGCCCTCGGCGCGATCCTGATCAAGGCGGAGACCGACCTCGTGGGTGTCGCCCGCCACCAGGGCGGGCTGCCGCCGGTCGAGGAGGCCGCGTCCGAGCCGCGCTCCTCCGGCATGGCGCTGGCCCGCCGGGCCGCCGCGGCGCTCAAGTTCCACCGGCTGATCCTCGGGATCGAGGCGTCCCTGTTGATCCTGGTCCTCGCGATTCTGGACGCGAGCAGGGGCGACCTGTTCTTCACCCGGCTCGGCACGGCCGTGCTCGCCGGCATCGCGCTGCTGCAGACCGTGCTGCACCTGGTGTCCATCCTCGCCTCCAGCAGGCTGAGGTGAGCGGCATGATCTCTTCGAGCTCTCCGCTCAGTCCGCTCAAGGTGGGCGCCGTGGTCATCACCATGGGCAACCGCCCCGAGGAGCTGCGGGCCCTGCTCGACTCGGTCGCCCAGCAGGACGGCGACCGGATCGAGGTGGTGGTCGTCGGCAACGGCTCGCCCGTCCCGGACGTCGCGGAGTCCTCGTCGTTTGTACGGACCGTCGAGCTGCCCGAGAACCTCGGCATCCCCGGCGGCCGCAACGTCGGCATCGAGGCCTTCGGGCCGGGCGGCGGCGACGTCGACATCCTGCTGTTCCTCGACGACGACGGCCTGCTCGCCCGCACCGACACCGCCGAGCTGTGCCGCCGGGCCTTCGCGGCCGACGACCGGCTCGGCATCATCAGCTTCCGCATCGCCGACCCGGACACCGGCGTCACCCAGCGCCGCCACGTGCCGCGGCTGCGCGCCTCCGACCCGATGCGCTCCTCCCGGGTGACCACTTTCCTCGGCGGCGCCAACGCCGTGCGGACCCGGGTCTTCGCGGAAGTCGGCGGCCTGCCGGACGCATTCTTCTACGCCCATGAGGAAACCGACCTGGCATGGCGGGCCCTCGACGCGGGCTGGATGATCGACTACCGGTCCGACATGGTGCTGTACCACCCGACGACCGCGCCCTCGCGGCACGCGGTCTACCACCGCATGGTCGCCCGCAACCGCGTCTGGCTCGCCCGCCGCAACCTCCCGGCCCCTCTCGTCCCGGTCTACCTGGGGGTGTGGCTGCTGCTCACCCTCGCCCGCCGCCCTTCGCGCCCGGCCCTGAAGGCCTGGTTCGGAGGCTTCAAGGAGGGCTGGACCACACCGTGCGGGCCGCGCCGGCCCATGAGGTGGCGCACTGTGTGGCGGCTCACCCGACTGGGCCGGCCACCGGTCATCTGACAAGCTCGTTCCCCAGGAGCGTCCGGCCCGCCCGGCCGGTGCTCGTGCCACGCCCGTACATCCGCGCCGGGTGCGCATCTCGAAGACGAAAGTTTCCACTTGTGAGTGAGACAACGCATGACGGCGGCGTCGCCCTCGGTACGGCTCCGTCGCCCGACGAGGGCCTCACGGCGAGCCGGCTCGCCGACAAGTACGGGCTGTCCGTCAGCGGCGCCCGGCCGCCGCTGACGGAGTACGTCCGCCAACTCTGGGGCCGGCGCCACTTCATCCTGGCCTTCTCCCAGGCGAAGCTGACCGCCCAGTACAGCCAGGCCAAGCTCGGTCAGCTCTGGCAGGTGGCGACCCCGCTGCTGAACGCCGCCGTGTACTACTTCATCTTCGGCGTCATCCTCAAGGCCAGCCGCGGCCTGGACCGGGAGACGTACATCCCGTTCCTGGTGACGGGCGTGTTCGTGTTCACGTTCACCCAGACCTCGGTCATGGCCGGCGTGCGTGCCATCTCCGGCAACCTCGGGCTGGTGCGCGCGCTGCATTTCCCGCGCGCCTCCCTGCCGATCTCGTTCGCGCTGCAGCAGCTCCAGCAACTGCTGTACTCGATGATCGTGCTGTTCGTCGTGGTCGTTGCCTTCGGCAGCTATCCGGGCCTGTCCTGGCTGCTGATCGTGCCGGCGCTGGCGCTGCAGTTCCTCTTCAACACCGGTCTCGCGCTGATCATGGCCCGGATGGGCGCCAAGACCCCCGACCTCGCCCAACTGATGCCGTTCGTCACACGGACCTGGATGTACGCGTCGGGCGTGATGTTCTCCATCAACGGCATGCTCGCCGGCCGGCCGGAGTGGTTCATCCGGCTGATGCAGTACAACCCCGCCGCCGTCTACATGGACCTGATGCGCTTCGCGCTGGTCGACAACTACGGCTCCTCGCACCTGCCGCCGCACGTCTGGGCCGCCGCCCTGGGCTGGGCCGTGCTCTTCTTCGCCGGTGGCTTCGTGTACTTCTGGAAGGCGGAGGAGAGGTACGGCCGTGGCTGAGCAGGAGCGTGACCACGACACGCGCGACGGCGGGCAGCGGGTGCCCACCGTCATCGCGGACGAGCTGCACATCGTCTACCGCGTCAACGGCGCCAGGACCGGCAAGGGCAGCGCCACCGCGGCGCTCAGCCGCATCCTCAGGCGCGGCTCCGACGACGCGGCGCGGGGGGTGCGCGAGGTGCACGCCGTCAAGGGCGTCTCCTTCATCGCCTACCGCGGCGAGGCCATCGGCCTGATCGGCTCCAACGGCTCCGGCAAGTCCACCCTGCTGCGCGCCATCGCCGGCCTGCTGCCCGCCGAGAAGGGCAGGGTCTACACCGACGGCCAGCCCTCGCTGCTCGGCGTGAACGCGGCGCTGATGAACGACCTGACCGGCGAGCGCAACGTCATCCTGGGCGGGCTCGCCATGGGCATGTCCCGCGAGGAGATCAAGTCGCGCTACCAGGAGATCGTCGACTTCTCCGGCATCAACGAGAAGGGCGACTTCATCACGCTGCCGATGCGCACCTACTCCTCCGGCATGGCGGCCCGGCTGCGCTTCTCCATCGCCGCGGCCAAGGACCACGACGTCCTCATGATCGACGAGGCGCTGGCCACCGGCGACCGCAAGTTCCAGAAGCGGTCCGAGGCGCGCATCCGGGAGCTGCGCAAGGAGGCCGGCACGGTCTTCCTGGTCAGCCACAACAACAAGTCGATCCGTGACACCTGCGACCGGGTGCTGTGGCTGGAGCGCGGGGAGCTCCGCATGGACGGGCCCACCGAAGAGGTGCTCAAGGAGTACGAGAAGTTCACGGGCAAGTAGCTCCACCTGCTTCGGGCCCCGCCGGAACCGTCCGGCGGGGCCCGGCGTCTGCAAAGGATGCGTCAACTCGCTTCCGGTTCGGGAAGCTTGACACCAATCGGTGTGCTGTTGTGATGTCCAGGACACCCCGACGGACCATGGTGCGTTGTACAACGTAAGCTGTACCGGTCCCGGAAAGCGGCAAGTGGGGAGATAATGCGCGACCCCTTCCGTCACGGCCGCCCCGTGGACGGCTGGGCGGCGTGTCCGAAATAGTGTGTGTCGGGTCGGCAGTGTAGAACGGGAGATGTGACGGCAATGGATACGGAAACTCCCATGCTCAACGCAGCATGCGCCGTCCCCGTTCCAGGCAGCGGACGATGACCCCGACACCGACGGCGCGCGCCCCCGAGCGCGCCACCCTCGACAAGGCCGCGGGCGAGAACTTCCCCGTGGCGCCGTTCTTCCTGCCCAGAGCCTGGCGCACCGACCTCATGGCCGTCTACGGCTTCGCCCGCCTCGTCGACGACATCGGCGACGGCGACCTGGCCCCCGGCGGCGCCGACGCCCGGCTGCTCGGCGTGCCGGCCGACCGGGCCGAGGACCGCCTCGCCCTCCTCGACGCCTTCGAGGCCGATCTGCGCCGGGTCTTCGACGGCACCCCGCGCCACCCGCTGCTGCGACGGCTGCAGCCCACCATCCGCCGCCGCTCACTGACCCCCGAGCCGTTCCTCGGCCTGATCGCCGCCAACCGCCAGGACCAGTTCGTCACGCGGTACGAGACCTACGACGACCTCCTCGCCTACTGCGAACTGTCCGCCAACCCCGTCGGCCGCCTCGTCCTCGCCGTCACCGGCACCTCGACCCCCGAGCGGATCCGCCGTTCCGACGCCGTCTGCACCGCCCTGCAGATCGTCGAGCACCTCCAGGACGTGCGGGAGGACCTCGGCCGCGACCGCATCTATCTGCCCGCCACGGACATGAAGCGCTTTCACGTCCAGGAGGCGGATCTCGCCACGCCCACCGCGGGCGCATCGGTGCGCGCACTGGTCGCGTACGAAGCACAACGCGCCCGTGAACTACTGAATGAAGGTGCCCCCCTCGTGGGTAGCGTCCACGGCAGGCTGAAGCTGCTGCTCGCAGGGTTCGTGGCGGGAGGGAGGGCGGCGATCCGCGCGATCGCCGCCGCCGACTACGACGTACTTCCCGGCCCGCCCAAGCCCGGCAAGGTCCAGTTGCTGCGCGAGGTGGGCGTGACTCTGCGAGGAGAGGGGTGATCCGGGCCGTGGAGTCGGAACCGCACGTGTCCGCGCCGGTACTCGCCGCTTACAGCTACTGCGAGGCCGTCACCGCGGGACAGGCCCGCAACTTCGCCTACGGCATCAGGCTGCTGCCGACGCCCAAGCGCCGCGCGATGTCGGCGCTGTACGCGTTCTCCCGGCGGGTCGACGACATCGGCGACGGCGCGCTGGCCGACGACGTCAAAATCACCCGTCTGCAGGACACCAGGGCGCTGCTCGGCCGGATCCGCGAGGGCACGGTCGAGGACGACGACACCGACCCCGTCGCCGTCGCCCTCACCCACGCCGCCCGCAGCTTCCCGATCCCGCTCGGCGGCCTGGACGAGCTCATCGACGGCGTTCTGATGGACGTGCGCGGCGAGACGTACGAGACCTGGGAGGACCTGAAGGTCTACTGCCGCTGCGTGGCCGGGGCCATCGGACGGCTCTCCCTCGGCGTGTTCGGCACCGAGGCAGGGGCGCGCGGCGCCGAACGCGCCGCCGAGTACGCCGACACGCTGGGGCTCGCGCTGCAGCTGACCAACATCCTCAGAGACGTCCGCGAGGACGCCGAGGGCGGCCGCACCTACCTGCCCGCCGACGACCTCGCCAAGTTCGGCTGTTCGGCCGGGTTCCACGGGCCGACCCCACCGGAGGGCTCCGACTTCGCGGGCCTGGTGCACTACGAGGTGCGGCGGGCCCGCGCCCTGTTCGCCGAGGGCTACCGACTGCTGCCCCTGCTGGACCGGCGCAGCGGCGCGTGCGTCGCCGCCATGGCCGGCATCTACCGCCGCCTGCTCGACCGCATCGAGCGCGAGCCGGAGGCCGTGCTGCGCGGCCGGGTCTCGCTGCCCGGACGCGAGAAGGCGTACGTCGCCGTGCGCGGCCTGTCCGGCCTCGACGCCCGGCACGTGACCCGGCGGACCGTCAGGAGGCGTGTCTGATGGCCATGTCGCCGCACGGTGACGCGACCGGCGAGAAGCGGCGGGCAACCCTCCGCCACCGGTCGGCGTCCCTGACTGCAACGGTCGCCCGCGAGGCACCCGCTCACCGCGGCGGACGCACAGGGGAGGGCGCACGATGACCGACGGCATGCGGCGGGAAGGGCCGCTCACCCCTGCCCCCGGCCCGGCCGGGCGGCACGCCGTCGTGGTCGGCGGCGGACTCGCCGGCCTCACCGCCGCGCTCGAGCTCGCCGACGCCGGAGTGCGCGTGACGCTGCTCGAGGGCAGACCACGTCTGGGCGGGCTCGCCTGCTCCTTCCGGCGCGGCGACCTCACCGTCGACAACGGACAGCACGTGTACCTGCGCTGCTGCACCGCCTACCGCTGGTTCCTCGACCGGATCGGCGGCGCGGCACTCGCCCCGCTGCAGAACCGGCTGGAGGTGCCCGTCCTCGACGCCGACCGGCCCGAGGGACGGCGCCTGGGCAGACTGCGCCGCGACGCGCTGCCCGTACCCCTGCACCTGGGACGGAGCCTGGCCACCTACCCGCACCTGAGCCTCGCCGAGCGCGCCCGGGTGGGCCGCGCCGCGCTCGCGCTCAAGGGACTCGACCTCGCCGATCCGGCCCTGGACACCCAGGACTTCGGCAGCTGGCTGACCGCGCACGGCCAGTCCGCGCGTGCCGTGGAGGCCCTGTGGGACCTGGTCGGGATCGCCACCCTCAACGCGGTCGCGTCCGACACCTCGCTGGCACTGGCCGCGATGGTGTTCAAGACCGGTCTGCTGTCCGACCCGGGCGCGGCCGACATCGGCTGGGCCCGCGTCCCGCTGGGCGAACTGCACGACCGGCTGGCGCGCAGGGCGCTCGACTCCGCGGGCGTGCGTACCGAGGTCCGTGCACGCGTCACCTCCGTCTCCCCCGACGAGAACGGGAGCTGGAACGTTCAGGTTCCCGGCGAGACACTGCTCGCCGACGCCGTCGTCCTCGCCGTACCGCAGCGCGAGGCGCACGACCTGCTGCCGCCGGGCGCCCTGGACGCCCCCGACCGGCTGCTGGGCATCGGCACCGCACCGATCCTCAACGTCCATGTCGTCTACGACCGCACCGTGCTCAGCAGGCCCTTCTTCGCGGCCCTCGGCACGCCCGTGCAGTGGGTCTTCGACCGCACCGAGGCGTCCGGGCTGAAGCACGGTCAGTACCTGGCGGTGTCCCAGTCGGTGGCGCAGGACCAGATCGACACGCCCGTCGCCGTACTGCGCGAACGCTACCTGCCCGAACTGGAGCGGCTGCTGCCCCGCGCGCGCGGCGCCGAGGTGAAGGACTTCTTCGTGACCCGGGAGCGCATGGCGACGTTCGCCCCGGCCCCCGGCGTCGGGCGGCTGCGGCCCGGCGCCCGCACCAAGGCACCCGGCCTGTACCTGGCCGGAGCGTGGACCGCCACCGGGTGGCCCGCGACCATGGAGAGTGCGGTCCGCAGCGGTGTGCAGGCGGCCGACGCCGCGCTGAGCACCCTGGGCCGGCCCCGACCGAGCCGTCTCCTCGCCATCGAGGAGGCGGCGGCATGATGCTCGATCAGCAGTCCGCGGCAGGCCCCCGCACTCCCGGCACCGCAACAAGAGGAGAGACTGTGCCCACTGTTCCCCCGGCCTCGACACCCGCTCGAGGGACCGCGGTGGACGTGACCGCGCTGCTGGAGCGCGGCCGGACCCTGGCCACGCCGGTACTGCGGGCGGCCGTCGACCGCCTGGCCCCTCCCATGGACACCGTCGCCGCCTACCACTTCGGCTGGATCGACGCCGCGGGCAACCCCGCGCACGGGGCAGGCGGCAAGGCCGTACGCCCCGCCCTGGCCGTACTCTCCGCCGAGGTCGCCGGGGCCGAGCCCGAGGTGGGCGTGCCCGGTGCGGTCGCCGTCGAACTCGTCCACAACTTCTCGCTGCTGCACGACGACCTGATGGACGGCGACGAGCAGCGCCGCCACCGCGACACCGTCTGGAAGGTGCACGGCCCCGCCCAGGCCATCCTGGTCGGTGACGCCCTGTTCGCCCTGGCGAACGAGGTGCTGCTGGAGCTCGGCACCGTCGAGGCCGCCCGCGCCGCCCGCCGTCTGACCACCGCCAGCCTCGCCCTGATCGACGGTCAGGCGCAGGACATCTCCTACGAGCACCGCGACCGCGTCAGCGTCGAGGAGTGCCTGGAGATGGAGGGCAACAAGACCGGCGCCCTGCTCGCCTGCGCCTCCTCCGTCGGCGCGGTCCTCGGCGGCGCCGACGACGCCACCGCCGACACGCTGGAGAAGTACGGCTACCACCTCGGCCTGGCCTTCCAGGCCGTCGACGACCTCCTCGGCATCTGGGGCGACCCGGAGGCCACCGGCAAGCAGACCTGGAGCGATCTGCGCCAGCGCAAGAAGTCCCTGCCCGTCGTGGCCGCGCTCGCGGCGGGCGGCTCCGCCTCCGAGCGGCTCGGCGAGATCCTCGCCGCCGACGCCAAGAGCAGCGACTTCGCGAACTTCTCCGAGGAGGAGTTCGCGGCCCGCGCCGCCCTCATCGAGGAGGCGGGCGGCCGCGAGTGGACGGCCGAGGAGGCACGCCGTCAGCACACCATCGCCATCGAAGCCCTCGACGCCGTGCACCTGCCCGAGCAGGTACGGGCCGCGTTCGCGGCGCTCGCGGACTTCGTCGTCGTACGAGAGAGATGAGCACTATCGGTCGAACCAGCCTCGTGTAGTCGCCGGCCGGTGCCGCAAGGTTTCAGGTACCGGCCGACGGCGGACCCATAGCAGCACGACTCGCACGACTGCATGAAGGGGAAGCCATGACAGCGACGACCGACGGAAGTACCGGGGCGACACTGCCGTCCCGCGCTGCCGCGGCCACGGAAACCGTACTCACCACCCCCGAGGCGACCGGGGCACCCCAAGCCGCCGCCGACGCCGTCAGGCGGGCCACCGACTTCCTCCTCGCCCGGCAGGACGCCGAGGGCTGGTGGAAGGGCGACCTCGAGACGAACGTCACCATGGACGCCGAGGACCTGCTGCTGCGCCAGTTCCTGGGCATCCCCGACGAGGCGACCACCCGCGCCGCCGCCCTGTTCATCCGCGGCGAGCAACGCAAGGACGGCACCTGGGCCACCTTCCACGGCGGGCCCGGCGAACTCTCCACCACCATCGAGGCCTACGTCGCCCTGCGCCTGGCCGGCGACGCGCCCGACGACCCCCACATGGCCAGGGCCTCCGCCTGGATCCGGGCGCAGGGCGGCATCGCCGCCTCCCGCGTCTTCACCCGGATCTGGCTCGCGCTGTTCGGCTGGTGGAAGTGGGAGGACCTGCCCGAACTCCCGCCCGAGCTGATCTGGTTCCCCTCCTGGCTGCCGCTCAACATCTACGACTTCGGCTGCTGGGCCCGGCAGACCATCGTGCCGCTCACCATCGTCTCCGCCATGCGGCCGGTGCGCCCCGCGCCCTTCCCGCTGGACGAGCTGCACACCGACCCGCACCGCCCCAGCCCGCCCAGACCGCTCGCCCCGGCCACGAGCTGGGACGGCGTCTTCCAGCGCCTGGACAAGGCGCTGCACGCCTTCCACCGGGTGGCACCCAAGCGGATGCGCCGGGCCGCGATGAACACCGCGGCCCGCTGGATCATCGAACGACAGGAGAACGACGGCTGCTGGGGCGGCATCCAGCCGCCCGCCGTGTACTCGATCATCGCGCTGCACCTGCTGGGCTACGACCTCAACCACCCGGTGATGCGCGCCGGCCTTCGGTCACTGGACCGTTTCGCCGTCTGGCGCGAGGACGGCGCCCGGATGATCGAGGCCTGCCAGTCGCCCGTCTGGGACACCTGTCTGGCCACCATCGCGCTCGCCGACGCCGGCCTTCCCGCCGACCACCCGCAGCTGGTCAGGGCCGCCGACTGGATGCTCGGCGAGCAGATCGTGCGCCCCGGCGACTGGGCGGTGCGCCGGCCGGGGCTGCCGCCGGGCGGCTGGGCGTTCGAGTTCCACAACGACAACTACCCCGACATCGACGACACCGCCGAAGTCGTCCTCGCCCTGCGCCGGGTCAGGCACCACGACCCGGAGCGGGTCGACAAGGCCATCGGGCGCGGGATCCGCTGGAACCTCGGCATGCAGTCGAGGAACGGCGCCTGGGGCGCCTTCGACGTCGACAACACCAGCCCCTTCCCCAACCGGCTGCCGTTCTGCGACTTCGGCGAGGTCATCGACCCGCCGTCGGCCGACGTCACCGCGCACGTCGTGGAGATGCTCGCCGCCGAGGGCCTGTCCCACGACCCGCGCACCCGGCGCGGCATCCAGTGGCTGCTGGCCGAGCAGGAGCCGGACGGCTCGTGGTTCGGCCGCTGGGGCGTCAACTACCTCTACGGCACCGGGTCCGTCGTACCCGCCCTGACCGCCGCCGGCCTGCCCGGCTCCCACCCGGCGATCCGCCGCGCGGTGGCCTGGCTGGAGAGCGTGCAGAACGACGACGGCGGCTGGGGCGAGGACCTGCGCTCCTACAAGGATGCCAAGGAGTGGAGCGGCAGAGGAGCCTCCACCGCCTCGCAGACCGCGTGGGCGCTGATGGCGCTGCTCGCGGCCGGGGAGAAGGACTCCAAGGCCGTCGAGCGCGGCGTCCAGTGGCTCGCGGCCACCCAGCGGGAGGACGGCTCCTGGGACGAGCCGTACTTCACCGGCACCGGCTTCCCCTGGGACTTCTCCATCAACTACCACCTCTACCGGCAGGTCTTCCCGCTCACCGCGCTCGGCCGGTACGTCCACGGCGAACCCTTCGCCGACAAGGTCCGCAGGGACCGTGTCCACGCCGAGGCCAAGGGGGGCTGATGAGCACCCGGCCCGGCCCGGCCCCGCTGCTGATCGCCTGCGCGCTCGGCATCGAGCACCTCGCCCTGCGCACGGGCGACCGCGGCGGCGCGGGTGGGCCGGTGGCCGTGTTGCGGACGGGGATGGGCCCCAGGGCGGCGGAACAGTCCGTCACCCGGGTGCTGGCCGGTCCGCCGCTGGCGCGGGCCGCGGTGCTGGCCACGGGCTTCTGCGCGGGACTGGCCCCGGGCATGCACCCCGGCGACCTCGTCGTCGCCGAGGAGACCCGGGACCCGCGCGGCACCGTGCCGTGCGTCGGCACCGAACTGCTCGTCAAGGAACTCGCGCGTACCCTGCCCGGACGCACCGTCCACACCGGGCCGCTCACCGGCTCCGACCACGTCGTGCGCGGATCCGAGCGGTCCGAGCTGCGCGCGGCCGGCGCGATCGCCGCCGACATGGAGTCGGCGGCCACGCTCCTGAGCGCCGTGCGCACGGGCGCGCGCCCGGTTGCGGCCGTGCGGGTGGTCGTGGACGCTCCAGAACATGAACTCGTCCGTATCGGCACGGTCCGCGGTGGAATAACGGCTTTCCGTGTTCTTCGGTCCGTCCTGCCGACTTTCTTCGAATGGCACCGTAATGTTCTGCTCCCCAGGAGGTGAGCCAGATGGCCATGCCGCTGCGTCAGTCCATCAAGGTCGCTACATACTTGGCCGAACAGAAGCTGCGCAGGCGGGACAAGTTCCCGCTGATCGTGGAGCTTGAACCACTCTTCGCCTGCAACCTCGCCTGCGAGGGCTGCGGCAAGATCCAGCACCCGGCCGGGGTGCTCAAGCAGCGCATGCCCGTCGCGCAGGCCGTGGGGGCGGTGCTGGAGTCGGGTGCGCCGATGGTGTCCATCGCGGGCGGCGAGCCCCTGATGCACCCTCAGATCGGCGAGATCACAAGGCAGCTGGTGGCCAGGCGGAAGTACGTCTTCCTGTGCACCAACGCGCTGCTGCTGCGCAAGAAGATGGACCAGTTCAAGCCCTCGCCCTACTTCGCCTTCGCCGTGCACATCGACGGACTGCGCGAGCGGCACGACGAGTCGGTGGCGAAGGAGGGCGTGTTCGACGAGGCGGTGGAGGCCATCAAGGAGGCCAAGCGGCGCGGCTTCCGGGTGACCACCAACTCCACCTTCTTCAACACCGACACCCCGCAGACCGTCGTCGACGTCCTCAACTACCTCAACGACGACCTCAAGGTCGACGAGATGATGATCTCGCCCGCCTACGCCTACGAGAAGGCCCCCGACCAGGAGCACTTCCTCGGCGTGGAGCAGACCCGCGAACTGTTCAGGAAGGCGTTCGCGGGCGGCAACCGGCGCCGCTGGCGGCTCAACCACTCGCCGCTGTTCCTCGACTTCCTCGAGGGCAAGGTCGACTTCCCGTGCACCGCCTGGGCGATCCCCAACTACTCGCTCTTCGGCTGGCAGCGCCCCTGCTACCTGATGAGCGACGGATACGTCCCGACGTACCGGGAACTCGTCGAGGAGACCGACTGGGACAAATACGGCCGCGGCAAGGACCCGCGCTGCGCCAACTGCATGGCGCACTGCGGCTACGAACCCACCGCCGTGCTCGCCACCATGGGGTCCCTGAAGGAGTCCCTGCGCGCGATGCGCGAGACCGTCTCCGGAAACCGGGGCTGACACCATGACCGCCATTCCCTTGGGCGTCCCCGAGGTACCGGCCCGGCCGAGTTCGGAGGCGGCCGGGCGGATCTTCCGCCCGGCCGCCTTCCCATGAGTGGTTTGACGGGTGGGATGTGCTGGCATGCGCGGCTGTGCCGTAATCTCGAAGCCTGGAGCCCCGCCGCTGACCGGGGCCGGACCTTGATCCATGACTTGGGGTTGCACAGCAGATGACTGCGATTTCTCTCGGCATGCCGTCCGTTCCGACCAGGCCGCCACGCTGCAGCAGATCGCCGAGCTGACGGCGTCCGGCTGCCAGATCGTCCGGGTGGCCTGTCCCACGCAGGACGACGCGGACGCGCTGGCGACCATCGCCCGCAAGTCGCAGATCCCGGTGATCGCGGACATCCACTTCCAGCCCAAGTACGTCTTCGCCGCGATCGAGGCCGGCTGCGCGGCCGTGCGCGTCAACCCGGGCAACATCAAGCAGTTCGACGACAAGGTCAAGGAGATCGCCCGGGCGGCCAGGGACCACGACACGCCGATCCGCATCGGCGTCAACGCCGGTTCGCTGGACCGGCGGCTGCTGCAGAAGTACGGCAGGGCCACCCCGGAGGCGCTGGTGGAGTCCGCGCTGTGGGAGGCCTCGCTGTTCGAGGAGCACGGCTTCCGGGACATCAAGATCTCCGTCAAGCACAGCGACCCGGTCGTGATGATCGAGGCCTACCGGCAGCTCGCCG
>NZ_QFDQ01000101.1 GCF_003270085.1 Streptomyces triticisoli | reverse complement strand
CCGGCGCCCGCCGGAGGGACACTCCGGCGGGCGCCGCGGTCCCGACTCGTGCGCATGGCACATGCCAGGGTTGAACAGTTGAGCTGGGGGGCCCTCTGAGGGATGGAAACCCCACGAATTTGGGTAAAAGCGCTGTGCTGGAACCGCTGTTCATGATTCCCTCTACAACACCTGCGCAGCCCCTCGGACGTTCTGCACACCCCCCTCCCGAACTGGGCTGACCGGGCCGTTGTCCCCCTGCCGACGGGGCGCTTTGGCCCATGCCTCCCTGTTTCTTTTCCTTGTGTGCTAGCGGAGCCGATCCATGCTCACGACCCTGAACACCTCCTACACCGACACGCGCGCGGCCGACCTCGCCTGGGCCCTGGGGCGCGAGCCGCTGCCCGCGCTGGCCACCCTGGACCTCGAACTGAACGGCGCGAAAATGCAGTTGAGACTCCTCGGCGCGTCGCACCAGGTGCTCCTGGAGGAGGACCGGGGCCCCTGCTCGGAGACCGTGGCGTGCATGCCGGGCTCCAGCACACCGCTGCCGCTCGGTGTCGCCAAGCGGGCGGGCGACTGGGAGTACGAGTTCGCGGCCCGTGTCGAGGTCCTCTCGCCGGGCTCGTTCGCGGGCCGCGCCCAGGAGTTGCTGGCCCTCGTCTCCGACCATCCGCACGGCCTCGTGGGCGTCTTCCCGGGCAGCCCGCACGCGTTCACCGCGATGCTGGCGCAGCGGCGCGAGGGCCAGGTGCACTGGCGGACCTGGCACGCCTACCCGCAGGACGGCCAGTTGGTGGCGACTCGGACGAGGGTGGGGGTGCGCCGGTCCGCGCCGGCCGGGGACGGTTGAACACGGGCAAACACGGGATGCGCCGGCAACGGCCTTTTCCACACGTGTGGGTGACGTAGCGTCCCGCGTCGGTGACGTAACGTCGCAGTCGTGATCGAACCGCACGCCCCGGCCCCGCCCGGCTCGGCGCCGCCCTTCAGCGGCCCCGCGAGGCTGCCCGTCCGGCCGGGCACCGGCCGGTACATCGTGCTCGCGGGGGTCTTCGTCTGCGCGGCCTGCGGACTCGTGTACGAGCTCGAACTCGTGGCGCTGGCCTCGTACTTGATGGGCGACTCGGTCACCCAGGCGTCCGTCGTGCTGTCCGTCATGGTGTTCGCGATGGGGATCGGCTCGCTCGCCGCCAAGCGGCTGCGCCGGCACGCCGCCATCGGCTTCGGCGTGATCGAGGCGGCGCTCGCCCTGGTCGGGGGCTGCAGCGCCATGGCGCTGTACGCGGTGTTCGCCTGGACCGGCGACTGGGGCGGCATGTGGGCGGACGGGCCGCGCTGTCTGCTGGTCGTCTTCTCCCTCGCCATAGGTCTGCTGATCGGCGCCGAGGTGCCGCTGCTGATGGAGCTGATCCAGCGCATCCGACGCCAGGACGCGGGCGGGGCGGTCGCGGACCTGTTCGCGGCGGACTACGTGGGCGCGCTCGTCGGCGGGCTGGCCTTTCCGTTCCTGCTGCTTCCGCTGCTGGGACAGTTGACAAGTGCGCTGCTCACCGGCGCGGTGAACGCCGTGGCCGGTGGCGGGCTCGTCCTCGGGCTGTTCCGGCGGGACCTGACGCCGCGCGGCCGGTGGCTGCTGCTCGTCGCCAACGTCGCCGTGCTCGGGCTGCTCGCCTCGCTGGCCGTGCTGGTGGGCGACTTCGAGCGGGCCGCGCGGCAGGCGGTGTACGGCGGGAACGTGCGGGTGGCGCTGCGGAGCGGCGAGCAGGAGGTGGTCCTCACCGGCGGCACCCGCGGGCGTCCGCTGAAGCTGTTCCTCGACGGGCGGCTGCGGGCCGGCGGCCGCGGCGAGCGCCGGTACCACGAGGCGCTCGTCCACCCCGCGATGGCCGGACCGCACGCGCGCGTGCTGATCCTCGGCGGCGGTGACGGGCTCGCCGCCCGCGAGGCGCTGCGACACCCCGGCGTCGAGCGGGTGGACGTCGTCGAGCCCGACCCGGCGGTCGTCCGGCTGGCGCGCGGCGATCCGGGTCTCGCCCGGCTCAACGCCCACGTCTACGACGATCCACGCGTGCGCGTGAGCACCGCCGACGTCTTCCGCCGGCTGCGGGGGGAGCCGCCGGCGGCGTACGACGTGGTGATCGAGGACCTGCCCGACCCGGGCATCACCTCGAGTACGAAGCTGTACGCGCAGGAGTTCTACGGCCTGGCCCGGCGGGCCCTGGCGCCCGGCGGCCGGCTGGTGGTGCACGCGGGCCCGGTCTCCTCCCGCCCGCGCGTGTTCTGGACGGTGGAGTCCACGATCCGCGCGGCCGGACTGCGCACCGCGCCGTACCGGGTGACCGGCCGCGGCCCCGACGACTGGGGCTTCGTCCTGGCCTCCCGCACCCCGCCGGTCCTCCGCCTGGACCCGCACGCCCCCCGCCCGGGCACTCTCACCACGGCATCGCTCACGGCGGCCGCCGATGCCGCCACCCGGGCCCGCGTCCCCGGCCTGCCGCCTTCGACCTTGGTGCACCCTCGCTACAGCGGCTGACGCTTGGCTGCGCCCGGTCGCGCGGTGGCGGGGCGGAGCGAGTTGTGGGTGAGGGGAGGGTATTCGGAGGCGGTACTGGGTACGCTCGGCTGACATGGAGCACGAGGTGTTCGTTCCGGTTCCGGCTCAGCGGGTGCGGGTGGCGCTCGCCGACCCCGCGCGGGTCGCCCGGGCGGTTCCCGGGCTCCAGCAGGACGCGGTCCTCCAGCAGGACGCGGGCGGCGAGCCCGTCGCCGGCCGGCTGAAGCTGCGGATCGGCAGCCACTCCATCACCTACCGCGGCACCCTGCGTGTCTCCGCCCGCGACGACGGTTCGTACGCCGTCGAGGGCGACGCGACCGAGTCCCGCGGCACCGGCTCGGTGAAGCTCGTCCTCACCCTCCGCCTCCGCGACACCGACGACGGCTCCACGCTCACCTTCGACGGCACCGCCTCCGCCGACGGCCGCGTCACCGAGCTGCCTCCGGAGGCCGTGCACACGGCGGTGACCCGTCTGCTGAACCGTTGCGTGGAGAACCTGGCCGCAGAGCTCTCCGAGCTCCCCGGGCCGCCGGCCCCCGAGTCCCTGGCCACCGAGGACTTCGCCCCTCTGGCCACCGGCGACTTCGAGGCCGCCCCGGACGCCGACGACGCGCCGGTGCCTCCGCCCGCCGAAGCCGACGAGGCTCCCGAGGCCCGCCCGGCCGAGCCCGCCTCCGTCTTCGACACCGAGGTTCCGCCCTCCGCCCTCGACCCGCTGGCCGACGAGGAGGACGAGGACGACGAGCCTCCCGTCTCCGAGGACTTCGCCGAGACCGCCGAGCCGCCCGCCGAGGCGGCGCACGCGCGGCGGACGATGATCGGGCGCAGCACCGAGGAGGTGGACCACGCCCCGCCCCGCGGCCGCTACGCCCCCGTCCCCGCCCCGCTCACCGTCTCCGCCGGCCCCACCCTCCGCTGGGCGGCCCCCGCGGCGGCACTGGTCGTGGCGTCGGCGATCGTCCTGGGCCGGGCCCTCAGACGCCGCCGCTGAACACCGGCGCGACCGGACGGCACCCGCCCCGCGCGGCACCGCGCCGCCGGGCGGCACCCGCCTCG
>NZ_QFDQ01000100.1 GCF_003270085.1 Streptomyces triticisoli | reverse complement strand
CATCCATCTTGTTACAGCAGCAAATCATTTGCTTGACACCAAGGGTGAAAGCAAGCAATGCGTGCTCACGGGTCTGTCCATCCTTGGAAATACCAGCTTCAAAACCACCAGTTGTGGAGTCAATGATGAGGACAGCACAGTCAGCTTGAGAGGTACCAGTAATCATGTTCTTGATGAAATCCCTGTGTCCAGGGGCATCAATCACAGTGCAGTAGTACTTTGTGGTCTCAAACTTCCACAAGGCAATATCAATAGTACCACGTTCACGCTCAGCCTTAAGCTTGTCAAGCACCCACGCATACTTGAAGGACCTCTTGTTCATCTCAGCTGCTTCTTTCTCAAACCTCTCGATGACACGCTTGTCAATACCACCAAGTTTGTAGATCAAGTGACCAGTAGTGGTCGACTTTCCAGAGTCGACATGTCCAATGACAACAATGCTGATATGAATCTTCTCTTTACCCATGATGTCTAAAAAACTTTCACAAACGGAAAAATGAGAGAAAGAGCTTCGCTAAAACCCTGGCCGCGTATGAAGAATAAC
>NZ_QFDQ01000099.1 GCF_003270085.1 Streptomyces triticisoli | reverse complement strand
GTGGCCGAGTTCCCGACGACGACCGGGAACTCGGCCACGGCGCCCTCGCGTTGACCCGGCACCGCAGCACCGCAGCACCGCGGCACCCGCCGCGCAAAGCCCGCACGAGTACCCACCCCGCCGTTCCCCCGCACTGTGACGTGTGGCACGATGCTGGCCACCCCCACCGGCACAGCCCTCACAGGAGACGCTCCTAGTGCAGCAACCCGCCGTTCCGGAACTGGCCCACACCCACACCCGCCCCATCCACTGGCTGGCCACCGCCACCGCGGTCGCCGCGGTGGTGGCCCTCTCCTCGGTCGTACAACCCGGCTCCGCCACCGCCGCCCAGACCGTCGGCACCAGCACCCACGTGAAGCCCGCCCCCGTGGCCGCCCCAGGCACCACCGGCGTGACGTTCCCGCTCGACTGCGGACCCGTGAAGGCCGTGGTGGCGAAGCAGGCATCCGGAGACCTCGACGGAGACGGCAGGCCGGAGACCGCCGCCGTCGTGCACTGCGACGCCTCCATGGGCACCCCGCCCGACGCCGTCTACGTCCTCACCCGGGCCGCCGGCGACGCCGCGCCCCGCGTCGTCGCCACCCTCGTCGACACCAAGGACCGGTACACGGTCACGGACTTCGCCATCCGCGAAGGAGCCGTCACCGCCACCCTGCTCGGCTACTCCTCGCCCGACGTGCCCAATTGCTGCCCCGACCTCAAGGACAGCGTGAAGTGGCAGTGGAAGAACGGCGCGTTCGTCCGCTCCACGCCCGCCGGGACGCGCGGTATCTGACCGCACGCCCCGAACCTGTGAGAAAACAGACAGTGATCACGGATCGCACGGAAGCGGTCACTCCGCGTCAGGTCCGTACACTTCGACCTTGTCCGAAACGCGACGCACGTGGATGCACTCGCCCGGGCATTCCTTCGCCGAATCGACCACATCCGCGAGAAGCTGCAGCGGCACGGGCGTTGTCGCCCCGCTGTCCTGCAGAAGCTCGTCGTCCGCGCCCTTCACGTACGCCAGACCGTCGATATCCAGCTCGAACACCTCCGGCGCGTACTGCGCGCAGATGCCGTCACCGGTGCACAAATCCTGGTCGATCCAGACCTCCAGTGCCTCGCCACCGTCCGAGGTCCGCTGCTGCACGCCCATCTCTCCTGCCGTATCACGTCGAGCCGTACGGGAATCCAGCCAGCTCCGAAGGGTGTTGAACAACTCGACCCTACCTCCGGCGGCTTTCCCATCGTGTTCGGTGGGTATTCCCCTGGCGTGAGGGAGAGCGCAAGGGTGAAGATCGGACACACCCCGACAGTCTTTGTGATCTAGGGGTTTCAATCGACACCCACCCAGGTAGGGTCTGGAAGCGTCCAGCTCCCCTTGGAGGAGGTGAGGACCGTGGCAGCCCACGACGACGACATGAACCGCGGCATCCGCCCGGGACGCGGGTCCGAGGACCCGGCCGGGCAGATCGCCTACCTTGAGCAGGAGATCGCCGTCCTGCGACGCAAGCTCGCCGACTCTCCGCGACACACGAGGATTCTCGAAGAGCGGATCGTCGAGCTGCAGACCAACCTGGCCGGCGTGTCCGCCCAGAACGAACGGCTGGCGAACACGCTCCGCGAGGCCCGCGACCAGATCGTGGCCCTCAAGGAAGAGGTCGACCGGCTCGCCCAGCCGCCGGCCGGCTTCGGAGTCTTCCTGCAGGCGAACGAGGACGGCACCGCCGACATCTTCACCGGCGGCCGCAAGCTGAGGGTGAACGTCAGCCCCAGCGTCGAGCTCGAGGAGCTCCGGCGCGGCCAGGAAGTGATGCTGAACGAGGCGCTCAACGTGGTGGAAGCCATGGAATTCGAGCGCGTCGGCGACATCGTCACACTCAAGGAGATCCTCGAGGACGGCGAGCGCGCCCTGGTACTCGGGCACACCGACGAGGAACGGGTGGTACGGCTCGCCGAGCCGCTGCTGGACGTCGTCATCCGCCCCGGCGACGCCCTCCTGCTCGAGCCCAGGTCCGGCTACGTCTACGAGGTCGTGCCCAAGAGCGAGGTCGAGGAACTCGTCCTCGAAGAGGTGCCCGACATCGGCTACGAGCAGATCGGCGGCCTCGGCAACCAGATCGAGGCCATCCGCGACGCCGTGGAGCTGCCGTACCTCTACCCGGACCTGTTCAGGGAGCACGAGCTGCGCCCGCCCAAGGGCGTCCTGCTCTACGGACCCCCCGGATGCGGCAAGACGCTCATCGCCAAGGCCGTCGCCAACTCGCTCGCCAAGAAGGTCGCCGAGGTGACCGGCCAGGCCGCCGGCAAGAGCTTCTTCCTCAACATCAAGGGCCCCGAGCTGCTGAACAAGTACGTCGGCGAGACCGAGCGGCAGATCCGCCTCGTCTTCCAGCGTGCCCGGGAGAAGGCCGGCGAGGGCACCCCCGTCATCGTCTTCTTCGACGAGATGGAGTCCCTCTTCCGCACCCGCGGCTCCGGCGTCAGCTCGGACGTGGAGAACACCATCGTCCCGCAGCTGCTCGCCGAGATCGACGGCGTGGAAGGCCTGCAGAACGTGGTCGTGATCGGCGCCTCCAACCGCGAGGACATGATCGACCCGGCCATCCTGCGGCCCGGCCGCCTCGATGTGAAGATCAAGATCGAGCGTCCGGACGCCGAAGCGGCCCAGGACATCTTCGGCAAGTACCTCACCGAGCGTCTCCCGCTGCACGCGGAGGACCTCGCGGAACACGGCGGCGCCAAGGACTCCACGGTCCAGGCGATGATCCAGACCGCGGTGGAACACATGTACGCCGAAACCGAGGAGAACCGCTTCCTGGAGGTCACCTACGCCAACGGCGACAAGGAAGTCCTCTACTTCAAGGACTTCAACTCCGGCGCCATGATCGAGAACATCGTGGGCCGCGCCAAGAAGATGGCGATCAAGGACTTCCTCGAGAAGAACCAGAAGGGCCTGCGCGTCTCCCACCTGCTCCAGGCGTGCGTGGACGAGTTCAAGGAGAACGAGGACCTGCCCAACACCACCAACCCCGACGACTGGGCCCGGATCTCCGGAAAGAAGGGCGAGCGGATCGTCTACATCCGCACCCTCATCACCGGAAAGCAGGGCGCGGACACCGGACGCTCCATCGACACGGTGGCGAACACCGGTCAGTACCTGTAAAAAACAGGGCGGCTGCGGGTGCCCTCCACGGGGTACCCGCAGCCGACTGTTTTCCAGGCCACCGCATGGGGCAGGCAATGACACAAATGATCTCCCCACCAGCGCAAAGGCGTTCTAGGCTCTTTCCTACCGCCGGGTCGCGCAGCGCGGGGACGGGCACCGCACAGGCACCCGAGCATCAGCGGTACTTGAGCGCCGCCCACGACCGAGGGCGCCGCCGGGCAAGGAGGGCCGCATGACCGTACGGCGAGTAATGGGCATCGAGACGGAATACGGAATCTCCGTCCCCGGCCACCCCAACGCCAATGCCATGCTCACCTCGTCCCAGATCGTCAACGCCTACGCGGCGGCGATGCACCGGGCCCGCCGGGCCCGCTGGGACTTCGAGGAGGAGAATCCACTGCGGGACGCCCGTGGCTTCGACCTCGCCCGAGAGGCCGCCGACGCCAGCCAGCTCACCGACGAGGACATCGGCCTGGCCAACGTCATCCTGACCAACGGCGCACGGCTCTACGTCGACCACGCCCACCCCGAGTACAGCGCGCCCGAGGTCACCAACCCGCGCGACGCCGTCCTGTGGGACAAGGCCGGCGAGAGGATCATGGCCGAAGCCGCCGAACGGGCCGCCCAGCTGCCCGGCGCCCAGCCGATCCACCTCTACAAGAACAACACGGACAACAAGGGCGCCAGCTACGGCACGCACGAGAACTACCTGATGAAGCGGGAAACCGCCTTCTCCGACATCGTGCGCCACCTCACGCCCTTCTTCGTCTCCCGCCAGGTCGTCGCCGGGGCAGGCCGCGTCGGCATCGGCCAGGACGGCCACGAACACGGCTTCCAGATCAGCCAGCGCGCGGACTACTTCGAGGTCGAGGTCGGCCTGGAGACCACACTCAAACGGCCGATCATCAACACACGCGACGAACCGCACGCCGACGCGGAGAAATACCGCCGCCTGCACGTGATCATCGGCGACGCCAACCTCTCCGAGATCTCGACGTACCTGAAACTGGGCACGACCGCCCTGGTCCTGTCCATGATCGAAGACGGCTTCATCGCCGTCGACCTGGCTGTCGACCAGCCCGTCCGCACACTCCACCAGATCTCGCACGACCCGTCGCTCAAGCGCCTGATCACGCTCCGCAGCGGCCGGACACTCACCGCCGTACAGCTCCAGATGGAGTACTACGAGCTGTCGCGCAAGTACGTCGAGGAGCGTTTCGGGGCGGACACCGACGACCAGACCAAGGACGTCCTGACCCGTTGGGAGGACACCCTCAACCGCCTGGAGAACGATCCCATGAGCCTGGCCGGCGAGCTGGACTGGATCGCCAAGCGGGAGCTCATGGAGGGTTACCGGCGCCGTGACGGCCTCGACTGGGACTCCGCCCGGCTCCACCTCGTCGACCTCCAGTACGCGGACGTACGCCCCGAGAAGGGCCTGTACAACCGCCTGGTGGCCCGGGGCCGCATGAAGCGGCTCCTGGACGAGGCCGAGGTCGACCGGGCTCGTACGAAGCCGCCGGAGGACACGCGTGCGTACTTCCGCGGACGCTGCCTGGAGCAGTACGCCGACGACGTCGCCGCGGCCTCCTGGGACTCGGTCATCTTCGACCTGCCGGGCCGGGACTCGCTCCAGCGCGTCCCAACCCTGGAACCGCTTCGCGGAACGCGTAATCACGTCAAGGAGCTCCTGGACCGCTGCCGCACCGCGGAGGACCTGGTCAGGGTTCTGTCAGGAGGCTGAGCGAACACGAACGGACACCGGATCAGGCAGGCCGCCCAGGGTGGAAATCCCCAGGTGCGGGAATCATCGAGGTGGCCCTCGCACGTCGGAGAAACTGCGGGGCCGATGTCGGACCCGGCTTGTAGGGTCTGGTCATGTAGGGCGAACTGAGCGGGGTGAGGGTTATGGCAACGAAGGACACCGGCGGCGGGCAGCAGAAGGCCACGCGCTCCACCGAGGAGATCGAGGAGCAGGCCCAGGACGCACAGGCCGCGGAAGAACTCAAGGAACGCCACGAGAAGCTGAGCGACGACGTGGACGACGTCCTCGACGAAATCGATGATGTGCTCGAGTCCAACGCCGAGGATTTCGTTCGGAGTTTCGTCCAGAAGGGCGGAGAGTAAAGACGTTTCGGGGCGATCGCCTTCAGATCGAAGGTCTCGGGGGGATGGTTGCGGAAACGTCGGAGAAGCGGTGCGCGCGCTGCAGGAGAGAACTGCCGCTCACCGCTTTCGCGCGGGACAAGAACCGACGCGACGGCCTCCGAGTGCGGTGCCGGGAGTGCGTGGCGGAACACAGCGCCGCGCACTCCCGGCGTCGCCGGGAGGCCATGGGAAAGCCGGTTCGCGTGAAGCGCCGGTACGGCATCACGGAAGCCGAGCGCGACATGCTGGTCGCTTCGCAGCGAGGCGTCTGCTGCATCTGTTTGCCGGCTCCGCCGGCACATGTGGATCACTGCCACGAGACGGGTAGGGTCCGTGGCGTACTGTGCTTCAGCTGCGACGCCGCGCTGGGGCAGTTCAAGGATCGGCCCGACGTCATAAGGCGAGCGGCCGCATACGTGGAAGGAAACGTGTGGAAGCCAACACTCGTAGCACCGGGCGTCTACCAGCTGCCTTCCTGACGCCTGGGTCCTCCTCCTTCATGGACTTCCTCGCCGAGCACCAGCCGGAGCTGCTGCCGGGCAAGCGGCAGCTGCCGCCGACCCAGGGGGTGGTCGAGGCGCCGCACGGGACGACGATCGTGGCGGTGTCCTTCCCGGGGGGCGTCGTGCTGGCCGGTGACCGGCGGGCGACCATGGGGAACGTCATCGCGCAGCGGGACATCGAGAAGGTGTTCCCGGCGGACGAGTACTCGGCCGTGGGGATCGCCGGCACGGCGGGTCTCGCCGTGGAGATGGTGAAGCTGTTCCAGCTGGAGCTGGAGCACTTCGAGAAGGTCGAGGGGACGCAGCTGTCGCTGGAGGGCAAGGCGAACCGGCTGTCGACCATGATCCGCTCCAACCTGGGCATGGCCATGCAGGGCCTGGCCGTGGTCCCGCTCTTCGCGGGGTACGACCTGGACCGGGAGAAGGGCCGGATCTTCTCCTACGACGTCACCGGCGGCCGGTCCGAGGAGCACGGCTTCGCGGCCACCGGTTCCGGCTCGATCTTCGCGCGCGGCGCCATGAAGAAGCTCTACCGCGAGGACCTGACCGAGGCCGACGCCACCACGCTGGTGGTGCAGGCCCTGTACGACGCGGCAGACGACGACTCGGCGACCGGTGGTCCCGATGTCGCCCGCCGGATCTATCCGATCGTCACCGTGATCACCGAGGACGGCTTCCGCCGGCTCACCGAGGAAGAGTCCTCCGAGATCTCTCGCTCGGTGCTGCAGCGGCGGCTGGAGCAGCCCGACGGCCCGCGGGCCGCGCTGCTGTAGCCGGCGGCCGGTTCTTCTCCAGGGTGATCCAGTGACTTCGACAGAAAGGGACGGATAACCGGTGTCGACGCCGTTCTATGTCTCACCTCAACAGGCCATGGCCGACCGGGCGGAGTACGCCCGCAAGGGCATCGCCCGTGGCCGCAGCCTGGTCGTGCTGCAGTACACCGACGGAATCGTGTTCGTCGGTGAGAATCCGTCCCGCGCGCTGCACAAGTTCAGCGAGATCTACGACCGGATCGGGTTCGCGGCCGCCGGCAAGTACAACGAGTACGAGAACCTGCGCATCGGCGGCGTCCGCTACGCCGACCTGCGCGGTTACACCTACGACCGGGACGACGTGACCGCCCGCGGCCTGGCGAACGTCTACGCCCAGACCCTGGGCACGATCTTCTCCAGCGCCGCGGAGAAGCCGTACGAGGTGGAGCTGGTGGTCGCCGAGGTGGGGGAGACCCCGGAGGGCGACCAGATCTACCGGCTGCCGCACGACGGGTCGATCGTGGACGAGCACGGCTCGGTCGCGGTCGGCGGCAACGCCGAGCAGATCAGCGGCTACCTGGACCAGCGCCACCGGGACGGCATGTCCCTGGCGGAGGCGCTGAAGCTGGCCGTGCAGGCCCTGTCCCGCGACACCAACGGCAGCGAGCGGGAGATCCCCGCCGAGCGCCTGGAGGTGGCGGTGCTGGACCGTACGCGCCCGCAGAAGCGCAAGTTCAAGCGGATCGTGGGCCGCCGGCTCCAGCGGCTGCTGCAGGCCGACGGCGCCGCGACGGAGGCGGAGGGCTCCGAGGAGGAGGGCTCCGAGGGAGGAGAAGTAGCCCCGGGCCACTGCCCCGCTCCCGGGTGCCCCGGCCGACGGAACGGCCGGGGCACCCGGGCGTCTCAGGAGGCGCCCGGTGGTGCTGTGGAGCCCCGTACGACCAGTTCCACGGGAATGTCACCGCCCTGGGGTGTGCGGCCCTCCAGGACGGCGAGGAGGGCGTGCATGCCCCGTTCGCCGAAGAGCTCCGCGTCCAGCCGTACGGTGGTCAGCTCGGGGTCGATGGCGGTGGCGAGGGCGAGGTCGTCCAGGCCGGTGACGGAGATGTCGTCGGGCACGCGCAGCCCGAGGCGGCGCAGGGCCTTGTAGGCGCCGGCGGCCAGCTTGTCGTCGTCGCACACCAGTGCGGTGGGCCGCGGGCCGGGGGTGCCGAGCGCGGCCTCGGTGGCGGCCCGGGCGTCCTCGAAGGAGAGGGGGGAGCGGACGGTGCGCACCGAGGTGCCGGGCACGGCGCCCGCACGCGCCGCGAGCTCCCGGGCCCGTACCTCGAAGGTCCAGGAGGCCACGTCCGCCGCGAGGTGCAGGAATCTCCGGTGGCCCAGGCCCAGCAGGTGGCCGGCGACCTGGCGGATGCCGTCCGCGATGTCCAGGTTGACGGTGGCGGCGCCCGGGCTGCCCTCGGGGTCGCTGTCCAGCATGACCAGCGGCAGCCGGTCGCCGCGGATCGCGGTGAGGGCGTCGGCGGCCATGGAGGAGGCGATGACGCCGTCCAGGGCGGCCTGGGCGGAGGCGAAGGGGTTCTTCGCCGGGCCGATGCCCTCGGGGGAGGGGTACAGCACGACGCCGAAGCCGTGCTCGGCGGCGACGCGGGCGGCCCCGGTGTAGACCCCGGCGAAGAACTCGGTGGTCAGGGCCGGGACGACGAGGAGCACGGTCCGGGTGCGGCCCAGGCGCAGGTTGCGGGCGGCCAGGTTGGGCCGGTAGCCGAGTTCCCGGGCGGCCTGCCTCACCCGTTCGGCGGTCGCCTCGGCCACCCGGCCGCGCCACTTGTCGCCGAGGACGAGGGAGACGGCGGCCTGGGAGACCCCCGCGGCCTGGGCGACGTCACGGCTGGTGGGGCGCGTGCTGCTTCGTGCCACCGCGGGGCTGCTCCTCTTCATCCGCTCGTTCGCCTCCGGCTCGCTGCCGGTCGTCTGGACCGGTGAACAGCGCACATGGTACGTATGACCGAGCACGTTATACGTAACACCGGAGGTTGCTCCAGCGCCTCGGGCAAGTCGACGGAAGGCAGGGCGATGGCCGCGGGATTCGCGGGATACCTGGAGATTCTCCGGGCGCGGCACGCCGCCCGGCTGCTGGCCGGCACGCTCGTGGGGCGGCTGCCCAACGCGACCGGGGCGATCGCGATCCTGCTGTTCGTGCGCGCGGAAGGCGGCACGTACAGCCTGGCGGGGGCGCTGGCGGCGGTGTACGGCGTGGCCAACGCCGTGGGCCAGCCGCTGCTCGGACGCATGGTGGACCTGCACGGGCAGCCCCGCGTCCAGTTGCCGGCCGCGCTCGCGGCGGCCCTGGCGATGACCGCCTTCGCCCTGACCGGCATCGAGCCGACCGCTCTCGCCGCCACCGCCGTGGCGGCCGCCGGACTCTTCACACCGCCCCTGGAAGGCGGTCTGCGCGCCCTGTGGCCCTCCGTGCTGCGCCGGGAGGACCAGGTGCACACGGCGTACGCCATGGACGCCGTGGCGCAGGAAGTCATGTTCACCGTCGGCCCGTTGCTGGTGACCCTGTGCGTGTCGCTGTGGTCGGCGCAGGTGGCACTGGTGGTGCTGAACGTCCTCGGGGTGCTGGGCGCGCTGTCCGTGGTCTGTTCGCCGCCCTCGCGCGCGTGGCGCTCGGCACCGCGGGAGGCGCACTGGCTGGGCGCGCTGCGCTCGCCGGGGCTGCTGGCGCTGCTCGGCGCGTTCCTCTTCGTGGGGGTCGCGCTGGGCTCGATCACGGTGGCGGCGGTGCCGTACGCCGACGAGCACGGCGGTGACGCGGTGTACGGCTGGCTGATGGCCGGGCTGGGGCTGGGCGCGCTGGTGGGCGGTGCGGTCTACGGGGCGCGGCAGTGGAGCGGTGTGCCCGAGCGGCGACTGCGGGTGCTGGTGGCTCTTCTGGCGGTCTGTTATCTGCCGCTGACGCTGATGCCGGGCGTGGTGGCGATGGTGCTGCTGGCGATGGTGTCCGGGGTGTTCCTCGCGCCGTGCATCGCCTGTGCGTTCGTCATCGTGGACCGGCACGCTCCGGCCGGGACGGTGACGGAGGCGTTCTCGTGGCTGGTGACGACGTTCACCGTGGGAGCGTCGGTCGGAACGGGGCTCGCGGGCCCGGTGGTCCAGGCGGGCGGCGCGCTGTGGGGCTTCGCGGTGCCGGGTGCCGCGGGGGCCGTGTCGCTGCTGGTGCTGCTGGCCACCGGACGGGTCCTTTCAGCTCCCGTGGGGCGGGCGGTGGTTGCGGCTTCATCGGAAAATGATCCAAATCGTGCTCTCGAACCCCGTTTGAGTTCCGAGGATCGGGCGTAAGGTTCATGCATGGACCGCCGCATTTTCGGGCTGGAGAACGAGTACGGCGTCACGTGCACGTTCAGGGGACAGCGGCGCCTGTCTCCTGACGAGGTGGCGCGGTACCTTTTCCGCCGTGTCGTGTCATGGGGCCGAAGCAGCAATGTTTTTCTGCGAAACGGCGCCCGGCTCTATCTCGACGTGGGGTCACATCCGGAATACGCGACACCCGAATGTGACAATGTGATCGAACTGGTCACCCACGACAAGGCCGGAGAGCGCATTCTGGAAGGACTCCAGGTAGACGCGGAGCGACGCCTGCACGAGGAGGGAATCGCGGGCGACGTCTACCTCTTCAAGAACAACACCGACTCGGCGGGCAACTCCTACGGTTGCCACGAGAACTATCTGGTGGCACGGCACGGGGAGTTCTCGCGGCTCGCGGACATCCTCATCCCGTTCCTGGTCACGCGCCAGCTGCTCTGCGGTGCGGGAAAGGTTCTGCAGACCCCCCGCGGGGCCGTGTACTGCGTGAGCCAGCGGGCCGAGCACATCTGGGAGGGCGTCTCCTCGGCGACCACCCGTTCGCGGCCCATCATCAACACGCGTGACGAGCCGCACGCGGACGCCGAGCGCTACCGCCGGCTGCACGTCATCGTGGGCGACTCCAACATGTCCGAGACGACGATGCTGCTGAAGGTCGGCGCGACCGACCTGGTGCTGCGCATGATCGAGGCGGGCACGGTGATGCGCGACCTGACCCTGGAGAACCCGATCCGGGCGATCCGCGAGGTCAGCCACGACATCACGGGCCGCCGCAAGGTGCGCCTGGCCAGCGGCCGGGAGGCCTCGGCGCTGGAGGTGCAGCGGGAGTACTACGAGAAGGCGGTGGACTTCTGCGAACGGCGCGGCATCCGCACCGGCACGGTGGAGCAGGTGCTGGAGCTGTGGGGCCGCACGCTGGACGCGATCGAGGCCGAGGACCTCGACCGGATCGGCACCGAGATCGACTGGGTGATGAAGTACAAGCTCATCGAGCGGTACCGGGCCAAGCACAACATGACCATGTCGCATCCGCGGGTCGCCCAGATAGACCTCGCCTACCACGACATCCACCGTCGTCGTGGCCTGTACTACCTGCTGGAGAAGAGGGGCCAAGCCGCCCGGATCTGCAACGACTTGAAGATCTTCGAAGCCAAGTCGGTCCCCCCGCAGACCACTCGGGCCCGGCTGCGCGGCGACTTCATCCGGCGGGCGCAGGAACAGCGCAGGGACTTCACCGTCGACTGGGTGCACCTGAAGCTCAACGACCAGGCGCAGCGGACGGTGTTGTGCAAGGACCCGTTCCGTTCGGTGGACGACCGGGTGGAGAAGCTGATCGCCGGAATGTGAGCGGGGCGGACCGGGGCGCCGGTTCCGCACGAAAGGCCGGAACGCCACACGGGCGCCGTACGTTTCAGGTACGGCGCCCTTCTCACGACGTAGAGTTGCGCGCACGCCATCAACAAGATCGACCGATTACGAGGCCCCCACCGTGCGCCGACGCTCACTTCTTCTGTCCGTACCCGCGGGACTTGTCACGCTGGCCGCCTGCGGCAACGACAAGTCCGGTTCGAGCAAGGCCAGCGAGAGCCCGTCGCCCTCCGCCTCGGTCCCGTCCTCCGCGCCGTCACCGAAGATCGTCTCCGGGCCGCTGCCGGAGATCACCGCGGGCACGAAGTTCGGCGAGAAACCGACCGTCGCCAAGGGCAGCGGCGCCCCCTCGAAGGACATCGCCGTCAAGACGGTGATCGCGGGCGGTGGCCGGACGATCGCGGAGAACGACTATGTCCAGGCGCACTACCTGGGCCAGATCTGGGACACGGGAAAGATCTTCGACAACTCCTACGACCGCAAGGCTCCGCTGATCATCCAGCTGTCCCAGGGCACGATCATCGACGGCTGGCGCTACGCCCTGGAGGGTAAGAAGGTCGGCAGCCGCGTCGAGTTCTCCGTGCCGCCCACCTGGGGGTACGGCACGCAGGGCAACGCGCAGGCGGGCATCAAGGGCACCGACACGCTGGTCTTCGTCGTGGACGTGCAGAACACCTTCAACTCCAAGAGCTCGGCCCAGGGCAGGACGGTTCCGCAGAACAACGCCGGCCTGCCCGAGGTGGGCACCAACACCGACGGCGCGGCCCCGTCCATCACCGTCCCCAAGGCCGCCGCGCCCAAGAAGCTGGTGGCCGACTACGTCATCGAGGGCGACGGCCCCGTGGTCAAGGCGGAGAGCACCGTGCTCGTCCAGTACAAGGGCGTGCTGTGGGACGGCGGCAAGGAGTTCGACTCCACGTACCAGAGGGACACCCTGGCCTCGTTCTCCCTGCAGCAGGTCGTCAAGGGCTGGGCCGAGGGCCTGACCGGCAAGAAGGTCGGCAGCCGGGTCCTGGTCGTCGTCCCGCCGTCCCTGGGCTACGGCGACAACCCGCCCCCCGGCAGCGACATCAAGAAGGACTCCACGCTGGTCTTCTCGGTGGACATCCTGGCGGCGATGTAGAGCACTGCGGTCAGCGCCACGCCACGGTCTCCCGCCGCGGGCGCGCACCCGGCGGGGATGTAAGACTGTGCGGGTTTCGTAGTCGTGGTTTTCTTGTACTTGTAGTGGACGAGCAGGAGCGTAGGACGTGAGCATCGAGAAGCCCGAGATCGACTTCCCGGGCGGCGAGCCCCCGGCGGATCTTGAGATCAAGGACATCTGGGAGGGCGACGGGCCGCAGGCCAAGGCGGGCGACACCGTCTCCGTGCACTACGTCGGTGTGGCCTTCTCCACCGGTGAGGAGTTCGACGCGTCCTGGAACCGCGGTACGCCGCTGCGGTTCCAGCTGGGTGTCGGCCAGGTCATCGCCGGCTGGGACCGGGGCGTGCAGGGCATGAAGGTCGGCGGGCGCCGCCAGCTGATCATCCCGCCGCACCTGGCCTACGGCGACCGCGGCGCGGGCGCCCGGATCAAGCCCGGCGAGACGCTGATCTTCGTCTGCGACCTGGTCGCGGTCTGATCGGCCCGCGCCGGATCCGTGCGGGATCCGATCGTCCGAGGCCCATGCCTGTTCGGGCATGGGCCTCGGCTTTTGTCACCGCACGTCGGGGCGGTACGGTCGTCGGTCGTAAGGACCATAGGGAAGGCGAAGGGCGTCGATGGCCATTGCCAAGGCCGAGCGGCTGATGAACCTGGCGCTGTGTCTGCTCGGGACCCGGCGGCCGCTGAGCAAGCGTGAGCTGCGCGGGTCCATCGAGGCCTACCTCGAAGCGGGGACCGACGACTCCTTCAACCGCATGTTCGAGCGGGACAAGGACGACCTGCGCGAGCTCGGGCTGGTCATCGAGACCGTCGAGAGCCTGGACGGCGAGGTCGGCTATCTGGCCCGCCGGGACAGCAACCGGCTGCCGCCCATCACCCTGGACGCCGAGGAGGCCGCCGCCCTGGGCCTGGCCGCCAAGGTCTGGCAGCAGGCCCGCCTGGCCGGAGCGGCCAGCGGCGCCCTGCAGAAGCTGCGCGCGGCGGGGCTGCCCGAGGACGTCGACCCGTACGAGACCCACGGCGCCCTGGAGCCGCGCATCCCGGTCCACGAGGCCGCCTTCGAGCCGCTGATGCTGGCCTGCCGCGACCGCCGTCCGGTCGTCTTCGACTACCGCAAGGCCACCGCCGTCCGCCCCGAGACCCGGCATGTCGAGCCGTGGGCGCTGGAGTGCTGGCGGGGCCACTGGTACCTGGCCGGCTTCGACCGCGACCGCGGCGCCGAGCGGGTCTTCCGGCTGTCCAGGATCACCGGCAGGGTCCGCTCCCGCGGCACCGGCTTCACCGCCCCGGTCCCCGACGTCGTCACCGTGCGCGAGACCGTGGCGGGCTGGGCGGGCGAGATCACCGACCGCTCCGCGCGGATCCGGCTGCGCACGGGCGCCGGGTACCCCCTTCGGGCGAAAGCCACCGCCGTACGGGAACTCGGTGACGGCTGGGACGAGTTGGACATCCCGTACGGGCACGGGCTGGACGCCTGGCTGGTGGAGTTCGGACCGGACGTGGTGGTGCTGGAGCCGGACGAGCTGCGGGCGGACGTGGTGGAGCGGCTGCGTGCCGTGGCCAAGGGCTGAGGGGGAGCGAGCGAGACTGTGGCAGGCAAACCGGTCAGGCCCACGAGCGCCATCGACCAGACCCGGCGGATGCTGTCCCTGGTGACGTATCTCAGGGAGCGGCCCGGCGCCCGGGTGGAGGACGTGGCGCGCGCCTTCGGCATCACCGAGGACGAGCTGGTCTCCGACCTCGACGTGCTGCCCATGTGCGGCACCAGCTTCCGTGGTGGCGACCTGCTGGACATCGACACCGACGGCGAGCGCATCTGGTGGCACAACCCGGCCGCGCTCGGCGCGGAGGCGGCCGAGCCGCTGCGGCTGGCCGCCGACGAGGCGACCGCGCTGCTGGTCGCCGCCCGTGCGGTGGCCACCCTGCCGGGCCTGCGCGAGAGCGACCGGCAGGCGCTGCTGCGGGCGACGGCCAAGGTGGAGGCCGCGGCCGGCGAGGCCGCCGGCGCCAGCTCCCGGCTGTCGGTGACCTTCGAGTCCGAGGGCGGCGTCTTCGCCGACGTCGACCGGGCGATCTCCGAGCGCCGCCGGCTGTGGATCCGCTACTACTCGCCGGCCCGCGACGAGGTCACCGAGCGCGAGATCGACCCCATCCGTCTGGTCAGCGTCGGGCACACGTATGTGGAGGCCTGGTGCCGCCGCTCCGAGGCGCGCCGCACCTTCCGGCTCGACCGGGTCGCCGAGATCAAGATCCTCGACGAGCCGTCCGCGCCGCCCGAGATGGAGTTGCGCGACCTGTCCCAGGCGCTGGTGCAGCCGGCCGCGGAGGACCCGGAGGTCGTCGTCGAGGTCGGCCCGGGCGGCCGCTGGGTCGCCGAGTACTACCCGCACGACAGCGCCGATGAGCTCCCCGACGGAGGCCTGCGCATCACTCTGCGCACCCCCGATCCGGCCTCCCTCAGACGCCTGGCCCTCCGCCTGGGCGGCGACGGCCGCATCGTCGCCCCCCGCGAGCTGGCCACCAGCGCCCAGCGGGCGGCCCGGGAGGCCCTGGCGGCGTACGACGGCATCGGGGCCGCCGGGAACACCGGGGACCGCGCGGTGCCGGACGCCCGGAGTGCGCACGCGGTTCACGACGGGCGGTACGACAGGCAGGAGCAGGGGCTTTGAGCGAGTCGGCGACGGCTGGAGTGCGCGGGATGTCGGTGGCGGCGGCGTTCGCCGGGATGCGGAGCGTGGCTCCGGTGGTGTTCCGGGCGGGCTGCCCGGACTGCCGGGGCCGTTGCGAGCTCGCCGCGAGCGCGCTGCGCCTGGTCATCGGTGCCAGCAGCCGCACCACCTTCTACTCCTTCACCTGCCCCGACTGCGGCGCCGCGGTCCGCAAGCCGGCCGGTGAGCGGATCGTCGAACTGCTCACCGGCGGCGGGGTCAGCACCCTGCGCCTGCACTCCACCCTCTAGGCTCGGCGTCATGTTCTGGCCGATGTTCGCGGTGGCGGCGGGTTTCGTGGGGCTCGCCGTCCTCGGAGTGCTCGCCGTCCGGGTCTTCGTGGAGGCACAGCGCCTGGGCCGGCAGGTCACGGAGTCGGCGCGCCGCATCAACAGGGCGGCCGAGGACCTGGAGCGGGCGACCATGAGCGCCGCCCGGTCCGTGGACACGTTGTGAGCCCTCGCGCGGCGTACGGCCCGGGTGGCTTCGCCCTGTCATACCGCCGCTTCCGGCAGGTACGCTGCTGGTCGCGGACCGGAGAACGAGGCCCGGGCCGCGGACGGGCGTACGCACAGGGATTGCCTCGTGTTCACCCCTGAGCGTTACGATCGCTGTCAGAGCGATGGGTCGGACCTGCGTCCGGCCGGTCGGACAGCACCCACCCAGCCGCCTCGGTGAGAAGGTAAAGACTTATGTTCGGAAGGCTCGGAGCCCCCGAGATCATTCTCATCCTCGTCGTCATCGTCCTGCTGTTCGGCGCGAAGAAGCTTCCGGACATGGCGCGCTCGCTCGGCAAGTCCGCCCGCATCCTCAAGAGCGAGGCCAAGGCGATGAAGGAGGACGGCGGCAAATCCTCCGCCCCGGCGCCCGCCACCGAGGAGCAGCCCCCCGCCCAGCGCACCATCCAGGCCGCCCCCGGCGACGTCACCAGCTCGCGCCCGGTCAGCGAGCCGACGGACACCACCAAGCGCTGACGCACGGCCGGACCGCTCCGGCCTGCCGCACGAGATGAGGACGTGGGTTGCTCAAGCCTGCCCGCAAGAAGGAGAAGGATCCCGAGGGGCGGATGCCCCTCGCGGAACACCTTCGTGAGCTCCGCAACCGGCTCGCGAAGGCCGTCCTGGCCATTGTGATCGGTGCGGTCGTGGCCGCCTTTTTCTACCGGGACATCATCGATCTGCTCACCGAGCCCATCCAGCGCTCGGTGGGATGCACCAAGTCGTTCACGGAGCTGGCCCAGCAGAAGGAGGGTGCCTGCGGCAACATCACCGTCGAGGGCCTCCTGGGACCCTTCACGCTGATGATCAAGGTGGCGCTGACCGCCGGTGTCGTCATCGCCAGCCCCGTCTGGCTCTACCAGCTCTGGGCCTTTGTCGCGCCCGGCCTGCACAAGCACGAGAAGCGCTACTCGATGGCGTTCGTCGCGGCCGGCTTCCCCCTGTTCCTGGCAGGCGCGTACTTCTCGTACCACGTGCTTCCCGCGGCGGCCAGCGTCCTGATCGACTTCACGCCCGTCGGCGCGGTCAACCTGCTGCCGCTGGACGATCTGCTGAACCTCGTCACCCGCATGGTGATCGTCTTCGGTCTCTCCTTCGAGATGCCGCTGCTGCTGGTGATGCTGAACCTCACCGGGATGGTCACCGGGCGCCGGATGCTCGGCTGGTGGCGGGGCATGATCCTGGGCGTCACGGTCTTCGCGGCGTTCGCCACGCCCACGGTCGACCCGATCTCGATGCTGTCGCTCGCGGCCCCGATCGTCCTGCTGTACTTCCTGGCCACCGGCTTCGCCCTGATGAACGACCGGCGCAGGCGCCTGCGGGAGGCCGAGGGACCCGCCGACGACGAGGCCTCCGAGCTGGACCTCACCCCCGAGGAGGTCGGCGAGGTCGAACCCGTCACCCCCCACCGCACCCTGCCCGAGCAGACCGGCACGGAGCGGGTCAACGGGTACGACGACGTGACCTGACCTGACCCGACCACCGGCACCACCGACGGCCTTGGGCCGGCCGCCCGCAGCGCGAGAGGCCGGCCCCTCCTCGTTGCCGGGGTTCCCGGGCCGAACGGGATAATGATCGTCACGTTGTCAGTGCGGCCCGGTACGCTCGAAAGCACGATGACAGAGGACCTCTCACCGGCCGAGCGGTACGCGGCAGCGCGCAGGCGAGCTGCCGAGCAGGCCACCGCGCTCGCGGGCTTCCGCGAGATGTACGACTTCGGTCTCGACCCGTTCCAGATCGAGGCCTGCCAGGCGCTCGAGGCGGGCAAGGGCGTGCTGGTCGCCGCGCCCACCGGCTCCGGCAAGACGATCGTGGGCGAGTTCGCCGTCCACCTCGCCCTCCAGCAGGGCAGGAAGTGCTTCTACACGACACCCATCAAGGCGCTGTCCAACCAGAAGTACTCCGACCTGTGCCGTCGCTACGGCAGCGGCAAGGTCGGCCTGCTCACCGGCGACAACAGCCTCAACTCCGAGGCCCCGGTGGTCGTGATGACCACCGAGGTGCTGCGGAACATGCTGTACGCCGGCTCGCAGACCCTCCTCGGCCTCGGCTACGTGGTCATGGACGAGGTGCACTACCTCTCCGACCGCTTCCGCGGCGCCGTCTGGGAGGAAGTGATCATCCACCTGCCCGAGTCGGTGACCCTGGTGTCGCTGTCGGCGACCGTGTCCAACGCCGAGGAGTTCGGCGACTGGCTGGACACCGTCCGCGGCGACACCCAGGTGATCGTCTCCGAGCACCGGCCCGTGCCCCTGTTCCAGCACGTGCTGGCCGGACGCCGGATGTACGACCTGTTCGAGGAGGCCGAGGGCCACAAGAAGGCCGTCAACCCCGACCTGATGCGCATGGCCCGCCTCGAGGCCGGCCGCCCCTCGTTCCAGGACCGCCGGCGCCGGAACATGCGCGAGGCCGACCGCGAGCGCGAGCGCAGACAGCGCTCCCGGATCTGGACCCCGAGCCGTCCCGAGGTCATCGAACGGCTGGACGCCGAGGGCCTGCTCCCGGCGATCACCTTCATCTTCAGCCGCGCCGCCTGCGAGGCCGCCGTCCAGCAGTGCCTGTACGCGGGCCTCAGGCTCAACGACGAGCAGGCCCGGGAGGAGGTCCGCGCCCTGGTCGAGGAGCGCACCGCCTCCATCCCGCCGGAGGACCTGCACGTCCTCGGCTACTACGAGTGGCTGGAGGGCCTGGAGCGCGGTATCGCCGCCCACCACGCGGGCATGCTGCCGACCTTCAAGGAGGTCGTCGAGGAACTGTTCGTGCGCGGCCTGGTCAAGGCGGTCTTCGCCACCGAGACCCTGGCTCTCGGCATCAACATGCCCGCCCGCTCGGTGGTGCTGGAGAAGCTCGTCAAGTGGAACGGCGAGCAGCACGCCGACATCACCCCCGGCGAGTACACGCAGCTGACCGGCCGCGCCGGCCGCCGTGGCATCGACGTCGAGGGGCACGCGGTGGTGCTGTGGCAGCGGGGGATGAGTCCCGAGCACCTGGCGGGCCTGGCCGGCACCCGCACCTATCCGCTGCGCTCCAGCTTCAAGCCGTCGTACAACATGGCGGTCAACCTGGTCGAGCAGTTCGGCCGGCACCGCTCCCGCGAACTGCTGGAGACCTCCTTCGCGCAGTTCCAGGCCGACAAGTCGGTCGTCGGGATCTCCCGGCAGGTGCAGCGCAACGAGGAGGGTCTTGAGGGCTACAAGGCCTCGATGACCTGCCACCTCGGCGACTTCTCGGAGTACGCGCGGCTGCGTCGCGAACTGAAGGACCGCGAGACCGAGCTGGCCCGGCAGGGCGCGGTCCAGCGGCGTGCCGAGGCCGCCGTGGCCCTGGAGAAGCTCAAGCCGGGCGATGTCATCCACGTACCCACCGGCAAGTACGCCGGTCTGGCGCTGGTGCTGGACCCGGGCCTGCCGGCGGACCGTTCCAACGGCCACCGCGGCTTTGAGTACCAGGAGGGCCCGCGCCCGCTCGTCCTGACCGCCGAGCGGCAGGTCAAGCGGCTGGCGTCCATCGACTTCCCGGTGCCCGTGGAGCCGTTGGAGCGGATGCGGATCCCGAAGTCCTTCAACCCCCGCTCCCCGCAGTCCCGCAGGGACCTCGCCTCCGCACTGCGCACCAAGGCCGGGCACATCCCGCCGGAGCGGCACCGCAAGCGGCGCTCCCAGGCGGCCGACGACCGCGAGATCTCCCGGCTGCGCGCCGCGCTGCGCGCCCACCCCTGCCACGGGTGCGACGACCGCGAGGACCACGCCCGTTGGGCCGAGCGCTACCACCGGCTGCTGCGCGACACCAAGCAGCTGGAGCACCGCATCGAGGGCCGTACGAACACCATCGCGCGCACCTTCGACCGCATCGTGGCGCTGCTCACCGAGCTCGACTACCTGCGGGGCAACGAGGTGACCGAGCACGGCAAGCGGCTCGCCCGGCTCTACGGCGAACTCGACCTGCTCGCCAGCGAATGCCTGCGCGAGCGTGTCTGGGAGGGGCTGGGACCGGCCGAACTGGCCGCCTGCGTCTCGGCGTTGGTCTACGAGGCCCGGCTCAGTGACGACGCCCTGCCGCCCAAGCTGCCCTCGGGCAGGGCGAAGGCCGCGCTCGGCGAGATGGTGCGGATCTGGGGCCGGCTGGACGCCCTGGAAGAGGAGTTTCGCATCAACCAGACCGAGGGCGTGGGCCAGCGCGAGCCCGACCTCGGCTTCGCCTGGGCCGCCTACATGTGGGCCTCCGGCAAGGGGCTGGACGAGGTGCTGCGCGAGGCAGAGATGCCGGCGGGCGACTTCGTGCGCTGGTGCAAGCAGGTGATCGACGTGCTGGGCCAGATCTCGGCGGCGGCACCCGCCGAGGACTCGACGGTGGCCAGGAACGCGCGCAGGGCGGTGGACGGGCTGCTGCGGGGAGTCGTGGCCTACTCGTCGGTCGGCTGACCACGCCGACCGCGCCGCTCGCGTCGCATCGCGTCGATCTCAGGGCAGGGGCCCGGGTCCGGTGACGGGCCGCCCCTGCCCTGATGTGTTTCCTCACCCGTCAGGGTGAGCTGATTTCGTACACCTGTGCCTCATGACGCTTTGTGTTCGAACACGGTCCGAGTGTGTAAATCACCCGAGCGTACTCCTGTCCGCGCCTCGTTTCAGGCGGTCTCCCGATATGACACGGCGATGATCCGGTCGGACTAGGCTCGCCCACGGCGCACCGAGTTGAGGTGTATTCGTGCGCTTGTTCCCAAGTGTCCGCAGACCTGCCGAATATCCGGACAGTTCCCTGACATACCCACTGGAAGCTGCCCCGAACCCCAGCCGATTCATCTCAGAGGGCTTACATGGTGAGTGTTCAATCACCCCCCGGCGGCCGTGAACTTCCCTACATGCGCGTGTTGTTGCTGCCGGCCATAGTCATGGCGGCGGCCACCGGAGCCGCCGTCGCCCTGGTGGCCGACCCGGCCCGCTTCGCCGTCGCCTGCTGCGGCGCCGTCGCCACCCTCCTGGTCCTCGCCACGGGCGCCGAAGCGGTGCGCCGCGGCCGCACCATCCAGGACCAGCGGGCGGAGCACACCCGGCACACCGCGTATCTGGAGCGGCGTCTGGCCGCCCACGACCAGGAGATCGTCCGCCTCGGAACGGACATCATCCCCGCCGCCATCCACCACCTGCGCGGCAACAACACCCCCCGCGAGGTGATGCGCGACATCATCGACGGCAACCCCGAATGGCGCCGGATCCCCGAGTCGCAGCGCGAGGTCGTCCGCACGATCCTCAAGATCGTGGACGACGAGGAGAACATGCGTGACTCCACCCAGCGCTCCCTGGTCAGCATCGCCCGGCGCGTCCAGGCGATCGTGCACCAACAGGCCAGTGAGCTGAGGGAGATGGAGGAGGACCACGGCCGCAGCCCCGAGGTCTTCGACGACCTGCTGCGCATCGACCACGGCACCGCGCTGATCGGCCGCCTGGCCGACTCCATCTCCGTCATCGGCGGCGGCCGCCCCGGCCGCCAGTGGCCGAACCCCGTCACCCTCTACAGCGTGCTGCGCGGCGCCATGTCCCGGATCCTGGAGTACCGGCGCATCGAGCTGCACTCCATCGCCAAGGTCAACATCAAGGGCACCGACGTCGAGCCGGTCATCCACGCCGCGGCCGAACTCCTCGACAACGCCACCCGCTACTCCCCGCCGCAGACCAAGGTGCACGTCACCGCCGTGGAGGTGCAGACCGGCGTCGCCATCGAGATCGAGGACGGCGGCGTCAGCCTCAGCGAGGAGGCCCGCACCCGGATCGAGAGGCTGCTCGAGGCGGCCAAGGCCGGCGTCGACCCGCAGGAGCTCGGCGACACCCCGCGCCTGGGCCTCGCGGTCGTGGGACGCCTGTGTTCGGCGTACAACATGCAGGTCTCGCTGCGGGCCTCGGCGTACGGAGGCGTCCGCGCCGTCCTCGTCGTGCCGAGCAGCATGATGACCACCGACCCCGCCCCCGGACTCGCCCACGGCATCGGCGCCACCTCCATCCCCCGGCCCGGAGAGGACGCGGTGGAGGGACCCAAGCGCACCCCCAAGAAGCGCCGTCCCACCAGCCCCCGCATCCCCGCGACGGTGTCCATGGAGGACGACGTCCCCGAGGTCACCGAGTGGACCGCGACCGGCCTGCCGCAGCGCCGCAGCCGGGTCAGGACCCCGCTCAGCCAGCGCATCGCCGAACAGGCCGCCGCCGAGCGTGCCGCACAGGAGAGCGGCGGCTCCGTGTGGGACACACCCGAGCCCGCGCCCAAGGAGAACGAACCCGAACCGGGCCTGTGGGTCGAGGCCTTCTGGGACGGACTGAAGAAGGACAACCCCGGACCGGACCCGACCGCGTTCACACAGGACCCGACCGCTTATCTGCACCTGATCGAGAAGCCGGCCCATGCCGAGGCCGACGCTCAGGCCGACGACGAGGGGGACTACAAGTGATCCAGCAGCGAGCCAACTTCGACTGGATGCTCAAGGAGCTCCACGACGGCGTACCGGGCATCGAGATGATCGTCGTGCTCTCGGCCGACGGCCTGCGCATCGCCCGCTACGGCGGCGAGCCCGACGCCGCCGACCGGGTCGCCGCCGCCTGCGCCGGACTGCAGAGCCTGGCCACCGCCGTCGCCGTCGAGATCCCCGACAGCGACGGCCGGATGAAGCTGGTCATCATCGAGATCGGCGGCGGCTACTTCTACCTGATGTCCGCCGGTGCCAACGCCTACCTCGCGGTGCTCGCCGACATCCGCACCGAACCCGGTCTGATGAGCGCCCGCATGCGCGACCTGGTGGTCCGCATCGGCGCCCATCTGACCAGTCCGCCCCGGCGGGGTGGGCAGGCCGTATGACTCCTCCGCGACGCCAGAGGCGCTACCCCCGGCACGAACCGCCGCCGCCCCCCAAACCCGGCAAGCAGGGCGAGGCGAAGAACCCCGAACGCCTGTACGTGGTCGCCGGGGCGGACGAGGACGGCGCCCGCGCCGCCCTCGACCTGGTCACCCTGATCGTGGCACGCGCCGACCCACCGCCGTCCGCCACCCCGGAACAGGCGGCACTGCTGCGGCTGTGCACCGCACCCCTGTCCGTGGCCGAGCTGTCGGCCTACCTCAACCTGCCGTTCAGCGCGATGACGGTCCTGATCACCGAACTGCTCACGGCCGAACTGGTGCAGGCCCGCGCGCCGATCGTCCGCCAGGCGGTCCCCGACCGCTCCCTCCTCGAAGCGGTGATGCATGGACTTCAAAGGCTCTGACACCCTCCCCGGCCCGCGCACCGGGGACCATCTGCCGCACACGGCCCAGGCCGCGGTGAAGATCGTGATCGTCGGCGGTTTCGGGGTCGGCAAGACCACCATGGTCGGCTCGGTCAGCGAGATCAGGCCGCTGACCACCGAGGAGACCATGACCCAGGCCGGCATCGGCGTCGACGACAACTACGGCTCCGAGTCCAAGACGGCGACCACCGTGGCGATGGACTTCGGCCGCATCAGCATCACCGACCAGCTGGTGCTCTACCTCTTCGGCACCCCCGGCCAGGAGCGCTTCTGGTTCCTGTGGAACGGGCTGTTCGAGGGCGCCCTCGGCGCGGTCGTGCTGGCCGACACCCGTCGGCTGGAGGTCAGCTTCGACGTCATAGGGCGTCTGGAGGAGCGCGGCGTGCCCTTCGTCGTCGCCGTCAACTCCTTCCCGGACGGCCCCCGTTACCCGATCCGGGAACTGCGTGCGGCGCTCGATCTGGCCGAGGAGATCCCGATCGTCGAGTGCGACGCGCGTCGCCGCGCCTCCAGCCGGGACGTGCTGATGACACTCATGCGCTTCCTGCACTCCCTGGCCACCACGGGCTCACCGCGCTGAGCCGGCTCCCTGTCCCCCTTCCCTCCCGATCCGTCTTCCCGTTTCGCCTTTCCGTTCCGAAAGCGACCGCTGTGACGCCTGAACCCCACTTCCCGACCGGCACGGACGACCTCACCCTCGACCCGCCCCCCGACTGCCCCGCGCACGGCATCGGGCCCGGGGGGCTGCACCGGCTCCACGAGACCCCCGACCTGCGAGCGCTGTACCGGCGGCTCCGCGAGGAGTACGGCCCGGTGGCGCCCGTGCTGCTGCACGACGACGTACCGATCTGGGTGGTCCTCGGCCACACCGAGAACCTGCACATGGTGCGCACCCCCTCGCAGTTCACCCGGGACAGCCGTATCTGGACCCCGCTGAAGGACGGCACCATCAGGCCCGACCACCCGCTCATGCCGCACTTCGCCTGGCAGCCGGTCTGCTCCTACGCCGAGGGCGAGGAGCACAAGCGGCTGCGCGGTGCGGTCACCGGCGCCGCGGCGACCGTCGACCCGCGCGGCCTGCGCCGCCACATCGGCCGCGCCACCCAGCGGCTGGTCAACCGGTTCTGCGAGTCGGGCCACGCCGAACTCGTCGACCAGTTCGCCGAACACCTGCCCATGGCGGTGATGTGCCAGGTCCTCGGCATGCCCGAGGAGTACAACGACCGGATCGTGCAGGCCGCCCGCGACATGCTCAAGGGCACCGAGACCGCGATCGCCAGCAACGAGTACATCATGGACTGCCTGCGGCGGCTCACCGTCCGCCGCCGGGGCCGGCCCGAGGACGACTTCACCAGCCACCTCATCAACCACCCGGCCGGCCTGAGCGACGACGAGGTCAGCCAGCACCTGCGGGTCGTGCTCATCGCCGCCTACGAGGCCACCGCCAACCTGCTGGCCAACACCATCCGCCGGGTGCTCACCGACCCCGGCTTCCGCGCCCAGCTCAACGGCGGGCAGATGACGGTGCCTCAGGCGGTCGAGCAGTCCCTGTGGGACGAGCCGCCGTTCAGCACCATCCTCGGCTACTTCGCCAAGCAGGAGACGGAGCTCGGCGGCCGTCGCATCCGTCAGGGCGACGGGCTGCTGCTCGGCATCGCGCCGGCCAACGTCGACCCACGGGTGCGGCCCGACCCGACGGCCGACATGCAGGGCAACCGCTCCCACCTCGCCTTCAGCGGCGGCCCCCACGAATGCCCCGGCCAGGAGATCGGGCGCGCCATCGCCGATGTCGGCGTCGAGGCGCTGCTGATGCGGCTGCCGGACCTCCGGCTCGACTGCGCCGAGGAGGATCTGCGCTGGGCGGAGTCGCTCGCCTCGCAGCACCTGGTGGAGCTGCCGGTACGGTTCAGCCCGCGGCCGCCGCAGGACGTGAGGGCCAAGCCGAGCCACACCCCGCGTCCGTTTCCGCAGGCGCGTCCGTCCTGGGAGATGGGCACCGTGTCCGCACCGCCGACGCCGGTGCCGTCACCGCCCGAGCCCCCGGCCGCCCCGAGCGCCGTACCGGCCGGTGGGACGGGCCGCCCACAGGGGGTGTGGCAGCGCTTCTTGCGCTGGTGGCGCGGCTACTGACCGGCCCACCGCGCGAAGGACGACCAGGCCTGGAGCATCCGCCCGCTGGTGAAGCGGTGCTCGGCACCCGTCACCGGATCGGTGAACTCCAGTGCCCGCGCGAGCAGTTGCAGCGGGCGCCGGAAGTCGCCGGCCGGTACGGGGCCGGTCACCACCGGATAGAGCGGATCGCCGAGGATCGGCACGCCCAGCGCGCTCATGTGCACCCGCAGCTGATGCGTCTGCCCGGTGCCGGGCACCAGCCGGTAGCGGGCGAGTCCGTCCGCGCGGTGCTCGGCCAGTTCCACCCGCGTGACCGCGTTCGGCTCGCCCGCCACCTCCCGGGCGGCCTGCACCCCGCGCTCCTTCACGATCCGGCTGCGCACGGTCAGCGGCAGGGCGAGCGTCGGGTCGTACGGCGCCACGGCCTCGTACTCCTTGCGCACCCGGCGGTCGCGGAACAGCGTCTGGTACGCGCCGCGTTCCTCGGGCCGCACCGTGAACAGCACGAGCCCGGCGGTGAGCCGGTCCAGGCGGTGCGCCGCGGTGAGCTCCGGGACGTCCAGCTCCCGCCGCAGCCGGGCCAGCGCGGTCTCGGCGACGTGCGAGCCGCGCGGGGTGGTGGCGAGGAAGTGCGGCTTGTCCACGACGACGAGGTGCTCGTCGCGGTGGACCACCTCCAGCGGGAACGGCACCGGCGCCTCGTCGGGCAGCTCCCGGTGGAACCACACGTACATCCCCGGCTCGTACGGCGCGTCGGGCGCCACCGGCCGTCCGTCGGCCCCCACGATCAGCCCGGCCCCGAGCATCGCCTCGATCACGCCGGGCCCCGCGCCCGACAGCCGCTCCACCAGGTACTCCCGCACGGTGGCCCACGCCCCGTCGCCGGGCAGCCGCACCCGCACCGGGTCCACCCCGTGACGCTGGGGCAGGGGAGCGGGCGGAGTGCGGGTCTTGCGGTTCCTCATCGCCCGAAGCCTACGAGGCGCCGCACGGCCGGGAAAACCGCTGGGCCGGTGGCCGGTCCGGGCAGCGTCGAAGCGGCGGTACCCGTCCGGTACCGCCGCTTCGACGCGTTCACGCGGCCGGGGCCGCGCCCTCCTGTTCCGCCTCGACGCGGGCGTTCCACTCGCGCTTGGAGGACTGCCAGCCGTCCTCGTTGTGGCCGAGGCGCCAGTAGCCGGAGAGGGACAGGTCCTCGCGGGGAACGGCGTGCTCGACGCGCAGCAGGCGGCGCAGTTCCTTGACGAAGCCGGCCTCGCCGTGCACGAACGCGTGCACCCGTCCCTCGGGGAAGTCCAGGGCTCGTACGGCCTCCACCAGCGCCTGGCCGACGGGTCGCTCCCCGCGGTGCAGCCAGACCACCTCCACGTGGGAGTCGATCTTCTGCTCCTCCTCGGGGCCGGCGACCTCGATGAAGGCGTGGGCCGTGGCGCCCTCGGGCAGTGTCTCCAGGGAGCGGGCGATCGCCGGCAGGGCGCTCTCGTCACCGGCGAGCAGATGCCAGTCGGCGCTCGCGTCGGGGGCGTAGGCGCCGCCGGGGCCCAGGAAACGCACGGTCTCACCCGGTCGTGCGAGCAGTGCCCAGGGACCGGCCAGGCCCTCGGCGCCGTGGATCACGAAGTCCAGGGTCAGCTCGCGGTGCTCGGGGTCCCAGGCGCGCACGGTGTACGTCCGTGTCACCGGCCACTGCTCGCGCGGGAACTCCTCGCGGATCCGCTCCATGTCGAAGGGCTCGGGATAGGTGACCCCGTCGGCAGGGAACAGCAGCTTCACGTAGTGGTCCGTGCACGTGTCGGGCGAGAAGTCCGCCAGGCCGTCACCACCGAGCACCACGCGCTGCATGCGCGGGGTCAGCCGTTCGGTGCGGACGACCCGCGCGGTGTGGACCCTGCGCGGCTTGCGCACCGGACGTTCTGCCATGACGGCCTCCCTGTTCCGCTACTTAGGTTTACCTAAGTTAACACGGCGGCCGTCACGCCCCCAGCGTGTCGAGCAGCCGCCGCAGGGAACCTCCCAGTCCCCAGCGGGCGGCCAGCTCCTCGGCCGCCGCCGGATCGCGCGGGGTGCGCGGCAGCGTCGTGTCCACGTCCGGCAGCGGGACGTCGGCGGCCACGCGCACGACCTTCGGCGCCACCGCGAGATACGGCCGCGCCCCATCGAGCCGCCCCCGCTGCGACGGCGTGAGCCCGGACTTCGGGTCGTCGACGGCCGCCATGATCCCGGCCAGGTCGCCGAACTCGGCGAGCAGCCTGGCCGCCGTCTTCTCCCCGATGCCGGGCACCCCCGGCAGCCCGTCGCTCGGGTCGCCGCGCAGCAGTGCCAGATCCGCGTACCCGCTGCCGTCGACCCCATACTTCTCCCGCAGCACCGCCTCGTCGGTGATCTGCAGCGTGCCCACGCCCCTGACCGGGTACAGCACCCGCACCCCGCGCGCGTCGTCCACCAGCTGGTACAGGTCGCGGTCCCCGGTGACGATGTCGACCGGACCCTTCGTCCGCGCCGTGAACGTGCCGATCACGTCGTCCGCCTCGTACCCCGCGACGCCCACGCGCGCGATGCCGACGGCGTCCAGGACGGATTCGATCACCGGGACCTGCGGGGAGAGGGTGTCGGGCACCTCCTCCTCGTCCGGACCGCTCTCGTGCTCCTCGGCGACCCGGTGCGCCTTGTAGGAGGGGATCAGCTCCACCCGCCACGCCGGCCGCCAGTCGGCGTCCATGCAGGCCACCAGGTGGCCGGGCCGGTGGTCCCTGACCAGGCGGTCGATGAAGTCGAGCAGCCCGCGCACGGCGTTCACCGGCGTGCCGTCCGGGGCCTTGACCGACTCCGGGACCCCGAAGTAGGCGCGGAAATACAGGGAGGCGGTGTCGAGGAGCATCAGTCGTCCGGTCACGCCTCGCATCATGCCGTACGGCACTGACAGCCACCCGCCGCGCGAAACGGGCGTTCCGGCCGGGAAGGAGCCCGAACTGTGACCCCGCTCACAGTTTGGTTTCGGCCAAAAGGACCTGGGCAGGCGCGAACCCGGACCAGAGGTGGTTGATTTCTTCAACTGTTGGCACCCCTCCGGATCCCGTCCTTGGCCCCGAGACAAGAGGTAAGCGTGTCTTCCAGACTGCAGGCCCAGCACCTGTTCAAGGTGTTCGGCCGACGACCGGACGAGGCAGTGGAGAAACTACGGCAGGGCGCGGACCGTGAGGACCTGCGTGCCGACGGCGCCACCGCCGCCGTGATCGACGCCTCCTTCACCGTCGAGCCCGGTCAGATCTTTGTCGTCATGGGCCTGTCCGGCTCCGGCAAGTCCACGCTCCTGCGCATGCTGAACGGTCTGCTCGAGCCGACCGCCGGCACCGTCAGCTTCGACGGCCAGGACCTGACCGCGCTCAGCGACCGCGAACTGCGCGAGGTCCGCTCCAGGAAGATCAGCATGGTCTTCCAGCACTTCGCGCTCTTCCCGCACCGCAGCGTCCGCGAGAACGCCGCCTACGGACTGGAAGTGCAGGGCGTGCCCCGCGCCGAGCGCGAACGCCGCGCCGACGAGGCGCTCGCCCTGTGCGGCCTGGCCGGCTGGGAGAAGTCCTGGCCCGACGAGCTGTCCGGCGGCATGCAGCAGCGCGTGGGCCTGGCCCGCGCCCTGGCCACCGACGCCGGCCTGCTGCTGATGGACGAGTCCTTCAGCGCCCTGGACCCGCTGATCCGCCGCGACATGCAGGACCAGCTGCTCCAGCTGCAGAAGACCCTGAAGAAGACCATCGTCTTCATCACCCACGACCTCAACGAGGCCATGCGCCTGGGCGACCGGATCGCCGTCATGCGCGACGGCCGCATCGTGCAGACCGGCACCGCGGAGGACATCCTGCTGCGCCCCGCCGACGACTACGTCGCCTCCTTCATCCAGGACGTCGACCGCTCGCGGGTACTGACCGCGGAGGCGGTCATGGACCGCGAGGTGCGCGGCGACGAGGCGGACTGCGGCTGCGACACCGTCACCCCGCACACCCCGTTCACCGAGCTGTGCGCGATCAGCGCCCGCGTTCCCCACCCGGTCGCCGTGCTGGACGAGGGCCGGGAACTCGTCGGCGTCGTCCAGCGCCGGCGCCTCGTCGGCTTCCTCGGCGACGCGCAGAGCACCCCGGTGAGCTGCGACGCGCCGCGGGACAAGGGCGGCGAGAAGGAGGTGGCCCGTGCCTAGGATCCCGCTCGGCGACTGGGTCAACTCCACGGTCGACTGGCTGCTCGGCCACATGGCCTGGCTCTTCGACTTCTGCAAGTCCGTCTTCACCGGCTCCTACGACGGGATCAACGCCGTCCTCCAGGCGCCGCAGCCGCTGCTGCTCGCCGGTATCTTCGCCGTGCTCGCCTGGTGGCTGCGCGGCTCCTTCGCCGGAGTGCTCACCTTCGCCGGATTCGCCTTCATCGACTCGATGGGGCTGTGGTCCAACGCGATGATCACCCTGTCGCTGGTGCTGGTCGCCACGATCATCGCGCTGGTGATCTCGGTGCCGGTCGGCATCTGGGCGGCCCGCTCCGACCGGGTCAGCGCCCTCGTCCGGCCGGTCCTGGACTTCATGCAGACGCTGCCGGCGATGGTCTACCTCATCCCGGCCATCCTGTTCTTCGGCACGGGCGCCTCCGCGGGCATCGTCGCCACCCTGATCTTCGCCCTCGCACCCGGTGTGCGCATGACCGAGCTGGGCATCCGCCAGGTCGACAAGGAACTGGTGGAGGCGGCCGAGGCGTTCGGCACCACGCCCCGCAACACGCTGCTGCGCGTCCAGCTGCCGCTGGCCCTGCCCACGGTCATGGCCGGCGTCAACCAGGTGATCATGCTCGGCCTGTCCATGGCCGCGATCGCCGGCATGGTCGGCACCGGCGGCCTCGGCGGCGACGTCAACGAGGCCATCGGCCAGCTCAACATCGGCCTCGGCGCCGAGTCCGGCGTCGCCATCGTGATCCTCGCGATCTACCTGGACCGCATGACCAGCGCCCTGGGCACCGAGGTCTCCCCGCTCGGCCGGCGCGCCGCCGCCAGGGCGCGGGCCGCCAAGGGCCTGAAGATCTGGTCCTACCGGCCGCAGCCGCAGATCGCCGTCGTCGGCGTGGTGATCCTCGCCCTCGTCGCGGGTGGCATGGGCATCTTCGGCGGCAACGGGGACAGCGCGACCACCGCCTCCGACGGCGGCGACATCGGCAAGGGCAGGAAGATCACCATCGGGTACATCCCGTGGGACGAGGGCGTCGCCTCCACCTACCTGTGGAAGGAGGTCCTCGAACAGCGCGGCTACAAGGTCGAGGCCCGGCAGTTCGACGCGGGCCCCCTCTACACCGCGCTCGCCCAGGGCAGCGTCGACTTCCAGACCGACGCCTGGCTGCCGGTCACCCACGAGCAGTACTGGAAGAAGTACGGCGAGCGGCTCGAGGACCTCGGCTCCTGGTACGGCCCGACCTCCCTGGAGCTGTCCGTCCCCTCGTACATGAAGGACGTCGACTCCCTGGAGGACCTCAAGGGCAAGGCGTCCGCCTTCGGCGGGAAGGTCACCGGCATCGAGTCCAGCGCCGGAATGATGGGCCTGCTCAAGAGCAAGGTCCTCAAGGAGTACGGCCTGGACAAGGAGTACAAGGTCGTCGACAGCTCCACGCCCGCGATGCTGGCCGAGCTCAAGCGTGCCTACGGCAAGAAGGAACCCATCGTCGTCACGCTCTGGTCGCCGCACTGGGCGTACAGCGACTACGACCTGAAGAAGCTGAAGGACCCCAAGGACGCCTGGGGCGCCGGCGACGGCGTGCACACGCTGGCCCGCAAGGGCTTCTCCCACGACGACCCGGTCGTCGGCGGCTGGCTGAAGAACTTCAAGCTGAGCGAGAAGCAGCTCACCAGCCTCGAGTCCGAGATCAACAAGGCCGGCAAGGGCCGGCAGCAGGACGCCGTGCGCGTCTGGCTGAAGGACAACCCGGACGTCGTCGACAAGCTCGCCCCGATACCGTCCGGCTCCTCCGCGAAGTCGGCCGACGGCAGGAGCGTCCTGGACGCCGAGTAGTCCCGGACGGGACGAGGACACCGTCCGAGGGGCGGGCCTTTCCTCACACCCACGTGGGGCAGGGCCCGCCCCTCACCCGTGCGCACAGTCGGAATCCGGCCAACCGCACGGAGTCATCCCCGTACCCCTCGGCTCCGCGCGATCCTTACAAGGACGTGACGGCCGTATGAAACTGTTTGCCGAACATGCGTAGGGTGCAGAGAACTCCTCAAAAGGAGTGCGCCCGCGACCGGGCCCACGGGCAGCGGCCCCACGAGCAGCGGACCGACGAGCGAAGGAGGGAGCCGGAGCGATGGGCGACCACAAAGAACAGCCTCTTCGAGTGGGCGCGGCCGTACGGCGGCGGCGCCGCGCGCTGGGCCTCACCCTTGCCGTCGTGGCCGACCGCAGCGGCCTGTCGGTGCCCTTCCTGAGCCAGATCGAGAACGACCGGGCCCGCCCCAGCACCAGCTCCCTGGAGAAGGTCGCCGACGCGCTGCGCACCACCGCCGTGGAACTGCTCGCGGCGGCCGACCCGGCGTGCAGCGTCGACGTCGTACGCGCCGAGGCCACCGAGCTGGAGCCCGAGCCCCGGATGCGTTCCCTGGTACGCGGCCACCACCAGCTGCACGCCTCGGAGTTCACCGGCGACCACGACACCGGACGCGAGTTCCAGCACCGCAACGACGAGTTGATGTACGTCGCCGACGGAGCGGTGGAGGTCGAGGCCGAGGGCCGCGCCTACCGGCTGGTGCGCGGCGACACCATGTACCTCACCGGCGGGGTCCGCCACCGCTGGCGGGCGACCGTGCCCGACACCCGGCTGATCGTGGTCGCGGTCGCGGAGCACATCGAAGCGGTGCAGGACCGGGCGCGCTGATGCGGGTCGTCTCCCTGGTGCCCTCGCTCACCGAGGCGGTCGCGGTGTCCCTGCCCGGCGTCCTGGTCGGCGCCACCGACTGGTGCAGCCATCCGGCGGACCTCGACGTCACCCGCGTCGGCGGCACCAAGAACCCCGAGGTCGAGCGGATCATCGCCCTCGCCCCCGACCTGGTGATCGCCAACGAGGAGGAGAACCGCGCCCCCGACCTCGACGCCCTGCGCGCGGCCGGTCTCGAGGTGCTGGTGACCGAGGTCCGCGACCTGCCGCAGGCCCTGGAGGAACTGGCGCGGGTGCTGCACGCCTGCGGCGCGGTGCGCCGGCCCCGGTGGCTGGACGAGGCCGAGGCGGCCTGGTCGGCCCTGCCCGTGCCCCGGCGCCGTACGACCGCCGTCGTACCGGTCTGGCGGCGGCCCTGGATGGTGCTGGGCCGGGACACCTTCGCCGGTGACGTCCTGGCCCGCCTGGGCGTCGACCACCTCTACGCCCACCACGCCGACCGCTACCCGCGCATCCCGCTCCAGGAGCTGCGGGCGGCGGTCCCGGACGTGGTAGTCCTGCCGGACGAGCCGTACCGCTTCACCGCCGACGACGGTCCCGAGGCCTTCCCCGGACTGCCCTGCGCCCTGGTCGGCGGACGGCACCTGACGTGGTACGGGCCGTCGCTGGCGCAGGCTCCGCGGGTGCTGGGCGAGGCGCTGCGAGCAGCGCGCCGCTGACCATCCCGCGCGCTGCCGCCGTCGGCGGCGACCGGGACTCCGGGTTTTCCGGAGCCCGGGGCCCCACCAGGGGTCTGCGTCTCCCGAGTCATAAACTGGGTTTATGACAAGGCCCGAGGCGAACCGAGGCAGCGGCGAGGCCGGAGCGGGACGGCCGCCGGGGGCCTCGCTCGCGCACCGGGTGCCGGACCTGGGCGCGCTGGAACTGCTGCTGGGGGTCGCACGGCTCGGGAGTCTCGGCGGGGCGGCGCGGGAGCTGGGCATCACCCAGCCGGCGGCCAGCAGCCGGATCCGTTCCATGGAACGGCAGCTGGGCGTGGCGCTGGTGGACCGTTCGCCGCGCGGGTCGCGGCTGACGGACGCCGGAGCCCTGGTCACCGACTGGGCGCGGCGGATCGTGGAGGCGGCGGAGGCCTTCGACGCGGGCGCGCAGGCGCTGCGCGACCGGCGGGACTCGCGGCTGCGGGTGGCGGCCAGCATGACGATCGCGGAGTACCTGCTGCCCGGGTGGCTGATCGCGCTGCGCGCGCGACGGCCGGACACGGCGGTGTCGCTGCTCGCCGGGAACTCCGCGGTGGTGGCCGAGCGGCTGCTGGCGGACGAGGCGGACCTCGGTTTCGTGGAGGGGCTGTCCGTGCCGTCCGGACTGGACTCCGTGGTGATCGGCCACGACCACCTGATCGTGGTGACGGCCCCGGCCCACCCGTGGGCCCGCCGCCGGCGTCCCCTGGCGGCGGAGGAACTGGCCGCGACCCCGCTGATCCTGCGGGAGAAGGGCTCCGGCACCCGGCAGGTCCTGGACGCGGCGCTGGGCGGCCTCGCGCGCCCGCTGATCGAGCTCTCCTCCACCACGGCGGTGAAGGCCTCCGCGGTCAGCGGAGCCGGGCCGGCGGTGCTCAGCGAACTCGCCGTCGGCGAGGAACTGTCCCTGCGCCGGCTGGTCACCGTCCCGGTGGACGGCGTCGCCCTCGGGCGCGATCTGCGGGCGGTCTGGCCGGCCGGCCACCGCCCGGTGGGCCCGGCCCGCGAGCTGCTGTCCCTGACCCGGTCGGGAAAGAGCTGAGGCAAGGAGCCGAGGCCGGGACCCGGCCGGGGCAGGAGCTCCGGGGCAGGAGTCCTACGTGCGGGAGGAGCCGGCCGTACCGGAAGGGCCGGCCGCTGCCCGCACCAACTCCCGCATGACCCGTACGTCCTCGCCCATCTCCGGATGCCACTGCACGCCCAGCACCCAGCCCTCGGGCAGTTCCACGGCCTCCACCGTGCCGTCCGCCGCGTACGCCGACGCGACCAGGCCCTCACCGAGCCGGTCGACGGCCTGGTGGTGGTAGGTCGGGACGGACGCCTCCTCCGGTACGGCCGCGGCGTAACGAGTGCCGGGGACCGGCTTGACCGCGTGCGCGCCGAAGACGCCGACCACCTGGGCGTGTCCGTCGAGGTGCTGGAGCAGGGTGCCGCCCAGGGCGACGTTCAGCAGTTGCATGCCGCGGCAGATGCCGAGCAGCGGGAGGCGTGCGGCCAGGGCGGCCTCGATCAGGGCCAGTTCCCAGGTGTCCCGGGCCCGGCACGGCGGCCCCGTACGCGGATCCGGCTCCGCGCCGTAGCGCACCGGCTCGACGTCCGGGCCGCCCGCGATCACCAGCCCGTCGAGCCGGGCCACGGCCGCCGCCGCCCGCTCCGGCTCGTCCGGCGGCAGCATCGCGGCGAGCCCGCCCGCCCGCTGCACCAGCCGTGGATAGCCCACCGGCAGCAGCGCCGACTCCAGCTCCCACACCCCCCAGCGCGTCCCTGGCTCCAGGTACGTACTGATCCCGATGAGCGGTCGTCCCGTCACACGGCCCTCCTTCGCATGCGATGGTCTGCACCCCTGTCCACGGCCCGGGTTGATCCGGGGTGGGCTACAGGAAGGTGTGTCCCTCACCCCGGTACGTCGGTACGGTCGCGGTCACCCGGTCGCCCTCGACCAGGTGCAGGGCGTCGAACCGCTCGCACAATTCCCCGGCCTTCGCGTGCCGGAACCACACCTTGTCGCCGATCAGCAGATCGTCGGCGGGCGAGCCGAGCAGCGGGGTCTGCACCTCGCCGGGGCCCTCCTGGGGGTCGTAGCGCAGCCCCTCGGGCAGGTACGGCATCGGCAGCCGGTCCGGGCCGGCCGCGCCGGAGGCCGGGTAGCCGCCGCCGAGGACCGTCACGATCCCGACGCCGGGGCGCCGCACGACGGGCTGGGCGAACAGGGCCGCCGGACGGCCGCGGAAGGACGTGTAGTTGTCGAAGAGCCGCGGGACGTACAGCCCGGATCCCGCGGCGACCTCGGTGACCGCGTCCTCCGCCGCGGTGTGCTGCACGCTGCCCGTGCCGCCGCCGTTGACGAACTCCAGCCCCGGTGCCACGGCCCGCACCGCGCGCACCACCGCCGCCCGCCGCTCGGCCAGCTCCCGGCGCGCGGCGGCCTGCATCAGCCGGATCGCGCGCGAGCGCAGGGGCCGCCCGGCGACCGCGTCGCCCACGCCCGCGACATGACCCTCGTACGCCATGATTCCCACGAGCTCGAACCCCGGCCGCCGGGCCACCGTACGGGCCATGTCGGCGACCTGAGCGGGGGAGTGCAGCGGGGAGCGGTGGGCACCGATGCGCACTCTTCCGCCGAGCAGCTTCAGCGAGGTGTCCAACTCCAGGCAGACCCGGACGACTTCGCGTCCGCCCTCGCGCGAGGCGTCGATGAGGTCGAGCTGCGCCGGGTCGTCGACCATCACCGTGACGGCGCGGGCGAGCTTGGGGTCGGCGGCGAGTTCGGCGTAGCCGGCGCGGTCGGCGGACGGATAGGCGAGCAGGACGTCGTCGAAGCCGGAGCGAGCCAGCCACAGGGACTCGGCGAGGGTGAAGGACATGAGGCCCGCGAAGCCGTCCTTCGCGAGGGCGCGTTCCAGTAGGGCCCGGCAGCGCACGGACTTGCTGGCGACCCGGACCGGTTTGCCGCCGGCCCGGCGGACGAGATCGTCCGCGTTGGCGTCGAACGCGTCCAGGTCCACGATCGCGACGGGGGCGTCCAGATGGGCGGTGGCCCGGTCGTAACGGGCCCGGTCGGCGGCGCGCGCAGTCATGAACGAAGCCTGCCAGACGGGATTACCGCAGGGTAGGGGGACGTTCCGGGCAGATGCCCCGGGCTTGTGGACTGGTTCCCGCTCAGGGGGGAGCAACCCGTAGAGTGACGCGCACGTACGGCGGAGACGCCCAGTGATCCCGGTCGCGGAGTTGAGCCGGGATGGCGGTTCGCCCGTACGGGTATGCGTGCCCGGTGACGACGAGTCCGCACCGGGCGGGGCAACGAGGACGGCCGCGCCCGGGGGGAACGGCCCGGGCACGAGGAAACGGGGGGTGCATGAGCACGGAAGCGCGCCACGCCCCCGTCCCCCCAGGGCCGAGGCGGCCCGCGGGGGGCGACTCCGACGGCGGAGCGGCCGAGCGGGACGCCGAGCGGAGCGCGGTGCCCCCCGGCGCACCGGCGGCGGGCTCCCGCGTCACGGGACGCGACACGGCCCTTCCGTCACCCCGCAGCGACGCCACCCGCCCCCACTTCCCGGACTTCCGCCGCACGCCCCCGCCCCAGGCCACGGCCCGCTTCCCGGACAGACCACCGGCGGCCGGGCGTGAGACGTCCGCGGACGGCGGGGGACGGGTGTCGGCCCGGTCTTCGGAGACGTCGTCGACACCCGGTCGGGGTGGGGCATCGGGTGGTCAGGGTGTTGCGGAGGGTGCCGCGTTCGCCGACGGGGGCGGGCGGGTCCCGTCCCGTTTCCCGGGTGTGTCGCCGAAAGGGCGTGGGGCGTCTGCGGATTCGGTGGGGCCTTCGGGTACTTCGCCCGCGGCTGGTCGTGGGGCGTCGTCGGGTGGTCAGGGTTTCGCGGACGACGCGGCGTCCGCCAACGGGGGCGCGTGGGCCGCGGCCCGCCTCCCCGGCACGCCGGCGAGGCCCGGGCGTGGGACGCCGGGCCGGAACGCGCCCGGGGGCATACC
>NZ_QFDQ01000098.1 GCF_003270085.1 Streptomyces triticisoli | reverse complement strand
TTCTCGCAGTTGGTGCCCTCCTCCGCGTAGAGGTACGGCACCGCGTCCAGCCGGAAGCCGTCGATGCCCAGGTCCAGCCAGAAGCGGAGGGCGGCCAGGATCTCCTCCTGGACGGCCGGGTTCTCGTAGTTCAGGTCCGGCTGGTGGGAGAAGAAGCGGTGGAAGTAGTACTGGCCGCGGACCGGATCGAAGGTCCAGTTCGAGGTCTCGGTGTCGACGAAGATGATCCGGCCGTTGCTGTCCTGGAAGGAACGGACGAGGACCTCGTAGAAGACAGCGCGTTTGTACCACTCCGGATCCCGGTCCCCGGCCGGGGCGTCCTCGAAGATGTCCGGAACGGGCTCGTTGACAGTCATGGCGCTGGGGGCCCTCCGCTCTGCGGGTTGGACGGTCGCTGGACATGGAGCACGTGCGCGGGCCGGTGGCCCGGATCCAGGCGGACGTAGTTGGTCCTGCCCCAGTGATGGGTCTCGCCGGTGAGCTCGTCGCGCACCGGCGTGGACTCGTGCCAGTCCAGGCCGAGTTGCGGCATGTCCAACGAGACCGTGGCCTCCTGGGTGTGGTGGGGGTCGAGATTGGCGACGACGACCACCGTGTCGGAGCCGGCGCTCTTGCTGTAGGCGATCACGGCGTCGTTGTCGGTCGGGTGGAAGCGCAGATTGCGCAGGCGGTGCAGCGCGGGATGGCGGCGGCGGATGTCGTTGAGCCTGGTGATCAGGGGGGTGATGGTGCGGCCCTCGCGTTCGGCGGCTTCCCAGTCGCGGGGTT
>NZ_QFDQ01000010.1 GCF_003270085.1 Streptomyces triticisoli | reverse complement strand
GTACGCGGCGCGCGGCCCGCTGCCCCGGCCGGCGCCCGGGGTGCCCGCGCAGCCGACCGCCCAGGCCCCGCACCGCCCGGTGCTGTACGCCGAGGTGATGGTCACCGGCCTGGCGGCCCTGGCCCTGCACGGTTTCACCGCCGCGCCTCCCCTGCCCTCGCTGGAGAAGATCGACGTCCTGGTGGAGCGCGGCCGACGGCTGCGTTCGACGGGCTGCGCCCGGATCGTCCGTACGGCCGGACTGCCCACGGCGGACCTGGTCACCGGGCTGCCGGTGGCCCCGGTGCCGCGCGCCCTGGCGGACGCGGTGGCCCGGCTGTCGGACGCGGGCACGGTACGCCGGCTCCTGACCGAGGCGGTGCGCGGCGGTTACTGCGAACCGACGGCAGTCGTAAGGGAGTTGACAAGTGCGAAGCTCCTGGCCCGGCCTCACGTCGTCGATGCCGTCAACCTGCTGCTGGCCGAAGGGCGGGCGCTCGCGGAGGACCGGCTGTACCGGATGGTCCGCGAGTACGGCCTGCCCGACCCGGTCTGGAACGTGGACCTGCGGCTGCCGGGCGGCCCCCATCTGGGCGGCCTGGACGCGTACTGGCCCGAGCAGGCGGTCGCGGTGGAGCTGGACACCCGCGCCTCCCGGCAGGACGAGGACGCCCAGGGGTCGGAGTACGCCCGCAAGCGCGAGCACCTGGAGCGGCTGGGCATCACGGTCGTCCACCTCACCCCCAAGAAGCTGCGCGACGCGCTGGAGCAGCAGGCGGCGGTCGTCCGCACCGCCCTGATGGCGGCCGCCGACCGCGCCCCGGCCGCGTTTGTCGTGGTGCTGCCCCGGCAGTGACGGACCGGGACGCGTCAGGAGGGGAGAGTCAGGAGGGGAGAGGAGGGACCGCCGGGGCCGATCCCGGCGGTCCCTCCTCGTGTGCGCCGGGAGCCCCTTCAGCTCGTGCCCGCCGGTTTCCCCGCCGGCGGGCGCTCGCGCCACAGGCGCAGCCCCGCGTCGACCAGGCCGACCCGGGGCAGTGCGGGGACCGCCTCCAGGGGGTGCCAGGCGGCGCGGTCCGTGGAGCCGCCCGCCTCGTGGCGCAGTTCGCCGCCGGTGACGCGGGCCTCGTAGAGGATGCGCAGGCCGTGGAAGTCGGCGTGGGTGCCCAGACGGCGCGGGTAGGTGCGGCGGACGGAGTCCAGGCCCAGGAGGGCGACCGGTTCGACGGTGTAGCCGGTCTCCTCCTCGGCCTCGCGTACGACGGTGTCGTAGGGGTCCTCGCCGTGTTCCATGCCGCCGCCGGGCAGGGTCCAGCGGCGGGTGCCGTCGCCGGCCACCCAGCGGGCCATCAGCAGCCGTCCGTCCCTCACGCATACGGCGTAGGCCGCCACCCTCAACTCCTTTTGCATGGGGGGACGTTACGGCGTCACCCGGAGAGGGCCGACTCAACCCCGGGGAAACCGACACGGTTTGGGCGGCTATCTCCCGGATGGCGCGTGGCGGAAGTACGCCATGGACACATCCCGCCATGGTCAACTCTCGTCAAACAACTTCCCTTTAGGTAGACCTGAGCGACCATCCGGCTCCGAAATCCGGACGGCCGCGATCGGATCCGATCGCGCATACCTCTTCTGGTTCCTTTACCTACAAGGGATGCCAATGACCTCCGACCCCCAGCGCGCACCGCTCACCGGTGCCAGACGCCTGGCCCGCATCGCCACGGCGGCAGGCGTGGTGGCCGCGCTCTCCATGGCAGGGCCGATATCCATGGCCGCCGCCCAGGACGGCCCGGTGCCCACCGACCCGGCCGTCAAGCCGGCGGACGACAAACTCGGTTCGGGCGACGCCGAACTGCTCGCCGAGGCCAAGGCCGAGGGCGCCAAGCACGTCACGATGATGATCGCCACCGCTCCCGGGCAGACCGAGCAGGTCGCCAAGCAGCTGGACGCGGTCAAGGGCGGCGCCGTGGGCCTCGCCTACGACGAGCTCGGCTACGTCCGCGCCACCGTGCCGACCGCCAAGGCGGACTCGGCGATCGCCGCCGCCGCGAAGCTGTCCTCGGTGCATGCCATCGACCTCAATCAGGACATCCCGCTCGACGACCCGAGGCCGGACGCGGGCTCCGCCAAGGGCGGCGGCAAGGGCAAGGGGAACACCACCTACCCGGGCCCGGACAAGAAGACCCCCGCCGCGAACCCGTACAACCCGTCCCACGAGACGGGCGCCGTCGACTTCGTGAAGAAGAACCCGAAGGCGGACGGCCGGGGCGTCACCATCGGCATCATCGACACCGGCGTGGACCTCGCCCACCCGGCGCTGCAGAAGACCACCACCGGCGAGCGCAAGATCGTCGACTGGGTGACCGCGACGGACCCGATCGTCGACGGTGACAGGACCTGGCGCCCGATGGTGGACTCCGTCTCCGGACCCGTCTTCACCTACGGCAGCGAGACCTGGAAGGCCCCGGCGGGCGACTACCAGGTCAGCACCTTCGAGGAGCGGTTCACCGTCGGCGGCGACGCCAACGGCGACGTGAACCGCGACGGCGACACCACCGACTCCTGGGGCGTGCTGTACGACCCGGCGGCCGGCACGGTCCGCGTGGACCTGAACAACAACAACGACTTCACCGACGACACGCCGATGAAGCCGTACAAGGACGGCTTCCAGATCGGCTACTTCGGCACCGACGACCCGAAGACGGACGTCGTCGAGCGGCAGCCGTTCGTCGTGGAGATCCGCAAGGACGTGCCGATGGACCCCTACGGCGGGTCCTGGGCCGGCCAGAAGGCCGACTTCGTCAACATCGGCCTGATCCAGGGCTCGCACGGCACGCACGTCGCCGGCATCACCGCCGCCAACAGCCTGTTCGGCGGCAAGATGAACGGCGCCGCCCCGGGCGCGAAGATCGTCTCCTCCCGCGCCTGCGTCTGGAGCGGCGGCTGCACCAGCGTCGCGCTCACCGAGGGCATGATCGACCTCGTCGTCAACCGCGGCGTGGACATCGTCAACATGTCCATCGGCGGCCTGCCGGCGCTCAACGACGGCAACAACGCCCGCGCGCAGCTGTACACGCGGCTCATCGACACCTACGGCGTGCAGCTCGTCATCTCGGCGGGCAACAGCGGCCCCGGTCTGAACACCATCGGTGACCCCAGCCTCGCCGACAAGGTCCTCTCGGTCGGCGCGTCCGTCTCCAAGGAGACCTGGGCGGCCAACTACGGCTCCGTGGTGAGCAGGTCGTACGCCATGATGCCGTTCTCCTCGCGCGGTCCGCGTGAGGACGGCGGCTTCACGCCGGTCATCTCGGCGCCCGGCGCGGCCATCAACACCACGCAGACCTGGGCGCCCGGCGGCCCGGTCGCCGAGGCCGGGTACTCCCTCCCGGCCGGCTACTCGATGCTGCAGGGCACCTCGATGGCGTCCCCGCAGGCGGCCGGCGCGTCCGCGCTGCTGCTGTCGGCGGCGAAGCAGAAGCGCATCGACCTCACCCCGGCGAAGCTGCGCACCGCGCTGACCTCGACCGCCCAGCACATCGAGGGCGAGCACCCGCACAGCGAGGGCGCCGGCCTGATCGACATCGTCAAGGCCTGGAAGTCGATCGAGAAGGGCGCCTCGGCGCACGAGTACGCGGTCAAGGCCCCGGTCAGCACCTCGCTGTCCTGGGCGCTGAAGACCCCCGACTTCGGCACCGGTCTGTACGACCGCGAGGGCGGTCTGAAGAAGGGCCAGAAGAAGACTTACGACGTCCAGGTCACCCGCACCACGGGTCCGGCCGGCACGGTCAAGCACCGGCTGGGCCTGAAGAACGACGACGACACCTTCAGGATCGTCGGCTCGCGCGAGGTCTCGCTGCCGCTGAACAAGCCGGTGACGGTGAAGATCGAGGCGCGTCCCGGCGCCGCCGGTGTGCACAGCGCGATCCTCGAGGTCGACGACCGCCGCACCGAGGGCGTGGACAAGCAGATCATGCTGACCGTGGTGGTCTCCGCGGACATCGCCAAGCCGTCCTGGACCCACTCGGTGTCGGGTTCCGTGCAGCGCAACAGCCCCCAGTCGTACTTCGTGACGGTCCCGGAGGGCGCCAAGACCCTCGAGATCTCGATGAGCGGGCTCAAGGACGGCAGCCAGACCCGCTTCATCGCGATCCACCCGTACGGCACCCCGGTGGACCCCAGCTCGACCGTGAACTGCTACCCGAACTACAACAACCCGGCCAACACCTGCCGTCCGGACGTGCGTTCGTACGCCAAGCCGATGCCGGGAGTCTGGGAGATCGAGGTCGAGTCGCGTCGTACCTCGCCGCTGCTCGACAACCCGTTCGAGCTGACCGCGGCGGTGTACGGACTGGACTTCAGCCCCGCGGTGCAGACGGTCGAGGAGGCGAAGGCCGGTACGCCGACCTCCGTCGACTGGACGCTGACGAACAAGCTGGCCGGGCTGGACGCCAAGCTGAGGGGCGGCTCGCTGGGCTCGTCGAAGTCGGACCGTCCCACCATCGCCGACGGTGACACGCACACCAGGACCGTCGTCGTGCCGGCCGGTGCCGAGCGCCTGGACGTCGCCATCGGCAACGTCTCGGACGCCGGGGCCGACCTGGACCTGTACGTCTTCAACGCCGCCGGCCAGCGGGTCGCCTACTCGGCGGCGGGCGGCTCGGAGGAGTCCGTCTCGATCGCCAACCCCGCGCCGGGCACGTACACCATCGAGATCGACGCCTACTCGGCGCCGACCGGCTCCACGGCCTACGACTACCGGGACGTGTACTACTCGGCGGCGCTCGGCTCGGTGAAGGTCGACGAGTCGGAGGTGTACGCGCTCGCCCCGAACGGCACGGCGCAGATCACCGCCGACGTCGTCGCGAACGAGCCGGCCCCCGCGGGCCGCGAGTTCTTCGGTGAGGTCCAGGTGCTGAACACCCGCGGCACCGTCGCGGGCCTCGGCAGCGTGAAGATCGGCAAGGTCATCCCGTAGCGGACGCGGTTCCGCACACGGCACTGGGGCGGGCGTCCGTACGGGCGCCCGCCCCTCCGTCGTCTGCCGGAACCCGGCCCCGGCCCCGGTCCCGCCGATGCCGACGTCGTCGCGGCTTCCCGGGACGACGGCCGTCATCTCGGAGTGTCACACGCGTGCGCGGTCATCCGGCGCCGCCACACTCGAGCCCCGGGCTCCTGGCAGCGCCCGGACGGCGCGGACCCGGTCGGCCTGGCCGCGTCCAGCGGGTCCGCCTCCGCACCCCGCGATCTCCTGATCGGCAACGGTGCTCCCCCTCCGTCGTGTTTCTCCTGTGACGCGGGAGCGTCGCGGATCGTTCGACCGTCACTCGCAGCCGAGTTCGCGCGCCGCGGGCAGCGCACGGACGATCCGGGCCCGTTCGCGGGCGATCGGTACGTCGCCGACGACCACGTGGTCCGGGGACGCCGTGTGCCGCGGAAGAGCGACGAGGACGTGGTCGTACAGGTGGAGGGACTTCGGGCCGGCGGACCCGTCGAGGACGAAGGTGATCTCCTCGGCGGTCTTCGCGGGTTTGTGGGCGCGGGTGACGTGCAGGGTGATCCGCTCCTGACCGGCGGCGCCCGGCACCTGCTCCACGTCCGTGACCTCGCCCTCGGCGACCAGACGCGCGCAGGCGAGGTAGCCGGGGTCGGCGAAGGGGGAGCCGGCGGAGGTGTCGGCCTTGGCACCCACCTCCTTGTCGGCGCTCACCCCGAAGCCGGCTCCGCCGCCGGACTGTGTCACCAGCCAGGCCATCCCCGACAGCACGGTCGCGACGGCGGCCGCGGCGAGGGCACCGAAGGCGGCGGTGCGCACCCGACGCCGGTTCCGTGCCGCCGGCGCCGGCTTCCGCCGCGGCCGGGCGTCTCCGGCCAGCGCGTCCCCGATGACCCCCAGCTGCTGCCGCAGCAGCGCCACGTCGGCCTCGGCCGCGCGGTGCCCGGCCAGGAGGGCGGCGTCCGCGCGGGCCTCGTCCGGCAGCGGCTCGCCGGTGATCGCGGCCATCAGCGCGTCGGCGCCGTTGTGCTCGGCGGTCATGTCACACCACCTCGTTCTGGTGCAGACGGACGCGCAGAGCCCGTACCGCCGTGTGGAGCCTGCTCTTGACCGTGCCCTCCGGGATGCCGAGCTCGTCGGCGATCGAGCGGACCGGCAGGTCGGCGTAGAAACGCAGGACCAGGACCTGGCGCTGGGAGTCGGGCAGTTCGTCCAGGCCCTGGGCGACGGCCAGGGACAGCACGCTGGTGTCCTCGCCCGAGGGGTGTTCCTGCCGGCGCAGGGCGGCCAGGCGCTCCCCCAGCCGCTCCTGCCGGCGCCTGGCACGGTGCCAGTCCATGGCCAGGTTGGAGGCGACGACGGCCGCCCACGCGGACACGTCGCGCGGCGCCTCCCTGCCGCTCGCGGCCCGCTCCAGCAGCCGCAGGCGGACCTGTTGCACCCCGTCCGGCAGGTCCGCCTGCGGCACCCCGCCCAGTGCGAGCACCGCCCGCACCCGGCGTTCCTGAGCCGCGTCCAGAGGATCGTCGTCCTCTTGGGCACGGCGGGCCTTTCTGCGCAGCACAAGCCACCCCCTCACCGCGTTTCCTCTACGACGCCCCAGCGCACGGAAACGTTCGGCGGAGGCTCGGGAAAGCGTTCAGAGGCGTACGTCACACCGTCGCGCGTGGCAGCACAGCTTGCGGCACCACGCGCCTCGGGAACGTATTTCTCCAGCTCAGCGGGGGTGCGGGCAGGAGTTCCGCAACCGGCGGGCGGGACGGCGCGTCCCACCCCTCGGGCATGGCGCGCAAAGAATTGGACAGGTGGCCCGGAGTCGGCCGCATGATGGAGAGGCCGCACACACAGGAACACGTAGTAGGGAGTCGCCGTGAGGGTCGGAATCGTCGGAGCCACCGGTCAGGTCGGCACGGTCATGCGCGGGATCCTCACGGAGCGCGGCTTCCCCGTCACCGAGCTGCGCCTGTTCGCCTCGGCCCGCTCGGCGGGGAGCGTCCTGGACGGGGTGACCGTGGAGGACGCGGCCACCGCGGACTACACCGGCCTGGACATCGTCCTGTTCTCGGCGGGCGGCGCGACCTCCCGGGCGCTGGCCGAGAAGGTCGCCGCGCAGGGCGCCGTGGTGATCGACAACTCCTCGGCCTGGCGCAAGGACCCGGACGTGCCGCTGGTGGTGTCCGAGGTGAACCCGCACGCGATCGCCGACCGCCCCAAGGGCATCATCGCCAACCCGAACTGCACGACGATGGCCGCGATGCCGGTCCTGAAGCCGCTGCACCAGGAGGCGGGCCTGCAGGCGCTGGTCGTCGCCACCTACCAGGCCGTGTCCGGTTCGGGTGTCGCGGGCGTCGCCGAGCTGCACGACCAGACGCAGAAGGTCGTCGCGGACGCCGACCGGCTGGCCCACGACGGCGCGGCCGTGGACTTCCCCGAGCCGTCCGTCTACCGGCGCCCGATCGCCTTCAACGTGCTGCCCCTCGCGGGCAACCTCGTCGACGACGGCCTGAACGAGACCGACGAGGAGCAGAAGCTGCGCACCGAGTCCCGCAAGATCCTGGAGATCCCGGACCTGAAGGTCTCCGGCACCTGTGTGCGCGTGCCCGTGTTCTCCGGCCACTCCCTGCAGGTCAACGCCCGTTTCGCGCGTCCGGTCAGCGTGGAGCGCGCCACCGAGCTGCTGGCCGGCGCCCCAGGCGTCGCCCTCTCCGACATCCCGACCCCGCTCCAGGCCGCCGGCCAGGACCCGTCCTACGTCGGCCGCATCCGCCGCGACGAGACGGTGGAGAACGGCCTCGCGCTGTTCATCTCCAGCGACAACCTCCGCAAGGGCGCGGCCCTGAACACGGTCCAGCTCGCGGAGCTGGTGGCGGCGGAGCTGAGCGCGTAGGACCCGTTCGGGTACGCGGTGCGGGCGGGCGGTCGCCGGGAGTCGGTGACCGCCCGTTCGCATGGGGCGCGACGTGGAAGGATGACCGCACTCACACATCATGAGGAGATGACCGCGTGCCTGGCACAAACCTGACTCGCGAAGAGGCTCAGCAGCGGGCGAAGCTGCTCACCGTTGACTCGTACGAGATCGATCTCGATCTCTCCGGCGCGCAGGAGGGAGGCACCTACCGGTCCGTGACCACGGTGCGCTTCGACGTCGCCGAGAACGGTGCCGCCTCCTTCATCGACCTGGTGGCCCCGGCCGTCCACGAGGTGACCCTCAACGGCGACGCGCTCGACCCCGCCGAGGTCTTCGAGGACTCCCGGATCGCGCTGCCGGGTCTGCTGCAGGGCCGTAACGTCCTGCGGGTCGTCGCGGAGTGCGCGTACACCAACACCGGTGAGGGCCTGCACCGCTTCGTCGACCCGGTCGACGACCAGGCTTACCTGTACACGCAGTTCGAGGTGCCGGACGCCCGCCGGGTCTTCGCCTCCTTCGAGCAGCCGGACCTGAAGGCCACCTTCCAGTTCACCGTGAAGGCGCCCGAGGGCTGGACGGTCGTGTCCAACTCGCCGACCCCCGAGCCCGAGAACAACGTCTGGGTGTTCGAGCCGACGCCGCGCATCTCGACGTACATCACGGCGCTGATCGTCGGGCCGTACCACAGCGTGCACAGCGTGTACGAGAAGGACGGACAGTCGGTGCCGCTCGGCATCTACTGCCGGCCCTCGCTCGCCGAGTTCCTCGACGCGGACGCGATCTTCGAGGTGACCCGGCAGGGCTTCGACTGGTTCCAGGAGAAGTTCGACTACCCCTACCCGTTCAAGAAGTACGACCAGCTCTTCGTACCGGAGTTCAACGCGGGCGCGATGGAGAACGCGGGCGCGGTGACCATCCGCGACCAGTACATCTTCCGCTCGAAGGTGACCGACGCGGCGTACGAGGCGCGGGCCACCACGATCCTGCACGAGCTGGCCCACATGTGGTTCGGCGACCTGGTCACCATGGAGTGGTGGAACGACCTGTGGCTGAACGAGTCGTTCGCCACCTACGCCGAGGCCGCCTGCATGGCGTACGCCCCCGGCTCGAAGTGGCCGCACTCGTGGACCACGTTCGCCAACCAGATGAAGACCTGGGCGTACCGGCAGGACCAGCTGCCCTCCACCCACCCGATCATGGCGGACATCCGCGACCTGGACGACGTGCTCGTCAACTTCGACGGCATCACCTACGCCAAGGGCGCCAGCGTGCTCAAGCAGCTGGTGGCGTACGTCGGCATGGACGCGTTCTTCCGGGGTGTGCAGGCGTACTTCAAGCGGCACGCGTACGGCAACACGCGCCTGTCCGACCTGCTGGGCGCGCTGGAGGAGACCTCCGGGCGCGACCTGAGGACCTGGTCGAAGAAGTGGCTGGAGACGGCCGGGATCAACATCCTGCGCCCGGAGATCGAGACGGACGCCGAAGGTGTCATCACCTCCTTCGCGATCCGCCAGGAGGCCCCCGCCCTGCCCGCCGGCGCCAAGGGCGAGGCGACCCTGCGCCCGCACCGGATCGCGATCGGCCTGTACGACCTGGACGAGGCGAGCGGCAAGCTGGTGCGCGCCGCGGACGGCCGGATCGAGCTGGACGTGGACGGCGAGCTGACCGCCGTACCGGAGCTGGCCGGCCGGCGCCGTCCGGCGGTGATCCTGCTCAACGACGACGACCTGTCGTACGCCAAGGTGCGCCTGGACGAGGAGTCGCTGGCCGTCGTCACCGAGCACCTGGGCGACTTCGAGTCCTCGCTGCCGCGCGCCCTGTGCTGGGCGTCGGCCTGGGACATGACCCGGGACGCGGAGCTGGCGACCCGCGACTACCTGTCGCTGGTGCTGTCCGGCATCGGCAAGGAGTCCGACATCGGTGTCGTGCAGTCGCTGCACCGCCAGGTGAAACTGGCCGTCGACCTGTACTCCGACCCGGTCACCCGCGAGGCCCTGCTCACCCGCTGGACGGACGCCACGCTGGCCCACCTGCGCGCGGCGGACGCGGGCAGCGACCACCAGCTGGCGTGGGCGCGCGCCTTCGCGGCGACCGCGCGTACGCCGGAGCAGCTGGACCTGCTGGAGTCCCTGCTGGACGGCTCGCACACGGTCGAGGGCCTGGCCGTGGACACCGAGCTGCGCTGGACGTTCGTGGAGCGGCTGGCGGCCGTGGGCCGGTTCGACGAGGCGGAGATCGCCGGCGAGTACGAGCGGGACCGGACCGCGGCCGGTGAGCGGCACGCGGCCACCGCGCGTGCGGCCCGTCCGACGCCGGAGGCCAAGGCGGAGGCCTGGGCGTCGGTCGTCGACTCCGACAAGCTGCCGAACGCCGTCCAGGAGGCGGTCATCGCGGGCTTCGTCCAGACCGACCAGCGCGAGCTGCTCGCGCCGTACACCGACCGGTACTTCGAGGTGGTCAAGGACGTCTGGGAGTCCCGCTCGTACGAGATGGCCCAGCAGATCGTCGTCGGCCTGTACCCGTCGATCCAGGTGTCCGAGGACACCCTGCGCAGGACCGACGAGTGGCTGGCCTCGGCCGAGCCGAACGCGGCCCTGCGCCGTCTGGTCTCGGAGTCGCGGGCGGGCGTCGAGCGCGCCCTGAAGGCCCAGACGGCGGACACGGCGGCGGCGCGGCCGTAACGCCGGTACGGCGAGGGGCGCCCGGTGCCGTTCCGGGCGCCCCTCGCCGTGTGCGGCGGCGCTGCGGTTCGGCACCCGGCTCGCCGGCTCCTTCTTGCGGGCCGGGCATGCCCGCGGGAGTGGTTGAGGAGCGGGGGTGGCGCGGTGGCCGGAGCGGGTGGACGGGCCGCGCCCACCCGGCCGGCCGAGCTGGAAGGCGCGGGGCTCGCCGCACGGACGGAGGCGCTGTCCGCCCTGGATGCCGAGCGGGCCGGTCGACTGACCGGTCCGCTCAGGGAGTTGCCGCCCGGGACGCCGAAGTTGCAGGCGTGACGGCTGCTCAGCTGTAGGGCAGCCCGACCCAGAGGCAGCCCGGCCGAGAGACCGCCCGGCCGAGAGGCAGCCCGGCCGAGAGGCAGCCCGGCCGAGGGACCACTCAGCCCACGTGGGCGGCGAGCGCCGCCTCGATCGCGGTCTCGTCGGCCGTGTCCGCGGCCCAGGCGACGTAGCCGTCGGGGCGGACCAGCACAGCCGTACGGCGCCCGCTCGCCCAGCGCTCCGCGGTCAGCCGGCCGGACCGGTCCCGGCCGACGGGGTGCGCCCGCGGGGCGATCAGCACGAACCGGCCGCCGCGCAGGGCCTCGTGGAGGCGTCCGCCCCCGGCGAGCGCGACGTCCGGGACTCGGGCGCCGACCAGGCGGTGGGCGCCCCGGGGAGCGGCGTACCGGTAGCCGATGCCGGTGACCTGCCCGGCGACCCTGCGGCGGACCGGGCCGACCTTGTCGAGGACGGTGACGAGCACGGCGCGCAGGGCCAGGGTCCAGGGGCGGCGGGCCATGGCGAGCCGGAGGATGCCGCCGCTGCTGCGCAGCACGGACCTGCCGACGGGGTGGCGTTCGGTCTGGTAGGTGTCGAGGAGTGCCTCGGGCGCGTGCCCGGTGACGACCTGGGCGAGCTTCCAGCTCAGGTTGGCCGCGTCCTGCAGACCGGTGTTCATGCCCTGACCGCCGGCCGGGCTGTGCACATGGGCGGCGTCGCCGGCGAGGAAGACCCGGCCGACACGGTAGGCGGGCGCCTGGCGCTCGTCGCTGTGGAAGCGGGACATCCAGCGGGCGTCGTGCATGCCGAGGTCGCCGCCGAGGGCGAGCCGGGTGATCTCCTTCACCTCGTCGAGGCCGAGGGGCGCGTCGTCGGGCACGGCGGTGGAGCGGCGCCAGGCGATGACACGGTAGTAGCCGTCGCCGAAGGACGCGAGAAAGGCGAAGGCGTCACCGACGGCGTTGACGGTCAGCAGGCTCTTCGGCGGCTCGGCGAGCCGTACGTCGGCGAGGACGACGGAACGGATCACCGACCGCCCCGGGAACGGCAGCCCGACCGCCCCGCGCACGACGCTGCGCATCCCGTCCGCACCGACGACGTACGCCGCGCGCAGCGACTCCGGCCGGCCGTCGGGGGCGCGGGCCCGGACCGTCACACCGTCCGCGTCCTGGGTCAGGCCGGTCACCTCGGTCTCGTACCGGAAGGTCACCCCCGCCTTGACGGCGCGCCGCTCCAGGGCCGCCTCCACCTCGTACTGCGGCAGGACGAGCACGTGCGGGAAGCGGGAGGGCAGGGCGCCGAGATCGAGGGCGAGCCGGCCGAAGAGCCGAAGCCGGTCGAGGGGGCGGCCGACCGCCTCCAGGCCGTCGGCGAGGTCGCGGGTGTCGAGTTGTTCGAGGGTGCGGGCGTGCAGGGCGAAGGCGCGGGACAGGTTGCTGATCCGGTGCGGCCGCTTCTCGACGAGGGTGACGGGGACACCGGCGACGGCGAGGTCACCGGCCAGGAGCAGCCCGGTGGGACCGGCGCCGACGACGAGAACGGGGACGGGGACCGGTCCGAGGTCGGTGCCGGGAGTGCGGTTTCCAGTGGTGCCGGTCATTGGGGACCTCCTGGTACCAACATCTGCCGGTCACCACCCCTTGGCAACGGCACGCGTCCACGGGCCGGCGCCACCGCACCGCACTGTGACCGGCCCGCACCCCCGAAACGCACCCAGGGCGCCCACCTCGCCCACGTACGGCAGTGCGCGTACGGGTGGCGGGGTCGGCGCCCTCGGTGTGCGTGCGGTCAGGCCTTGGTCCTGACGTCCACGTCCCGGCTCCTGACCCGGTGCTTCTCCTGGGACCTGTCCAGGACCATGACCAGGCCCGCGATGCCCAGGAACAGGACGATCGGGAGCACCACGTAGAGCCCCAGCGTCTGGACGACGCTCAGGCCCTCGCCGGGGTCGTCGCCGTCGTCGCGGGTCAGCGCGAGCGCGGGAGACGTCATGAGCAGCATCATCAGCGTCGTACCGGCGGCCAGGGCGCCGGCGCGCAGGGCATTCTTCTTGTCCATAGTGCAAACAAACGTAGCGAATGCCTGAACGAGGTGTGCGCCCGGGGTGCCGTATGCGACCCGCGGGCGCCTCCCCGCCCGTCAGCCTCCCTTCCCCGTCCCCTTCCCCGTCCCCGTCTCCTTCCCCGCGTCCTTCCCCGCCCCGGCTCGCAGTACGTCCGTCAGCGCGTGCAGCCGGGGTGAGGCGGCGAGGTCCTCCAGGGTCACCGGGCGGCCCTCGGCGTCGGCGACGGGCAGGCGCCAGTTCGGGTACTGGTCCCAGGTGCCGGGCAGGTTCTGCGGGCGCCGGTCGCCGACGGTGTCCGGGAGCCAGAGGCCGACCATGCGGGCGGGGGTGCGCAGCAGGAAGCGGTGGACGGCCCGGATCCCGGCCTCCTCCGAGGCCGGGGACGGGGAGGCGCGGCTGCCGTCGCCGGTGCCCTCCAGCAGGCCCAGGTCCGTCAGCAGCGCCAGCCACTCGCGGACGTCCTCGGCCGCCTCCGCGCGCTCCGCCTCCAACGGGCGGGTGAGCAGGCCGAGGCGGTGGCGCAGTGCGACGTGCTCGCCGGTGAGGCGGGCGGCGGTGGACGGCAGGTCGTGGGTGGTGGCGGTGGCCAGGCAGTCGGCGCGCCAGCGCTCGGGGGGCAGCGGGCGGCCGTCGCCGTCCCAGTCCCGTTCGAACCACAGCACCGACGTGCCGAGCACCCCGCGCCGGTCCAGGGTCTCGCGCACCCCGGGCTCCACCGTCCCCAGGTCCTCGCCGATCACCACGGAACCCGCCCGCGAGGCCTCCAACACCAGGGTCGCGAGCATGGCCTCGGCGTCGTAGCGGACGTACGTGCCCTCCGTGGGCGGGCGGCCCCGCGGGATCCACCACAGCCGGAACAGGCCCATGACGTGGTCGATGCGCAGGGCGCCGGCGTAGCGGAACAGGGCGCGCAGCAGGCGGCGGAAGGGGGCGTATCCGGAGGCGGCGAGGCGGTCGGGGCGCCAGGGCGGCAGGCCCCAGTCCTGGCCGCGCGCGTTGAAGGCGTCCGGCGGGGCGCCGACGGACATGCCGGCCGCGAAGTGGTCCTGCTGGGCCCAGGCGTCGGCCCCGCCGGGGTGCACGCCGACGGCGAGGTCGTGCACGATCCCGACCGGCATGCCGGCCTCGCGGGCGGTGCGCTGGGCGGCGGTGAGCTGGTCGTCGGTGAGCCAGGCGAGCCAGGAGTGGAAGCCGACGCGGTCCGTCAGTTCGGTGCGGGCGCGGGCGGTCTCGGCCGAGCGCGGGTCCCGCAGCCCCTCGGGCCAGCGGCTCCAGTCGGAGCCGTGCACCTCCGCGAGGGCGTACCAGGTGGCGTGGTCCTCCAGGGCCCGGCCCTGCTCGGCGAGGAAGTCGGCGTGGGCGGCGCGGCGGCCGGGCCCGAGCGGCACCCGGCGCACCAGTTCCAGCGCCTGCCGCTTCAGCTCCCACACCGCGTCCCGGTCGATGAGGGCGCCCTCGTCCAGTACGGCGGCGCGCAGCCGGCCCGCCCGCTCCAGCAGGGGCCGCAGCCGCTCGCGGTCCTCGGCGTACGCGAACTCGGGGACGTCCTCGACGCGCAGGTGCACGGGGTCGGGGAAGCGGCGGGAGGAGGGGCGGTAGGGGGAAGGGTCGGCGGGCGGACCGGGCACGGCCGCGTGCAGCGGGTTGACCTGCACGAATCCGGCGCCCAGCGCCCGCCCCGCCCAGCCGCTCAGCTCGGCGAGGTCGCCGAGGTCGCCCATGCCCCAGGAGCGGTGGGAGAGGAGGGAGTAGAGCTGGACCAGCAGGCCGTACGAGCGTCCCGGCGGGGTGGGCAGCCGGGGCGGGGCGGCGATCAGGTGCGCCTGTCCGGTGCGGCCGTCGGGGGCGGTGGCGGTCAGCCGGTGGACGCCCGGCGGGAGGCGGTCGAGGGAGGTACGGGTCTCGCCCTGCTCGGTGTCGACGCGCAGCCGGGTGCCGGGCGGGAGGCCGTGGCGTCCGGGGAGTCCGGTGTCCCCCTCCGCGGCCGGGTCGCCCCAGTGCACCACCGTCGGCGGGAGCAGCCGTTCGCCGAGTTCCCGTTCGCGGGCGGTGAGCGCGGCGCGGACGGCCTCGGGGGTGCTCGCGTCGACGTCGAGGGCGGCGAGGGCCGCGACGACCGCGGTGGGGGAGGCGGTGACCGTACGGCCCGGGGAGGGGCTGTAGGAGGTGGCGACGCCGTGCAGCTCGGCGAGCCGGGTCAGCTCCTCGCCGGGGGGTCCTGGAGGTCCGGGGGATCCGGGGGGTTCGGCCGGCCGCGGTGCTGTCATCTACAGCTCCGCGCGGCAGGGGTCCTGTTCAGCCGCTTCGGCGACCGACTGACTGGTCAGGGGTGCTGCTTCGGCGAGCGGCGGCTCGCTGGTGAGCGGTTCGGCGTCGCGCAGGGGCGGCTCACTGGTCAGCGGGGCCTCGAAGCAGGTGCTCTCGGCGCTGAGGGTGCACAGACCGGAGTCGTCGGCGGTCGGCAGCCGGTCGGCGAGAGGCAGGTCGCCGGCGGGCAGCGGATCGTCGGCGGGCAGCAGGTGGGGGGCGGGCGGCTCCGCCACGTGTTTGGACAGGGCCGAGAGCAGAAGGTGTGCCGGTGCGGCCACGGGGGCCTCCTTGTCGAGTACGTCGGGTACGGGCGTCCAACGGACACCCAGCGGGACATCCGGTGGGACGTCCAGCAGTCGGACTACCGCAGCCCTACCCAGTGCTCGCGAGGGCAGACGTACCAGAACGAATGACGTGCTGCTGGTCACACTCCCCTGGCTCCAGGTTCGGTCAATCGCGGCACAACGGCCACTCTCGTTGACACCTCCTCCCGGGGATGGTGTGGTCGAGGCTCTTCGACACCGCCTTCGGCAGGACTTTCGAAGGCCGATCGATGAGGAGGGGCCGTGCGACTTCGGCGCGGTATCGGGCACGGGAAGAGCGCGGCCGCACTCGCGTTCGCCGTCGTCGCGGGAACCCTGGGAGCCGGTCCCGCGGCCGCCGCGGCACCGTCCGCCCCCGGCCCGGGCACCGATCCTGCCCCCGGCACCCCGGCCACGAACCCGGAGCAGCCGGCCGCGGCCTCCTCCGGTCTCGCCGTGTGGCCACGCCCGCAGTCCCTGCGTACGACCGGTACCGCCGTGCAGGTCACCGACCGGGTCGCCCTCGTCACCGACGCGGACACCGACCCGTACGCCCTGGACGCGCTGCGCGCGCTGCTGCACGGGGCCGGCGCCCGCACGATCATGGACCTGAGCGTCTCGCACCCGGTCCCGTCGGACGCGCTGGTGGTGCGCGCGCACACCGAGCGCGCACACAGCGACCCGCGCCGCGCGCTGCCCTCCGGCGGCTACCTCCTCACCACCGGCAACGGCGCCCTGACCCTCACCGGCGCCGGCGAGGACGGCCTCTTCCACGCCGTGCAGACACTGCGGCAGCTGCTGCGCCCCGACGGGACGGTCCCCGGCGTGACCGTCCGCGACTGGCCGGGCACCGCCGTGCGCGGCACCACCGAGGGCTTCTACGGCACCGCGTGGACGCAGGAGCAGCGCCTCGCCCAGGTCGACTTCATGGGCCGCACCAAGCAGAACCGGTACCTGTACGCCCCCGGCGACGACCTCTACCGCCAGGAGCGCTGGCGCGAGCCGTACCCGGCGGAGCAGCGGGCGGCGTTCCGGGAGCTGGCCGAGCGGGCCCGCGGCAACCACGTCACGCTGGGCTGGGCGGTGGCGCCGGGCCAGTCGCTGTGCTTCGCCTCGGACGCCGACGTACGGGCGCTGACGCGCAAGCTGGACGCGATGTGGGCGCTGGGCTTCCGGGCGTTCCAGCTGCAGTTCCAGAACGTCAGCTACAGCGAGTGGCACTGCGACGCGGACCCGGAGCGTTTCGGCTCCGGCCCGGAGGCGGCGGCGCGGGCGCAGGCGCGGGTGGCGAACGAGGTGGCCCGGCACCTGGCGGAGCGTTATTCCGGCGCGGTGCCGCTGTCGTTGATGCCGACCGAGTTCTACGAGGACGGAGCGACCCCCTACCGGCGGGCGCTGGCGTCCGCGCTGGACCAGTCGGTGCAGGTGGCCTGGACCGGGGTGGGCGTGGTGCCCCGCACCATCACGGGGGCCGAACTGGCCGAGGCCCGCGCGGCGTTCGGGCACGCGCTGGTCACCATGGACAACTACCCGGTGAACGACTACGCCGAGGACCGTATCTTCCTCGGCCCCTACACCGGCCGCGAACCGGCCGTCGCCAGCGGCTCGGCCGCCCTGCTCGCCAACGCGATGGAGCAGGCGGAGGCCTCCCGCATCCCGCTGTTCACGGCGGCCGACTACGCCTGGAACCCCCGCGACTACCGCCCCCAGGAGTCCTGGCGGGCGGCCATCGCCGACCTCGCGGCGGGCGACGCGCGACGCCACGAGGCGCTGTCGGCCCTGGCCGGCAACGACGCGTCCTCGGTCCTGGGCGGCACGGAGTCGGCTTATCTGCGCCCGCTCATCGCGGCCGTGTGGGAGGCCCGTACGACGACGGACCGGGCCAGGAACGAAACCGCCGAGGCACGGCTGCGCGCCGCCTTCACGGTGATGCGCGAGACCCCCGGGCGCCTCGCCTCCGACGGCACGCTGGCGGCCGAAGTCGCCCCATGGACAGCCCAGTTGGCCCGCTACGGCGAGGCCGGCACGGCGGCGCTCGACATGTTCCGCGCCCAGCGCGAGGGCGACGCGACGGCGGCCTGGACGGCGTACCGGACGCTGGACCGGCTGCGCGCCGAGACCGAGCGCGCCGACGTGACGGTCGGCAAGGGCGTACTGGACCCGTTCCTCGACCGCGCGCGGCAGGAGTACGCGGCCTGGGCGGGTCTGACGCACGAGCCGGCCGCGGACCGGGACGAGGTGTCGACCCGCACGGTCCGTCTCCCGCGCGCCCGCGCCCTGAGCGCCGTGACGGTCCTCAGCGATCCCGGAACCGCCGGCGCCGTGGAGGTCCACGTCCCCGGAGAGGGCTGGCGCCGCCTGGGAGCGCTGGCGGAGCGCGGGGCGACGGAGATCGACACCGGGCAGCCCTCGTCCCCGGCCGCCCGGGCGACGCGCCCCCCGGCCCTCTGGCCGCCCGCCTACCCGGCTCCGGGCCTCTGGACGCGCCCGCCGGCCCTGGTGCAGCCCACTCCCCTGCCGGCCGGCACCCGGGTCGACGCCGTCCGCGTGACCGGCGCCGACCCCTCCCGCGTACGCCACCTGGTCCCGTGGTTCGCCGACATCGCGGCGGCCGGCCTGACCCTGCCGCGCGCCGAGGCCGACGCGGAGCTCGGCGGCACCGAGCGGCTGACCGCCCGGCTGACCTCCCGCCGCCCGGCCGAGGTGCGCGGCAGGGTCACCGTGGAGGCCCCCGAGGGCATCGAGGTGCGCGTCCCCACCAAGGAGCTGACCGTGCCCCGCGGCACCACGGTGGACGTCCCGGTGAAGGTGACCGTCCCACCGGCGGCGCCCTCCCGCCCGTACGACATCCGCATCACCTTCGCCGGTCAGACCCGCACCCTCACGGTCCGCCCCTTCCCGCGCACCGCCGGCCCCGACCTGGCCCGCACCGGCACGGCGACCTCGTCGGGCGACGAGACCCCCGACTTCCCGGCCTCCGCCGCGAACGACGGCAACCCGTCCACGCGCTGGTCGTCCCCCGTCGACGACGGCGCCTGGTGGCAGGTGGAACTCCCCGCGCCGGTCCGCCTGGGCAGGGTCGCCCTCCACTGGCAGGAGGCCCACCCCTCCGCCTACCGCGTCCAGGTCTCCCCCGACGGCCGCCGCTGGCGCACGGCCCGCGCGGTGAAGGACAGCCGGGGCGGCCGGGAAACCGTCCGCATGGACGAACGCGACGTGCGGTTCGTCCGCGTGCAGGGCGACAAGCGGGCCACGCGGTACGGCTATTCCCTGTGGTCGGTGGAGGCGTACGCGGTGGCGGACTGAGCCCGCCGCATCGCACGCCCCGAAGTTTTTCACTGATCACTATTCACTCAGTACATGTATGTAGTACATACTGAGACGCCATGAGCACCCGTCACATCCTGCTGGGCCTGCTCGCCGGCGGACCGAGCCACGGCTACGACCTCAAGCGACGCCACGACGAGCACTTCCCGCAGGCCCGCCCGCTGGCCTACGGCCAGGTCTACACAACCCTGCAACGGCTGGTCCGCGACAGTCTCGCGGAGGTGGAGGGCACCGACTCCGACGGCGGACCGGAGCGGACGCTGTACCGCCTCACCGAGGAAGGCTCCCGGGAGGTGGCCACGTGGGCCGGGCAGGTCACGCCGCCCGCGCCCTTCGTGACGAACGAGATCTTCGCCAAGGTCGTCGTGGCGATCCTCACCGACGGCGACCCGGCCGCCCACCTGCTCGCGCAGCGCGCCGCGCACATGGAGCGGATGCGGGAGCTGACGGCGCTCAAGACCGCCCCGGGCTCCGGTCTGGCCACGGTGCTCTCGGCGGACTACGCCCTCAACCACCTCGACGCCGACCTGCGCTGGATGACCACCACGCAGGCCCGCCTCACCACCTTGACCGCTCAGACCGTGGAGGTCGACCGATCATGAGCAACCGTCCGGTGCCCCTTCTGGTGGCCCGAGACCTCGTCAAGTCCCATGACAGGACCCCGGCCCTGCGCGGGGCCGCCCTGGAACTGGGCGAGGGCGAGATCGTCGCCGTGACCGGCACGAGCGGCAGCGGGAAGTCCACGCTGCTGCACTGTCTGGCGGGCATCGTCCGGCCGGACGGCGGCTCGGTGACGTACGCCGGGAAGCGCGTCGACACGCTGCCGGAGCACCGCCTGAGCGAGCTGCGCCGCACCGACTTCGGCGTGGTGTTCCAGTTCGGGCAGCTGATCCCCGAGCTGACGGCCGTCGACAACGTCGCGCTGCCGCTGATGCTGGCCGGGACCGCGCGGGGGGCGGCCCAGGAACAGGCGGGGGCATGGCTGGAGCGGTTCGGCGTGCGGAAGCAGGAAGCTGCGCGCCCCGGGGAGTTGAGCGGAGGTCAGGCACAACGCGTGGCGCTGGCAAGGGCGTTGGTGACCGGCCCGAGGGTGGTGTTCGCGGACGAACCGACGGGGGCGCTGGACTCGCTGGCGAGCGAGCAGGTGATGACGGCCCTGGTGGGGGCCGCCCGTGAGGCGGGCGCGGCGGTGCTGCTGATCACGCACGACGCCCAGGTGGCGGCGTACGCCGACCGCGAGGTGCGGCTGCAGGACGGCGTGACGGTCGGGTCGGGGGTGCTCGCGTGAGGACCGACCTGCGGCTGGCCTGGCTGCTCGTACGGGGCTCGGACCGGTGGGAGTGGTGGCGGATCGCGCTCACGGTGGCGGGGGCGATGTGCGCGACGGGCCTGGGCCTGGCGGCCGCCGTCCTGGCCTCGGTGCACGGGCAGTACCGCTTCTCCTTCGGCAACGGCCTGCTCGATCACCCCGGCGAGCGCTCCGGGGTGATCGTCACGTTGCTGCTCCTGCTGGTCCCGGTGCTCGGGTTGCTCGGGCAGTGCGCCCGGATCGGGGCGGTGCACCGCGACCGGCGGATGGCCGTGCTGCGGCTGGCGGGCGCGGAACCGGGCCGGGTGCGGCGGATCGCGGCGCTGGAGACCGGACTGGCCTGTCTGCTGGGCTCGGCGCTCGCCACGGCCGGGGCGGCGGCGGTGCTGACAGCCGTGTGGGAGCAGCCGACCGCGGCGGCCTGGGCGGGGATCGCGCTGGTCGCGGTGTGCGTACCGGTGCTGGGCACGGCGGCCGTGGTGCTGGCGCTGCGCCGGGTGGTGGCGTCGCCGCTGGGGTGGGTGCGGCGGAGCCACCCGCGGTCGGGGCGGGGCCCGGGCCTGCTGTTCGTGGGCGGGCTGCTGGTCGTGGGCGTGGCGGCGCTGGGGGCCGTGGCCGGTACGTCCGTGGACTCCAACTACGCGGGCCCCGGAACCGGTCCGCTCATCGTGTGCGCGGTGGTGCTGGCCGTCGGCGCGGGCGCGGTGTGGCTCACGGGCGCCTTGTCCCGGCTGACCGGCCGACTGCTCGCGGCCCGGACCGGCTCCCCTGCGGTGCTGATCGCGGCGGAACGGCTGCGGGACGACCCGTGGGCGGCGGCCCGTACGCATGCGGCGGTACTGCTGGTGACGGTGGTCGGGACCGGGTTCGTGGGAGTACGGCAGGCGCTGCTCGCCCATCTGGAGACCATGGACGGCTCGTACGGTTTCGCCCAGGACGCCGCCTTCTACACCACGGGTCTGAACCTCACGGCCGCGGCCATCGCCCTGGCCCTCGCGATCATCCTCACAGCACTCGCCGTCGGCACCGCCGAGTCCGTCGCCACCCGCCGCCGGGGCCTGGCCGCGCAGGTGGCCGCCGGAGTCCCCCGACGAGTACTCGCCCGGGCCCTCCTCCTGGAAACCGCCCTGCCCCTGGCCCCGGCCGTCCTCGTGGCGGGCACGGGCGGCCTGGCGATCGGCATCTGGTACGGACACCTCGCCGGCGACGGAGGCTGGCCCATGCCGTACACGGCCCTCCCGGTCCCGGCCGGCGTGTACGCCACCTGTCTCCTGACCGCCGCCGCCTCACTGCCACTGCTACGGCGCTCGGTACGCCCGGCGGAGCTGCGGTACGTGTGAACGTCCCGGTCCCGGAGGCACGGAGCCCCGGGACCGGACACTCATCACCTGCGACTTCACGGGTCTGGCGGAGCACCTGGAGACCTGGGCCAGGCGGGTTCCCGGACCGTACACTGACTGCTATGACCGTTCGCGAGGAAGCCCATCGTCTGCTCAACGCGCTGCCGGAGGACCGGCTCATGGACGCCATAGAGCTGCTGCGCGAGTGGGCTGAGGAGGAGCGTGGTGAGCGCCCGCGTCGGCGTTTCCGCACGACCGCCACCTTCGACGGCGATCCGGACCTCGGTGTACGCGCCAAGGACATCGCGCGTGAGGAGTGGGGCGGGCAGGAGCGACGCAGCGCGTGATCGTGATCGACACCGGCCCCGTGGTCGCGGCGGCCAACCGCAAGGACGACCATCACACCGACTGCGTGCGCCTGCTGGAGAACCACCCTGGGCCGTTGCTGTTACCGTCTCCGCTCGTCGCGGAAATCGGGTACATACTCTCCAGCCGTGCCGGGGCGAAGACAGAGGCCGACTTCCTGCGCGATGTCGCGGATGGTGTGTACGACCTGGTCCCGGTCACCTCTTCCGTAGCCGCGCGTGCCGCCGATCTCGTGGAACAGTACGCGAGTCTCCCCCTGGGTACCGCCGACGCCTTCGTCGTCGCTGTCGCCGAAAAGTTCGGTGCGGTCAGCATCGCGACGCTGGACCGCCGCCACTTCAGCATCGTCCGACCTGTCCACGTGCCCGCCTTCACTCTGTTGCCACAGCAGTTCTGAACTGCCCCGGTGGTCCCGGCCGGGGTGTGCGTCACCTGCCTGCTGGCCGAGGCCGCCTCCCTGCCGCTGCTACGGCGCTCGGTGCGCCCGGCGGAGCTGCGGTACGCGTGAGCCGTCTGGCCCCGGGGGACGGGTCCCGGGACTCCTCACTACCTGCCTGCGACTTCCCGGGTCAGCGTCGGTGACTTCGGGTACGGGGGCGTCCTCGAAGTACAGTTCCAGCGCTTCACGCAGGCTTCTTCCCAGGGACTCCTCGATGTTCTCCCCCTGGGAGGTGACCTCGACCTGGAGGCAGCGTGCCACGTACCACTTGCCTTCATGGGGGATCGCGGCAGTCAGGTGCAGTACGTCAACCGTCATGCCGCCAGTCTGGCGCGCACGACCCCACCGGACAGCGGCTTCCTCCACCGTCACCCGCGCTGTACTCACGTTGACCTGCGGGAAGCTCTCCGCCCTGGCCTGCGACGACTGCGGCCCCGCAGGCAAAGGCCCCGAATCTCAGTCCTCACCGCTCCCGTACGGCCTCGTCAGGATTTCCATGTTGTGACCGTCCGGGTCGTCGAAATACACCCCTCGGCCCCCGTCGTTGCGATTGATCTCGCCAGGGCGCCGGTGGTACGGGTCCGCCCAGTACGTCAGGCCCGCGGTCCGGACACGGGCGAAGATCGCGTCGAAGTCATCCTCGGAGACCAGGAACGCGTAGTGCTGCGGGGGTATCGGCTCGGTGGTCTCCATGTAGTCCAGCGTCACACCGTTCGCCACCTGCACCGGGGTGAACGGGCCGAACGGCGGTGCCACCTCGAGCCCCAGCAGATCAGCGAGGAACCGCGCGGACTGCTCCTTGTCGTGTGCGGCGACGATCGTGTGGTTGAGCTCTACAGTCATAGGTCAGCCCTCCTGCCCCCATAGGTGCCACGACCACTTCCCACGGTAGGCAGCCGCGCGAGCTCACGCCATCGGCCGGTCGACCCCTCCGGCACCGACAGGCGACTGAGGCGCGAAGCCCCGGGCGATCGGTGACCCGCAGTTGCGGTCAGGTGACCTTGAGGTTCGCCCGGCGTCCTGCGTGACCTGCTCCGCCTCGCCGCCGAACACACCCACACCCACTGCACCGCCTGCGTCCGCCTCCACCTCATCCCCGGCCTCGGCACCAAGAAGATCGCCTGGCTCACCGCCAAGGACGTACGCACCTTCCTAGACCGGCTCCGCATCACCTGTCAGTGCTGCGCCCAGGGGCTGGACACCGAACGGAAGAAGCGTTGCGGGATCGGCGAGTGCTGCCAGAAGCGGCTGTCCGCCTTGACCGTGACCTACGTGCACTCGGTGCTCAAGTCGGCGCTGGAACATGCGGTCCGCGAAGACGAGCTGCCCCGCAATGTCGCCCGGAACGTCAAGACCACTGCGCACCGGCCCAGGCGGTTCCGGCCGCTTACCGCAACGGAGGCCCGTCAGTTCCTCAACGCCGCCCGCACGGACCGGATCCACGCGCTGTACGAACTCGCCCTCCGCACCGGACTCCGCAAGGGCGAACTCCTCGGCCTTCACTGGGAAGACCTCGACCTCAACACCGAGACCGCAACCATCCGCCAATCCCTCCAGCGCACCCGAACCGGCGGCCTCACCCACCTGCCCACCAAGACCCGGGCATCCGAACGCCGCATCGCGCTCCCGACCGAATGCATCCACTCCCTCAAGGAGCACAAGGAGCGGCAGGACAGGAAACGGGGTCAGGCCGGGTCGGCCTGGAGCGACAGCGGCCTCGTCTTCACCACGCCGACCGGATGGCCTCTCGACCCGGCCAACCTCACCCGCCGCTTCCGCAGCTTTCTCAACCGGGCCGGGCTCCGGCGCATCCGCTTCCACGACCTCCGGCATTCCACCGCCACCCTGCTCCTGGAACAGGACGTCGACCTCATCGTGATCAAGGAGTTGTTGGGCCACGCCCACATCGGCGTCACCGCCGGCGTCTACGCCCACGTCCGACTCCGCCTCCAACGGCAAGCCATCGACACCCTGGGTCACGCCCTCGGTCAGAACGACGGCCCTGACTCCCCACCCGCGGCGGCCGCCGTCCGCTGACGTTGCCGTCAGCGTTGCCGTCAAGCACCTGGGAGCCCTCTACCGAGCACTAGCCTAGTAGAGGGCTCCCAATCGTAACTCCTACGCAACTCGGAGGTTTCTGACGACACCTCCGAGTTGCTCCACGCGTATTCGAGCTACGCCAAATTATGCCAAGCGTGGGTGCAGCTTCCACGACACTCGCGCTCTCTTCGCCGCGTATCGGCTACCGCGAATGTAGCTAGAAGCACGCGAAAGGCCTTCACATGCTCGGCAGGAGGTAGACCTGCAATGGTACCCCTGCTTTCGAGAACCGGCTCACGGACGATCAGAACAGCCGGGGTCGCCGTTGGCTTCACCCCTGATCGAGAAACGCCCTCACGGCCATCATCCGCCGTTGCGTGAGCCTGCATGGAGTAGCGGACCAACTCCAGAAGCACTGCCTCTCGCTCAACCTGCTCCAGCGAAGAGAACCAGCTAACCGCGGTCTCCATGTCGCGCAGCCCCTGGGCCACCTCGTTGATGATTCGCTCTGACGCTTTCAAAACTCACCGCTTTCGGGGCTCAAAAACTACGTACGGTAGATCTCGATCCAATTCCGTGTAGCTCTTCTTGTGATTTGGATTATAGCCCTGCCAGAAATCGCGCCCGCGTCCACTTCCCTCGCCGTCGCCGGTCCCTCTCGGCAATGAATTCTTGATCCGGTTGCGCGACTTCGCCGGGCCATACAGGATGTAATCCCAATCTGACATAGCGTGAGCCGTCCCGCCTGCCCGGCTTCCCACTACAACAATTGGATACCCCGATTTATCGGCGGCGTTCTGGATTCGTCGGGCATCATTGGGGCTAATCCCAGCCTCTGACGTTGTTCTAAAGCCTGGACCACACCACCCGTTGGAGTTATGAACCAGGACCGGCGTCTCGCCCGCCAGCACATAGTACGTGTGGATGCCCTCCACGGTGAGGTTACGGACAGTCGCGTGCTGGGTCCAGCGCTTGATCGCGGCGATCTGGACGTGTGCGCCCGCGCTCGTGCGAAGCCACTGCCCCTCGCGCAGATCGCCGGCCTTGATCCATTCCCCAAGCTCGGGCACCCAGAAAGGGTGCCCGACGGTGGCGGTTATTGACGTCGCCTTTGCGTCACTCTTCCCATCGAGGTCGAGAGTGATTTTGACGAGGTTCTTGACTCCCTTACCGATGATAGTGGCAGTGACGGCACAAGCTTCCGTCTTTCCGGTTTTCGGGTCGGTAGCCAGAACCTTGTCGCCGACCTCAACCTCATCGATCGACTTGATCGATCCGTCCGCCATGCGGACGCCTTGCTCAGGAAGGAAACTGTTGCAGCCTCCACCACGCTTGAGCGCAAACTCGAGGACGGCCAGGAACCCTACGTTGCCGCATATCGGACACGTATCTACGGCTGGAATATCTTTTACATGCTTCCAGCCTCCGTAATAGTCGCGCAGGTTTTTGCACGTCATGTCGGTGCCCTGGCTGAAGCCACAGCGCTCACGAAAGTAGAGCTCGTAGTTCAGCTCAAGACTCACGTTCGGCATGTAGGTCCCGAGCGTCTGCATTTGCCCAACAGTCGGCCGTCCGGAACCCCCCAGGTATTTCTTTCCGAGGTTCTTATTGAGAGCAGGCGCGGCACCGTTTCCGAGGTTTGTGATCTTGCCGGAATTCTTGGTTTTAACGGGCGACTTGCCCTTGCCGTTGTCCTTGTCCTTGCTCTTGTTCTTGGGCTTGTAGGTGCCGTAGGTGCCGTTGCTGCCGGAGCAGTATGCGACGCCGTAACAGCTTTCCAGGCCGTCGGGGTCGCTGGCGGTGGTGGGGTTGTTGTTGGCGTAGGTGTAGCCGTTGAGGGACTGCGGCTGGTCCAGGCTCAGGATGGGGTCGACGCTGATGAAGCGGCCCAGAACAGGGTCGTATTCGCGGGCTCCGAGGTGGGTCAGGCCGGTGGTGGCAGTGTCATTGGTGCCGCCGACGAAGCCCTTGGTGCCGGGCCAGGTGTCCGGCTCGGTTCCGCGGGTGCTGCCGAAGGGCAGGTTGCGGCGCTGGGTGAGTTTCTGGGTGGCGGCCTCGATGGCGAGCTGGGCGGTGCCGTGGTGGTCGGCGAGGGTGAAGGAGACGCTGCCGTCGTCGGCCTTGACGGCCTGGTGGCCGCCGCCGAGGTCGTAGTAGCGGGTGGCCTTGGGGGTGGTGGAGCCCTTGGCCAGGGTGATCTCGGTGGTGCCGAGGTAGAGGGTGGTCTCGGTGGGGGTGCGGCCGATGAGGCGGTTGCCCTCTGTGTCGTAGAGGTACTCGGTGACCTTGCTGCTGCCGCCTTCGACGGGTTCGGTCACCTTCGCCAGGTGGCCCTCCGCGTCCCATTCGAGGGTCTGCGTGGTGCCGCTCAGGGTGCGGGCGGTGGTGTTGCCGGTCTCGTCATAACCGAAGGAGTCCTTCGCCGTTCCCGTGGGACCGGTGGTGGTCACGGAGGTCAGCGTGTGCGGCTGGGCCTTGCCCACTCCGGGATAGGAGTAGGTGCGCGTGGTGTCCTTTGCCGTGTCGCCCGTGGTGTCGTGGAGAGTCTGCGTCGCTCGGTTGCTTGCCTTGTCGTAGGTGTAGGAGTGCCAGTACGGGGCCGGGCCGCCCAGGATGCTGCCACCGGGTGTGGCGGCGCAGCCGGTGGTGTTCTGGGTCCAGGCTTCGCTCATGCGGCGCAGGTGGTCGTAGGTGAAGCACTGGGTGTCGGTGCCGGCGCGGGAGACGTCGGAGACGGACAGGACGTTGCCCACCTCGTCGTAGCGGTAGGTGCTGCTCTGGTCGACTCCGGCCACGTCCTGGCGCTCCACGCGGGTGTTGGCCAGGCGCTGGGTGCCCCACTCGTAGGTGTTGGTGACCTGGACCTGCTTGGCTCCGGCGGCCGTGCCGTACATCTTGTACCCGCTCGGCTGGCCGGTCTTGAAGTAGCTGGTCTCCGCCTTGAAGCCGTCGCCCAGCAGGGAGATGGGCCGCAGCGTGGCCGGATCGTACGTGAACGACTGGCTGCCGCCCGGGAGCGAGCCGGCCGCGGAGTAGCTCACGCCGCCGACCAGCCCGGAGGGCAGGTAAGAGGTGCCGGCCTGGTAGGTACCCTGCAGGTCGTCCTCCCGCTCGGGGACGACCACGGCGGTCCTCACCGGCCGGTAGAGGCGGTCGTACAGGGTGACCTTGGTGGTGTACGCGGCGCCGTCGACGTAGCGGGTGGACTCGGCCAGGTGGCCCTTGGCGCCACTGACGGTGTCGTAGGTCCAGGTGGCGCGCAGTTTGCCGGTGGCCGAGCCCTCGCGCAGTTCGGTCTTGCGGCCGAGGTTGTCGTAGCCGTGCCACAGGGCCGGGGTGCCCGGACGGGCGTCCTTGGTGGTGACGAGCTGGCCGCGGTCGTCGTAGGTGCTGGTGGTGGTGCCCTTGTCCGGGTCGTTGGACGTCAGCTGGCGGCCCAGCAGGTCGTAGGTGTACGACCAGGTATTGCCTGCCGGGTCGGTGGCCTTCGACAGCTCTCCACGGGGCGTGTAGGCGTACTTGGTGGTGTCGTAGGACGCCTCCGCGATGCGGGCGTGGTGCTGGCGCAGTTCGGTGGTCCGGTCGCGGGCGTCGGTGAGGATGGTGGTGGCGGTGCCGCCGACCGGCGGGATCACCGTGGTCCGGTCGCCACCGTAGATCGTCCTGGTGACGCCGAGCACGGTGCCGCCGTCGCCATTGCCCGCGATCTGCTTCGCCTCGGTCTGACGGCCCAGACCGTCATACGTGTACCAGTTCTGGGTTTGCACGCTCAGCGCGTCGTCCGGCTTGCTCAGGGTGGTGGAGGGTGCGCCGGTGGCGTAGTAGGTCGCGAACTCCTTCGCTGTCAGGCCTCGTTCGTCGTAGAAGGTGTCGGCCAGCAGGCGTCCGCCGTCAGGGCCGGGGTCCTGGGTCTGACGGGGGCGCAGGAAACCGTCGTAGAGGGTGTAGGAGGTGCGCTGGGCAGCGTTGTTGCCCAGCGTCTTGGTACCGACCGCGACCGGCTTGCCCTCAGTGACGGTGTAGGTGAACTGGTAGGTCGGGGTCTGCCCGGTCAGCCGGTCGGCCAGCCACACCTTGGTCGAGCGGCCCAGCGCGTCGTAGGCGAAGTCGACGGCGTTGTTGTTGGTGTCGGTCTGCTTCACGGGCAGGCCCCGCAGGATCTCGAGGCTGGTGATCGAGGTCTGCTTGGTGGCCGCATCGCCTGCCTTGACGGGTGGCGTGGTCACCTTCACGGTGGTGGCGAAACCCGTCGCGGGGGTGAGTTCGGTCGTGGTGGTGCGGCCGTCGCCGCGCGGGGTGCGTGTGAGTACGCCGGTGCCGGTGACGGTCACGTCGGCGGTCAGGTCCGTGCTGGTCAGGGCCCGGCCGTAGGCGTCGTAGGTGGTTCCGGATTCCAGGTAGACAGCGGTGGTGCCGTCGTACTGCTTCAACACCGCGCTGGCCGTCTCATCCCCCTTCGTGGGGGCGGCATCGTAGGCGCCGCCGTCGTAGGCGGTACGGACGTCGGACATCACGTCCGCGGGGCGGCTGACCGTGGCGCCGCAGGCCTTGGACACCGTCTCCACCCGCGAGGGGAGGGTCAGGAGGTTGTCGGTGGTGTTGGTGGCATAGGTGGTGCGCGTGCAGGTGTCGTCGGCGGCAGTGCTGATATCGCCCCGGTCGTCGACCTGGGTAACACGTCCGGCCACGGTGTCGAACTCGTTGCTGGTCTCGGTGGTGCGCCACTTCGCGCCGGCCCCGTCGTCCAAGGACGTCCACGACCTGGTGCTCTTGGTGCCGGTGAAGTTGGCGGTGACGGTGCCCCAGCTGCGGGTCTTCTTCGCGGTCTGGTGGTGCCAGGGCCGGCTGACCTCCTTGGCCAGGACCTTGCCGCCCGGGCCGGAGTAGCTGACGGTCTTGTAGGCGAAGCCGGCCGCCAACTCGTGGTCGGTGATCGGATCGCCCTCACCCTCGCCCAGGGTGACGGTGACCGTCTTGGTGCCGCCGCTGGTGTCCTTGCGGTCGCCGTCCATGCCCCGCAGGAAGTAGGTGTCCTCCTGCGACTTCATCGCCGAGGCGCCGCCCTGCCCGCCGGCCTGCACACGGACCTGCCCGTAGCCGCGCCACTGCGACCAGGTCTTGAACTTCTCCTTGGTCAGACCGTCGTCATCGTCGTAGTGCCAGGCCGCACCACCCAGATACTGATACGTGGTGACCTCATCCGGTGCCCCGCCGGTACGGTCGGTGGCGGTGACGGAGGTGACCACGTACTTGTTGAACCACTGTCGCTCGGGGTCGTCCGAGGTACTACCGCCGATGTACTGCGGGAAGCAGCGCGTGGTGTTGGTCTGCGGAGTTGGCAGAGCGCCGAAGTCACAAGCCGGCGCCGAGTAGTTGACGTCTATCTGGCCGCCGGATTCGTCGGCGACCGTGGACAGGCGGTCCTTGATGAACGGCGGGTAGCCGTCACCGGTCTTGTCCAGGCGGTTGGCCAGCTGGGTGTAGGCGAAGGTCGTCTTCGGCAGGGTGATCGCAGGGGTTTCGGTGTGGCCGGTGCGCTGGACGGAGTCGAGCAGCAGCTGGTAGTCGGTGTCGGCCATGCCCCAACGGTGGGTCAGCTTCCAGGAGTCGACGTTCTGGTAGGCGCTGCCGTCCCAGACCTGGGTGCTCACCTCGGTGATCCGCTTGCGGGTGAAGAACACCGGGGAGAGGCGGCCCTTGTCGCAGTCCTTGCCCGCGTCGCAGTTCAGGTCCCACGGCGTGTCGTACCAGTAGGCGGCGTCCTTGCCGATGTCCGTGCAAGTGGTGGAGGAGTTGGGCAGGCAGCGCTCGGCGTCGGTGAAGTCGACCTTGGCCAGCGCCTTGGTGCCGTACATCGAGGAGGACTTCAGGCCGTACTCGACCCGGTCCAGGGTGCCACCGCGCACGTAGCGGGTGTTGTCCTTGGCCTTGAGGTTGCGGCCGTAGGAGTTGGTCTCCTGGTTGTAGTAGTACGCGATGGCGTTGCCGTGCACGTCCACGGCGTAGTCGAGGTTCCACCGCCAGGCCTGCTGGCACCACGCGTCGGCGAACGCCGAGGCGTGGCAGGGCTCGCCGGTGTCGTTGCCGAAGACAGGGACTGTCCAGGTGGAGTTCGTGACCGGCTTGCCGTCCGCCCAGCCCGGCAGTCGGTGGTAGCCGAAGTAGTAGCGGGTGCCGTCCGGGTCGGTGAGCCGCCAGTACTCGCCGTCGTTGTCGCCGTTGCCGCGGTTGCTGGAGGTCAGACGGTCGATCCTGGTGCCGTCGTCGTCCTTCAGCTTCCAGGAATTGGTCCCGTTGGGGACCAGCTCGCCGCCCTTGCCGTTGAAGGTGATGAAGGCGTTGTCGTAGGCCCAGCACAGGTCGCCCGGCTTGTTGCCGTCCGCGTTCTTCACGCCGTCATCGGCACACGGCTTGTAACGGCGTTCGATGAAACCCGGCCAGAAATCGAATCCGTCGCCCGCCCAGGACGCCTGGTTATTGGTGCTGCCGGTGCGCCCGTCAATGGAGCTCGAGGAATACGACAGCCCGATGTTCGGGGTCAGACTGCCCGGGACGTCCGGCACCGGCATGTCGTACGACCAGGCGAAGTCACCCGTGTTCAGGTTCGTGTTCCAGGTCGCCGAGGGAGAGAGCGAGGTCGCCGTGTAGTCCCCGTTCTCGCTGCTCGCCTCCGCCACGGCGGCCAGCACCGTGGGAGCACTGGCGCTCAGAGTCACGTTCTGCGCGGTCAGGGTCTGCTTCTCGGTGTCGTTGACCGACGCGACCGGCACGCTGGTGCGGCACCGGGCCTTGTCCGGGGTGGTCAGCGCGCACGCGGGCAGCTCCACCAGAGTCAGGCGGGAGGCGTAGCCGCCACCGTAGGCTTCCGCGAAGCCTGAGTAGTCGAGCTTGGCCCGCACCCGGCCGGCCCGACCGGTCAGTCCGTCCTTGCCCTCACCCTTCGAACGCAGCGTGAAAAGCAGCCCGTCGACATCCGCCTGCTTCGCTGCCTCACGGCCAAGGACACGTGCCTCGACAGCACCGCTCGCCGACTTCGCGGCGGTGATGTCCCCCGTGTCCAGCGTCAGCGGCAGTCCCTTGGCCCGGACAGCCGTGCGTGCGGTGCCTTTCGCAGCGGAGGCCGGCAACTCGACGACCGCCGTGTCCGCCTTCGGCCAGGCCGCGTCCGGAGGCGCCTGCGGGGTACGCGGCCCCTTCATCAGGGTGCGCGGCTTGGCCTTGACCGGCGAGCCGGGTACTGGCTTCTCGGACCGGGGAAGGGCGGAACGGCCCTTCCCCTCATCCGCCACGGCAGCCGGCTGGACCACTCCCTGCAGGAGCGTGCCGACCATGACCGCGGCCGAAGCGAGCGCGACGCGTCGCCGCAGCGTTCTGAACCGCTTGCTCGATCTGCCGTTCATTCCGTCCTTCGTCCTTCGCTGCGAGCCCGGCCTGCGTGTCACAGAGCAGGCCGGAGCGGAAGTTGAATGCCAAATCGCTTTGGGGGCCCGGTTGTCCCGCCACCGGAGGTCAGCCGACGCCGGGCACCTCGGTCGGTACGTCGAACCAGCTGGCGGCCAGCTTCCCGATCTGCTCGTCGGTCAGTGACCCCTGGAAGGCCCAGACGTCGTCGACCAGGCCGGGGAAGTACTCGCCCCAGGCTCCGTCGGTCTTGGCGCGGCCGACCTGGAAAGACTTGGTGGCCTTGAAGGCGAGCGTGTTCTCGGCCCAGGAGACCTGGTCCCCGCAGTTCTCGCCGTCGCCGTCGCCGTCGCAGGAGATCTCCTGCAGCGTTCCGTTGACGTACAGGCGGGCCTGCTTGACGAACCCGTCGTAGACCACGGCCAGGTGGTTCCAGTCCCGGGCGTCGAAGAACTCGCTGTTCTTCACGCGTACGACCGTCGCGTCCGCGCCGTCCTTGTCCGGCATGACCAGTTCCCAGTGGCCAAGGCCCTCCGGGTTCGCGGGGTCCGGCACGAAGCGGACGGTGAAGGCGCTCTGGACCGAGCCCTCGGCGCTGACCAGCGCGACACCGCTGGTCGGCAGCGCGGCGGCCTGTGCCCAGGCGGTGACGGTGTAGCTGGCAGCGGTGTCGACCGGTACGGACGTCGTGGCCGCGTGGCCGCCGACGCCGTCCAGCTCCAGGCCGCCGAAGTCGATGAAGGCGAAGTCCGACTTCTTCGCGCCGCCGTTCAGCGTGAGCGCGCTGCCTCCCGGCACCGCGTTCGGGGTGGTCACCGGGCCGGTCCCGGTGGTCTCCTCGAACGTCCACCGGCTCTCGACCAGCGGACGCTGCTGGAACATCTGGCGGACCTCGTCGGCGGCGACCGGCCGGTCCAGGAGCCGGACGTCGTCGATGGTGCCGGGGAAGAACGAGCCCGGCTTGCCGTCATAGGAACCGGCGCCGATCTGCACCGCCCCGCCCGCGTACCAGTTGGCCTTCAGGTCCGTCTCCCCGGCCTTCACACCGTTGACGTACAGGATCAGCTTGTTGGCGACGGTGTCGTGCACGCCGACCAGGTGCGTCCACGTGTCCCCGTGGGCGGTCTGCCCATCGGCCTGCATGGCCCGGATCGGTGTGGCGTCCGGAGAGTCCGCCGAGTACTGGTTGACCGCCCACCGGTCGTACGCCTTCGAGTAGTACAGCTCCAGCCCCGGCCGGTAGGTGCCCGCCTGTGTGACGACGATCGCCGCGTGGTCCGGCTTGGTCTTGGGCAGTTTGGCCCATGCGGACACGGCGAAGCTGCGCTGGTTGTTGAGCAACGGCCGCTTGGTGGTGGCGTAACCGTCGACCCCGTTCAGCGTCAGCGCCCTGCCCGCCACACCGGGCTGCCCGGAGGTGACCCCTCCGACGAAGGTGGCCGCCGGCACCTCCGCCTTCCCGGTCAGCTGCGTCGCGTCCGCGGGCTCGTCCATCGGGAACACCGCCCGCGCCGGACGGCCCGAGATGAGCGACCCCTTGCCGTGCAGACGCGTCACCTCACCGACCGACAGCGGCTTGTCGAAGATCTGCACCTCGTCGATCGCCCCGGGGAAGAACGAGGCCAGCCTGCCGCCGTCATAGGAGCCGGCACCGATCTGAAGACCCCGACGGGCATCCCAGGGGGAGTCGTAGACGGTAGTACCGGCCAACTCACCGTCGACGTAGAGCTTCAACTCCTTGTTGGTCAGGCTGTAGGTGCCCACCAGATGCGTCCACTGTCCGGCCGTGACCCCGCCCGGAGAGGGTGCCATGGCCCGCACGATGCCTGCGCCCGGGGCGTCGGCCTTGTACTGGTTGAACACCCACCGGTCGTACGACTTGGAGTAGTACAGCTCGAAGCCCGGGGCGTGGTTGCCGGGCTGGGCGGCGACGATGGCCGCACCGTCCGGCATCGTCGACAGCCTCGCCCACGCCGAGACGGAAAACCCGACCGAGGTGTCCACGGCGGGAATGTCGGAGACCGCGTAGCCGTCGACTCCGTTGAAGGACACCGCCGTGCCCTTGGCCCCGGGCACACCCGGTGTGGCGCCGCCGCGCAGATCGAGCGTGCGCTCCGGCGCCGACCCCACGGCCTGACTCGCACCCGCGTCCTCGTCCATCTGCCACATCGCCCGCTCCGGCTGCCCGGCCTTCACCCGGAACTGGTAGGTCCGCACCTCGGAGCCGTTGCCTGCCTGGTCGAACGCCTGGGCGGTGACGAAGTTCAGGCCCGGCCCGGCCGGCAGCAGGCGCACGGACTTGGCCGCTCCGCCGGTGGTGGTGATCTGCTGCGCCGCGGACGGGTCGGTGTTGAACCCGTAGCGGTAGCGGATCACGTCCGTCGAGGAGGAGCCGATGGTGAAGGTGCCGTACTGGCCGACCCCGTCGTACCAGGGGTCGTCCGGGTCCTCCGGGTTCGAGGCCGGGTAGTCGCCCGAGGTGATCGACGGCGCCTTGGGCACCGAGGTGTCGTAGTAGAAGTAGCAGGCCGTCGGATCACCCGCATGCGACCACGGCGAGTACTGGGCCCCGTCGTAGCTGCGCACGTACCAGTTGATCTGCTTGTTCTGCGGCACGCTGGTCGGCAGGCTGATCGAGAAGCTGGACCCGGACTTCTTGTACGAGGTCAGCGCCGGCTTCCACCGTGCGATCAGCCCCTTGCCGTCGCCGGTGTCCCACTTGGCCTCGAACTGCACCGCCACGTTGTCGCCGTCCGGGTCGGTGACGCTGTTGGCGTAGACCTTGCCCAGGGTGCGCACCCGCGCCGCGTCGGCCGGCTTCTTGCAGCTGCCGCCGTACTCCATCGTCAGCTGCGACATCTTCACCTGCGGCGGCGGCCGGTTGTACTGCACCCGCAAAAACGCCTTGTCCGAGAACCGCTTCCAGGCGTAGCCGTCCGTCTCGCTGGCCGCCTGCAGCCCGAACGTCATCGTCGCGCTCTTGCTGTCGGCGGCCGCCTGCACCGCCGACTTCACGTTGAACTCCGCGTCCTTGGCCGCACAGCCGCTGTAGCCGTGGGCGAACGACTTCGACGCCAGTTGCTTGATCCAGAAACCCGAGGCGTTCTGGCTGTTCCACGTCGTCGAGGCGGAGATGTCCTTGGTCTGCCACAGCTGCACCGACCGCGCGTCGCAGGACGCCGACCAGGTGTTGCGGACCACGAACTCCGCCGACAGGATCGACTTGCCCGCGAACGTCGAGGTCGGAATCCGGTAGAACAGCCGTTTGGTGTCATGCGGCTGGCAGTACGCCCAGTTGCAGTAGCCAAGCCCCGCGTCCGAGGCCCCGTTGAACTTCCACTGCGGCGAGGACGCCCAGTACTTCGACGCCATCGTCCACGCCGACGCCTTCGGCGTGTACCACTGCGGGTCGATGTAGACCGGGTAAGTCGTGTCGGGACCCTTCAGCACGTCGGGGTCCGGGGTCAGCACCAGCTCGTCCTGCCCGGCCGTCACCTCCACCCCCACCGGCGCCAGCTTGCCCGACTCCCCCGCGCCCGGCTCGCCGCTCGCATCCTCCGCCACCGCGGCCTGCGCACCGGATACGGCGGCACGCGACCCGGCGGGGGCGGCCGGCTGCTCGCCGGTGCTGGAGTCCCACATCAGCGGCCTCGGCGCCTCGAACACCGCCCCGGCGGCCCCCTCGTCGACGGCCTCCAGCCCGCCCTCGTCGCTCTCGCGCACCTCCAGGCCCGACGCCGACAGTCTCAGCCGCAGCTCGGCCAGTTCCGGGTTCGCCGCGGCTTTCGCCGTCTTCACCACCAGCAGCTGGGTGAAGCCGTCCTCCTGTGCGGTCATCCGCAGGTCCACATCCGGCAGCACCGACGCATACGTCGCCACCGCCCCCTCCAGCCGCGGCCTGGGCAGCGGGGCCGGCCACGTAAGGCTCAGCTCCCGCCCGGCCCGCCGCATCCGCACCAGCGGCACCCCCGTGCCGCCCCCGGAGAACTGCACGTCCACCGTCGCGGCCCGGGGCGCCACCATCCCCGCACCGGTCGCCACCAGGCCGGTGTCCACCCGCTTCCAGCCGCCCTGGCCACGGGCCCAGACCGGCCGCAGATACTCCCGCGCCTCCAGGCGCCCCTCCGGCGTGGCGAACACCTCACGGGACTCCCCCCGTCGGGCGGAGACCTCCACCGGCTTGCCCGTGCGCCGGGCCTCGGCCAGCGCCTCCCCCTCCGACACCCCACCGGTGGCCGCACCGGCTGCGGCACTGCGCGGCGCGGCCGGCACCGCGGCCGCCGCGCCACCCCCCAGGGCCGGAACCGCCCCCACCGCCAACGTCACGCTCAGTAGCGCCCCGACGGCCCTGCCCCCGCCCCGCAACCGGGTCCACATCCTCGCCACATCCCACCCACAGCGCTCGCACAGTTGTCCGCCGCAACTAAGCCCCGCAGCCAAGCGGAAGGTCAACTGGCGGAAAAGGGAAATCAGTTGAACAAGATCAAGAAGCGGATGTGGTGATCAGCACGTTTACCGGGACTGGTCAAGACCAGGCAAAACCTTGCCTCGATCGGTTTCCCCGCCCAGGGCCCCCGGGCGCCCGGACGAACCACGAGCAGTTGCCTGCATCTGTCACGCTGTGCAACCAAAGGCGGTCGACCGCTCGTAGTGGCCCAGCGGACGCACCGTGCTCAACAGCCGAGCGCCGGCGGGTGGGAACCCCGGGCACCGGTGTTCCCACCAGACTTTCCAGGTGTCGGTCAGGTGGTCGCCGGAGTGCGTCGGCGGGGCAGGCCTGTGCCGGGTGAGGATGCGTCCCCGACCCTGGCGTTCCACCCTGGAAAAGAGGAGCGGAACACCCCGGCGCACAGTGGCATGAGGAGGACCGCATGCCCGATCTCGAGATGACGACCACGTCAGGAGCGACCACGGGGGTATCGCAGGCCCGCGTCGAGGCTCTCGCCGAGCGCATACGGGGTGGCCTGGTCGGACCGTCCGACCCGGGATACGACAGCGTGCGCGCCCTGTGGAACGGGATGATCGACCGGCGACCGGGCCTGATCACCCGTTGCACAGGGACGGCAGACGTCATGGCCGCCGTGACCTTCGCGTGCGAGCACGATCTGCTGGTGGCCGTCCGCGGCGGAGGCCACAACGTCTCGGGCAACGCGCTGTGCGACGGCGGCCTCGTCGTCGACCTCTCCCTGTCGAGAGCGGTGCGCGCCGACCCGGCCCGGCGCACGGCCGACGCCCAGGGCGGAGCCACCATCGGGGACCTGGACCACGAGACGCAGCCGTTCGGCCTCGCCGTGCCCATGGGGGTGGTGACGCGCACGGGGATCGCGGGCCTGACCCTCGGCGGCGGGCTCGGCTGGCTGCGGCGGCTTCACGGGCTGAGCAGCGACAATCTGCTCGGGGCCGATCTCGTGACCGCCGACGGCAGGCTGGTCAGGGCGGCACCGGAGGCCGACGCCGACCTCTTCTGGGCGCTGCAGGGCGGCGGCGGCAACTTCGGCGTCGTGACATCCCTGTCCTACCGCGCCCACCCCGTCGGCCCTGAGGTGTTCTTCGCCGTCGTGATGCACCCCGGCAGCGACGCCGCCGAAGCCCTGCGGTTCTTCCGGGAGTGGCAGGCCGGCGCACCCGACGAGGTCAGCGCGTTCGCGGTGCTGTGGCACGCGCCGAGCCTCGACGAGGTCCCCGCCGAGCACCACGGCACCCCGATCGTGATGTATCTGGCCCTGCACGGTGGAAGCCCGGAGGAAGGCGAGCACGCGCTGCGGTCACTGCGGGCGCACGGCTCGCCGTTGGCCGATCTCAGCGGGCGCAGGACGTACCTCGAGGTGCAGCGGTTCTTCGACGACGACTACCCGCCGCACTCGATGCGGTACTACTGGAAGTCGCGCTACCTCGACCGCCTGCCGGACGACGCGGTGGACCTCCTCGTCAGCCTCAATGAGGCCGCTCCGACGCACGAGAGCACGCTCGACGTATGGCAGCTGGGCGGAGCGATGAGCAGGGTGGCACCCGAGGCGACCGCGTTCGGCGACCGCTCCGCGCCCTTCCTGCTCGGCATCGAGGCCAACTGGGAGAACCCCCGCGACGACGACGTCTGCATCGCATGGGCCCGCAAGGTCTACGCCGCGGTGGAGCCGTTCTCCTCCGGCGGCGAGTACGTGAACTTCCCCGGTTTCTACGAGGACAACGACGCCCTCGTCCGGGACACGTTCGGCGGGAACCTGCCCCGCCTCGCGGAGCTGAAGAGGCGCTACGACCCGACGAACTTCTTCCGGCTCAACCACAACATCCGTCCGGCCTGAAACGACGGCTCCGAGGCAGCCGTGGATCTGTCCGGCCTCCCGTGGGGAAGTCGCCGGCGGCCGGGCCGTTGCGCAGGGTGACCTGCCCCAGCGCCTCGCGTCACTTCAACGACGCCGTGAACTCCGTCCAGGCTTCCGGGGTGAGCCGGACCATCGGCCCGGCGGGGGCCTTGGAGTCGCGGACGGCCACCGCGTGGGGGACGTTGCGGGCGACTTCGACGCATTCGCCGGCCGTGCTGCTGTAGCTGGACTTGACGAAGTCGAACTCGCGCATGGGTTACATCTCCTGGCGAATGGTGTCGATCAGCAGGACCGAGTCGTGCTGGGCGAGGCTCAGTCGCGCAGTACGTTCGAAGAACGCGCCGTACGCCGTGCTTTCGTCCTCGCTTTCCACCCACACAGTAGACGCGATGGTGTCAGCGTGGACCACGTCCACGGCCGCGGTTTCGGCGAACGAGATGATCGTGAACGCCCCTGGGATGCAGGGGTGTCCGCCCGCATGGAACGGCAGCACCTGGAGTCGTACGTTCGGCAGCTTGGCCACCTCCAGCAGGTGTTCCAGCTGAGCGCGCATCGTGCCGGGGCCGCCGATCAACTGTCGTAGCGCGGCCTCCCAGACGATGGCGTACACCTGAAGTGGACGCTCCTCGTGGAGACGTGCCTGGCGGCGCATGCGGATCTCCACCAGCCGTTCGATCTCGTCAGGGTCCTCCCACACTCCCGCGCCTTCACTGATCGCCAGCGAACGAGCGTACTCGGCAGTCTGGAACAGGCCTGGAACCAGCGAGAGTTGCCAGGTGCGCACCCGGCTTGCCGCGTCTTCCAGAGCGATGTACTCGGAGAGCGTGCCCGGGTGGGGTGAGTGCTTCCACCACCCCTTCGCTTTGCGGCGTTCGCGGTCCAGCCGGGCCAAATCCAGGAGTCTGGCCAGGGCTTTGGGGTCGTCCAAGCCGTAGAACTCACACAGAACCCGGATGTCCGGGTCCCGCATGGGCACCCATCCCCGCTCCATCTTCACGATCTTGGTGCCGGTCGCGCTGATAGCCGCTGCGGCCTGTTGCTGAGTCTTGCCCGCAGCGTCGCGTAGGCGCAGTAGTTCTCCGCCAAGCCGGCGCGCCAGGACAGTTGACACCTGTCCCTGTCGAGGCTGAGTAGATCGCGTCACGGTCACCGTGTGTCCCACCTTTGTTACCCAGTCGACGATTTCACACTCTCAGGAAGAATTTCCCCAGTTCGATTGCACCGAGAGCGCACGCATCGCTACTTTCAGCACTCAGTCGCCTACACAGCGAAGCCGACGGGAGGTGCGCACCCATGCCCGAACCCCAACCCCCACTGCTCCCGGCACCACCCCCGAACCCGTCCTCCACGAAGACAAACTGGACTACACCCCCGTCCCCCGCAGCGTCGCCCTCGCCCGCCGCCGCGCCGCACGCCTGGTCACCGAGTGGGGATATCCGCACCTCGCAGGAGACGTCGCCCTCGTAGTGTCCGAGCTGGTCACCAACGCCCTGCTGCACGGCAGCCTCCGGGACCGGCTCATCCGCGTACGACTGGTCGTCACCGCCATCACCCTCCGCGTCGAGGTCGACGACCCGCGCGGCGAGCGGCTGCCGTGCCCGCGGGACGCGACCGGCGAGGAGCAGTTCGGGCGCGGGCTGGCGATCGTCGCGGCGCTGGCCGACGACTGGGGTGCGGGACCGAGGGCCGGGGTGGGCAAGACGGTCTGGGCGCAGTGGGGTCTCGGCCTCACCCTCTGCGGTGGCGATCCGCTCGCTCGCACGAAGGAGTGACGAGAATGGCGCTAGCGTGGGCCCGTGCCGGAAAGGTGCTGGACGAGCGGAAGGGGCAGCCGATGACCATGCCTTGCACGGACGGGGACGTCCCACTTATCCCGCGGCCCGCTCTGACGTTGCCGGCCCTGCGGCAGGCCGTGGCGACGGTGGCGCCCTCCCGTCTGCCCGAGTTCTTCGAGGACCTGCAGGAGGCTTTCGTCCGCGCCGGGGACGAGGACAGCGTAGTGCCGATCCGGATGTTCTACCGGCAGTGGGGCGTCGTGGTCGAAATCGAGCGGCACCCTGAGACCGCGCGCCGACTGCACGCCGCCGAGCAGGCCATCAACGACCCGGACCCGGCCGTTCGCGAACGTGCCATTCGCGAGGCCGCCGAGATCGTACGCACGGCACACCGCGAGGTCGCCGGTGGCTGACTGGCACTGGGAACTGTTCCAGGACGACCTGCTGGACGGGCTCCCAAAAGCAGCTCGCACCGAGACGGAGCGGCTGGCCAATGAAATCGCCGTACGGGAATCCATGGTCTTTCTGGAGGGCGCCGCCTATACCGGCCTCGGCCCGGGCGTCCGGACCGAAACGCGTGGGCTGCTCATGCTCACCTACCTGACCGATGTGCGCGGCGAGAGGATCGTCGCCAGGTGAGCTGGTTCGACTGAGGCCGAGCGTGCCGCCCGGCCCTGCGCACTCGCACAGGACGCAGGGCCGGGCGGCACGCCCGTCAGCCAATGCGAAGGCCCGGATCCGTCAGGCGGAGATGCCGTCGATCCGGGCCAGGGCGTCGTCCGCGCCGAACGGCTGCAGGTAGGGCAGCCAGCGCGGGTCCCTATGCCCGGTGCCGATGATGCGCCAGGCCAGGCCCGTGGGCGGGGCCGGCTTGTGGCGCAGGCGCCAGCCCAGCTCGACGAGGTGGCGGTCGGCCTTGACGTGGTTGCAGCGGCGGCAGGAGGCCACCACGTTGTCCCAAGCGTGTTTGCCCCCGCGTGAGCGCGGGATGACGTGGTCGACGCTGGTTGCGATGCCGCCGCAGTACATGCACCGGCCCCCGTCGCGGGCGAAGAGCGCTCGCCTGGTCAGTGGAACGGGCCCCCGGTAGGGAACCCGCACGAAACGCTTGAGCCGGACCACGCTGGGTGCGGGGACGGTGACGGTTGCGCTGTGCAGATAGGCGCCGGACTCCTCGAGGCAGACTGCCTTGTTCTCGAGGACGAGCACGAGCGCGCGGCGGAGCGGTACGACGCCGAGGGGCTCGTACGACGCGTTGAGTATCAGGACATGCGGCACGGATGCCTCCTTGTACGCCGGCGGCGCGTGGCTCGCGCCGGGGCTGTCTGGAGTCAGTTTCCCCTCATGCCTGGTGAACGCGCCACCATGTCCCGGTAACGGGCTGGGAGTGTTTTCGACCACACCGGGTTCCTCCCCAGGACCGCGCCCCCCTCACACGACCTGATCAGAGGCGGGTGGACACCGTCCCTCACCGGTCATCCCCGGAACTTCACACCGATCCCCACACCGTGCCCCGTTAGTGTGGTGGTTCTGCCCGTCCGGTGACCTCTTCGTGACCCAGACGATATTGACCCCTGTGCCGGAGGGCGGATGCACCTGGAGGTACCTGTCGTGTCCTTGCCCGCCGTCCTACTGGCCGCCGGTCCGTCGCCGTCGCCGTCGCCCTCCGAGACGCCGGCCCTGACGGTCCCCACGTTCCAGGACGCCCACGAGAGCGCGACGAACGCCGCCGGCTGGGTCGAGCAGAACTGGTCCACGTGGCTGGCGATCGGTCTGAGGGTGCTGCTGATCCTGGTGATCGCGGCGGTGCTGAGAAGCGTGGTCCGGCGGGCGATCACCAAGCTCATCGACCGTATGAGCCGCACGGCCGAGGCGGTGGACGGCACCGCGCTGGGCGGGCTGCTGGTCAACGTCGAGCGCCGCCGGCAGCGCTCCCAGGCGATCGGCTCGGTGCTGCGCTCGGTGGCGAGCTTCCTGATCATGGGGACGGCGGCGCTGATGGTGCTGGCCACCTTCGAGATCAACCTGGCCCCGCTGCTGGCCTCGGCCGGTGTGGCCGGCGTGGCGATCGGTTTCGGCGCCCGCAACCTGGTCACCGACTTCCTCTCCGGCGTTTTCATGATCCTGGAGGACCAGTACGGCGTCGGCGACTCGATCGACGCGGGCGTGGCCTGCGGCGAGGTGATCGAGGTCGGCCTGCGCGTGACCAAGCTGCGCGGGGCGAACGGCGAGATCTGGTACGTCCGCAACGGCGAGGTCAAGCGCATCGGCAACCTCTCCCAGGGCTGGGCGACGGCCGGTGTCGACGTCACCGTCAGGGCGGACGAGGACCTGGACAAGGTGAAGGCCACCCTGGACGAGGTCGCCGAGAAGATGGGCAAGGAGGAGCCCTGGAACGAGCTCCTGTGGAGCCCGATCGAAGTGCTCGGCCTGGACAGCGTGCTGATCGACTCGATGGTCGTCCGCGTCTCGGCCAAGACCATGCCGGGCAAGTCGGTGACCGTGGAGCGCGAGCTGCGCTGGCGCATCAAGCGGGCCTTCGACGCGGCCGACATCCCCATCGTCGGCGGCGCGACCGCCCCGGCGGACGAGACCCCGGCCCCCGACCCCACGGCCGGCATGGCGGCCCCTTCGGCCTTCGCCAGCACCACCTCCCCGCAGTCGCTGGCGGCGTCGCCGATTCCGCCGCAGTCGATGACGAAGTAGGGCCGCGGATCCACGAGAGGGGCGGCGTTCGGCAGTGCCCGGGCGCCGCCCCTCTCGCATGCGTGGGGAGGGACGGAACGGTTCAGCACACTCATTCGAGTGAAGGCCCTCAGGTTTCGCCGTGGAACGCGCCCGGCGGGCTCCATTGCTCTGCCGGGGCACCCGGCGCGGGCGTAGCCTGACACCAGCGCGACAAGGAGACCAGCGATGAGCGCCGAACCGATCATGGAGCCGGTGATGACGCAGGTGGACCCCATCGACCTGTTGAGTGCGATCGAAGAGGCGTCGCCGATGCCGATTCGACCCGAGTATGTCGAGGGGACGGTCATCGTGCCGCCACAGCCGAACGACCACCACAACGACGGCGCCTTCGAGCTGAGCTACCAGTTCCGTGCGGCCGGATTCCGTCTTGTGGGCATGGGCAACGGCTATCGCGCCGCACACAAGGACGGCAGCACCATGACCTTGTTCATCCCGGACTTCTACGTTCGGCGCCGCAAGGCCTCGGAGCTCGACGAGTCGTACCGCAAGGCCCACAAGGGCTGGTACCCCATCGACATGATCGCCCTGATCGGCGAGGTCACCTCGACCAATCACGAAACGGACACCGGCCCCAAGTTCCGCACCTACGCCGCCGCCGGTGTCCCCGTCTACATCCTGATCAACCGCAACACCAACACGGCTCACTGCTACACCACCCCCATCCTCCCCGGCGACGACCCCACCAAGGCGTACTACGACGACGAGGCCAAGGTCGACCTCGGCGAGCCGCTCCCTCTCCCGGCCCCGTACCCCACGCTGGACACGGCCCCGTTCCTCAAGGACTGAACCAGGCCCGACCCGCGCACCGCCCCCGCACCCTTCACCTGAGTGGTCATCAGCTTGTATAGGTTGCGGATGAAACTCACCGTGGTCGGCGGCGGCTCGACCTACACCCCCGAACTCATCGACGGCTTCGCTCGCCTCAGGGACACCCTCCCCCTCGAGGAACTGGTCCTCGTCGACCCGGCGGCGGACCGTCTGGAACTGGTCGGCGGCCTGGCCCGCCGCATCTTCGCCCGCCAGGCACACAACGGCCGTATCGTCACCACCTCCGACCTGGACAGGGCCGTCGACGGCGCCGACGCGGTCCTGCTCCAACTGCGCGTCGGCGGCCAGGCGGCCCGCGAACAGGACGAGACCTGGCCCCTGGCCTGCGGCTGTGTCGGCCAGGAAACGACGGGCGCCGGCGGCCTGGCCAAGGCGCTGCGCACGGTCCCAGTCGTCCTGGACATCGCCGACCGCGTACGCCGCACCAACCCCGACGCCTGGATCATCGACTTCACCAACCCGGTCGGCATCGTCACCCGCGCCCTGCTCCAAGCCGGCCACAAGGCGGTCGGCCTGTGCAACGTGGCGATCGGCTTCCAGCGCAAGTTCGCCGCGATGCTGGGCGTCGCCCCCGCCGAGCTCCACCTGGACCACGTGGGCCTGAACCACCTCACGTGGGAGACGGGGGTACGCCTGGGCGGCCCGGACGGCGAGGACGTCCTCCCCAAACTCCTGACCGACCACGGCGACACGATCGCCGACGACCTCCGCCTCCCCCGCCCCCTCCTGGACCGCCTGGGCGTGATCCCCTCCTACTACCTGCGTTACTACTACACGCACGACAAAGTAGTGGAGGAAATGCGCACAAAACTCTCCCGAGCGGCCGAAGTAGCGGCAATGGAGCGCGAGTTGCTGACGATGTACGGCGACCCGGCCCTCGACGAGAAGCCGGCCCTCCTCGCCAAGCGCGGCGGCGCCTACTACTCGGAGGCGGCGGTGGACCTCGCCGCAGCGCTCCTGAATGGAGGCGGAAACCCGTACCAGGTGGTGAACACACACAACAGCGGCACGCTCCCCTTCCTCCCGGACGACGCGGTGATCGAGGTACAGGCAGCAGTGGGCCCCGAGGGCACGACGCCCCTCCCCATCCCCTCCGTCGACCCCCTCTACGCGGGCCTGATGGCGAACGTGACGGCGTACGAGGACCTGGCCCTTCAGGCGGCTCTGCACGGCGGCCGGGACCGCGTCTTCCGCGCCCTGCTCTCCCACCCCCTCATCGGCCAGTACGAGTACGCCGAAACCCTCACCGACCAACTGATCGCGCACAACCGGGAGCACCTGGCGTGGGCCTGACCGCAAGCGTCCTCGCCATCGACGCGGGCAACAGCAAGACCGACGTAGCGGTCGTGGCAGCCGACGGAAACGTCCTCGCCACGGCCCGCGGCGGTGGATTCCGGCCACCGGCCGTGGGCGTGGAAACGGCGGTGGACACCCTGGCAGAAACGATCAGCCGGGCCTACACGACAGCGGGAGTCACCTCCGCCGACCACGTCTCGGCCTGCCTGGCCAACGCCGACCTGCCCATCGAGGAACGACAACTGGCGACCGCCCTGCACGCACGCGCGTGGGGCACGACAGTCGACGTACGCAACGACACGTTCGCGATCCTGCGCGCGGGCGTGGCCGAACCCCGCGGTGTCGCCGTCGTCTGCGGCGCCGGCATCAACTGCGTCGGCATGCGCCCGGACGGCCGCACCGCCCGCTTCCCCGCGCTCGGCCGCATCTCCGGCGACTGGGGCGGCGGTTGGGGCCTGGCGGAGGAGGCCCTGTGGTACGCGGCCCGGGCGGAGGACGGCCGCGGCGAGGCCACCGCCCTGTCCCACACCCTCCCCGCCCACTTCGGCCTGGCCTCCATGTACGCCCTCATCGAGGCCCTCCACCTGAACCGCGTCGACCACCACCGCCGCCACGAACTGACCCCGGTCCTGTTCCGAACGGCCGCGGACGGCGACCCGATCGCCCGCACGATCGTCGACCGCCTGGCGAACGAGGTGGTCACCATGGCCACGGTGGCCCTGACCCGCCTGGACCTCCTCGACGAGGAAACCCCCGTCCTCCTCGGCGGCAGCGTCCTGGCCGCCCGCCACCCCCAACTGGACGACACCATCCACGCCCTCCTGTCCACCCGCGCCCCGAAGGCGACCCCCCAGGTGGTCACGGCAAGCCCGGTCCTGGGCGCGGCCCTCCTGGGGCTGGACCAGGTGAGAGCCTCCGCGCAGGCACAGGAAACACTGCGGGCCCACTTCGAACGGTGAGCCATGGGAAACGTGCACGGAGTGGGATCTGCCCGCAGCCATACGGGCCCGCACCCGCGCGACGGCGGAAGGGGCTGTGGGGGTGCGTCAACAGCCCGCCGCATACTTCGTCTCTGCCCAGTCCAGCCATGGCAACTCAGGGCAGTACGCCCGTGCGCGGCGGGCTGGACGCACCCCCACGGCCCCGACCCACCCACACGCCGCAGGCGCCCCGGCCCAAACCGCCGGAGGCCCCCGCACCCCCACGGCCCCGACCCCACAACGCGCCGCGGGCGCAACACCAGCGCTGGGGAACCGAACCGACTTCCCCGACGTATTCATGGGCAAGGGGTGGTGCGGAGCAGCTCCGCTGCGGTCCGATCAAGATCCAGTGAAGGCCGGTGCGGATGTCAGTCCCGGCAGCGATACTTGCGGTGACGGATGACCATGGGGGAGGTCACAGTGACACACCCGCCGACAAACACGGCACCACCACCCGCGGTCCCGCCGCACCCCACATCCCCGCCCCCACCCACCCCCACGCCCCCACGCCGCACCGCCCTCGCAGAAGGCGCGGACCGCCTCCGCCACGCCGCCACCACAGAACCCGGCCGCCTCCGCATCATCGGCGCCGTCCTGGCCCTCCTCGTCGTGACCTTCGGCGCCGTCACCGCCCTGCAGACCACCAACCGCGCCACGGCCGCCGACGACGTCCTGAACCGCAGCCAGCCCCTCAGCTCCGACGCCGCGGACATCTACCGCTCCCTCGCCGACGCCAACACCATGGCCACCAGCGGCTACCTGGCCGGCCTGCAGGAGACGACGGCCACCCGCGAGCGCTACGAGTCCGACATCCGCACGGCCGCCGCCAAACTCGTCACCGCCGCCGCCAACTCCGCCCCAGGGTCTCCCTCCGCCGCCACCATCACCAGGCTCAACGAACTCCTGCCCCGCTACAAGGGCCTGGTGGAGGCCGCCCGCGCCAACAACCGCCAGGGCTTCCCGGTCGGCGGCGCCTACCTGCGCACCGCCAACGACACGATGCAGAACGAGATGCTCCCGGCGGCCGAGGACCTGTACCAGAAGGAGAACCAGCGGCTGAGCGCCGACTACGCGGACGCGACCCCGTACCCATGGGCCGCGATCGCCCTCGGTGTCGTCGCCCTGGCGGCCCTCGCCCGGGCCCAGCGACGCAACTACCTGCGGACGAACAGGGTGCTGAACCACGGTCTGGTGGCCGCCACCGCGGCCACCACCGTCGTCCTGCTGTGGCTGGTGATCGGCCACAGCGTCGCGCGCGCGGGCCTGAACGGCTCCTACACCCACGGCGTGCGCTCGCTGAGCGTGCTGCACGACGCCCGTATCGCCTCCCTGAAGGCCCGCAGCAACGAGAACCTGACCCTCGTCAGCCGCGGCGCGGAGACAAAGACGCTGAAAAACAACACGGTCATGGACGCCTACGACTGGGCGTACGACCAGGAGCTCGACAGACTCGCGAAGGCCCTCGCCCACGCCGACCGCCTCGCCGACGACACCGCGGGCCGCAAGCCCGTACAGGTGGCGAACGAGTCGATGAAGGTCTGGAAGTCCCGGCACGAACTGGCCCGCCGGGCCAACGACTCCGGCGACTACCAGAAGGCACGGGACCGGGTCATCGGCACCACGGCCGAGGACCAGTCGACGGGCGAGTGCTTCGACAACGTCGACACCTCACTGGCGTCGGCGCTCACCCACGAGACGAACGAGTTCAGGCAGGCCGCCCGCGCCGGCCTGGCCGCGATGACCGGCCTGCCCGCCGGCTCCGCGGTGCTCGCGGTCCTCGGCGCGGCCGGCGCGGTGCTCGGCATCGGGCGCAGACTGTCGGAGTACAGGTGAACGGGGAAGGGGGCGTGACGATGCGAGCAAGACGTCTGCGGGCCGGCCTGAAGGGCTGGGGAGGCGTGGGAGCGATGGCAGCCGTCTGCACCTTGGCGCTGACACTGGTCCTGCTCCTGCCCCTGCCGCGCACCCAGCCGCACGCGGCCGACACCCGGCCCGACGACCCCACCCCGAGCAGCCGGGGGACGGCCCACGGCACCCGGGCCAAGGCGGACAACTGCAAGGACAGCGAGGCCCACAACCAGAGCCTGTCCCCGTCGAGCGCGGACGGCCCCACCCTCAGCGCCATCAGGTCGCGCGGCTACCTGTCGGTGGGCGTCGACCAGAACAGCTACCGCTGGGGCTACCGCAACCCGAACAACTCCACCGGCGAGCTGGAGGGCTTCGACATCGACCTGGCGCACCGCATCGCCAAGGACATCCTCGGCGACGAGAGCAAGGTGCAGTTCAAGGCCATCCCCACCAACGAGCGCATCCCCGCGATCAGAAGCGGCCGCGTGGACATGGTGGTGCGCACCATGACGATCTCGTGCGACCGTCTGAGGCAGGTGGCGTTCTCCGCGCCGTACTTCCTGACGGGCCAGCAGGTTCTGGCGCCCAAGACGTCGAAGATCACCGGATACGACGCCTCCCTGGCCGGCCGGAAGGTCTGCTCGGCGACCGGCTCCACCGCCTACGACCACCTGTCCGCCGACACGAAGAACGGCAGACTTCCCGCCTCCACCGACATCACCACCACCGTCCCCAACCAGCTGGACTGCCTGGTGCGGCTGCAACTCGGCGAGGTGGACGCGGTGGTGACGGACAGTGCGCTCGCCGCCAGCCAGGCCGCGCAGGACCCCACGGTGGCGCTGAAGGGCACGAGCTTCACCAAGGAGTTCTACGGTGTGGCGATGAAGCTGGGCGCCGACGACCTGGTGCGCCGGGTCAACCGAATACTGGAGAGCTACCGCGGGGACGGGGGCTGGAAGGCGTCGTACGACACGTGGTTGTCCGCCACGCTGGGTAGGGAGTCGTCGTCGGCGGTCCCGCCGACGGCGAGCTACCGGTGACAGACGGAACACGAGCGCAGCGAGAGGTGATCGATGGGCGTCACGGACCCCGCCGGGCCGGTGATGGACCGGGACGAGGTGGACCGTGCGCTGGCGCGGCTCGGCTCGGAGCACGAGGCCGTCGAGACCTCACTCCTCGCCCTGCAGGACCACGCGGGCCGCAGACTCCTGGAGGGTGCCGAGCTGACCGGCGTGACCAAGGAGCGCTGGGCGGCGACGGAGGCGTCGATCACGCTGCTGTGGACGTACTTCGACGCCTACAGCGGCGCGCTGCGCACCGCCCGTGAGATCCGTGCCCGCCGCCGCTGGTCCAGCCGCGAGGACCTGGTGGAGCTGACGGAGCTGCTGCGCGGCGAGTCGGTCACGGTCGCCGGCTCGGCGACGGCCATGGCGAACGCGCCGACCCTGGCCGGCCCGAGCAGGCTCAGCCGGAGCTTCTCCCTGGCCGCGCTGGTGGAGCGGATGAACGAGCTGTACGCGGCCGGCCTGGACATGGTGGTCGCCGCCGACGCGGTCTGGTCGGCGCTGCCCGCGCGGATCGACCTGCTGGCCGCGGAGTTGCGGCGCACCCGCCGGCTCGCGCACTCGGTCGGCGTCCGCCCCGGCGAGCACCCGGCGGGCGACGACCTGGAGCGCATCACGCGCACGCTGGCGAAGCTGCGTGCGGAGGTGGTCTCCGACCCGCTGGCCTTCTGGGTGCCGGCGCAGGGCAGTTCGGCGCCGGGCGGCGGCCGGCCGGACACCACGGTGTACGACCGTGAGGCGCGGGCGCTGGAAGAGGTGCGCCGGGAGATCGACGCCGTGCTCGGGGTGCGGCAGGACGCCGAGCAGCGGCTGATCAGGCTGCGGGACCTGCTCTCGCGCGCGGACCGCACGCTCGCCGAGGCGCGCACCGCGCGGGGCGAGGTGCTGGCGAAGATCGCGGCGACGGAGGTGCCGGTGGTCAGCGGTCCGCCGACCGTGCTGCAGGAGCAGCTGGCGGCGGCCGCCGAGTACCGCAGACAGGCGCAGTGGCACCGCCTGTCGCCGTTGCTGGACTCCCTGGAGCAGAAGGCGGAGGACGAACTGCTGCGCGCCCGCGAGTCGTTGACGGCGGTCACCGCTCCGCTGGCGGTCCGTGCCGAGCTGCGCGGCCGGCTGGACGCGTACCGGGCGAAGGTGGCCCGGCACGGCCTGGCGGAGGACCCGCTGCTGGTCGAGCGGTACGACGCGGCGCGGCGCATGCTGTGGAGCGCGCCCTGCGACCTGCGGGTGGCCGAGCAGGCCGTGCTGCGCTACCAGCAGGCGGCGGCCGAAGCGCTCGGCAGCGCGCGGGTGCCGGAGCAGGGCGGGCCCCGGGACCGTGACGGCGGGGCCGGCAAGGACGGTAGGGGGGAGTCATGAGTCGGGCGGGGCAGAGCTGTCAGCGGCCGGAGTGCCAGGGTACGTACGAGGACGTGGGCGGCGGCGAGCTGTACTGCGACACGTGCGGTCTCGCGCCGGTCGTCTCGACGACCGGCACGGTGGGCTCACCGCCCACCGGGGTCACGGGCGGTTCGGCCTCCAGCGCGCGCAGCGCCCGCAGTTCGCGTACGTCGTCGCAGTCGACCGGTTCCTCACGGTCCCGCCGCTCGGTGTCGGGACGGCTGTCGCGCTCGCTGTCGGGCAGGTCGACCGGCCGCTCGGTGTCGGTGCGCGGCTCCGGCTCGACGACGGGCTCCTCCGGCCGCGGCCGGCTGGGCGCGGGACTGGTGCAGGTGCCGCAGGTGCCGCGGCCCGACCCGCGCTCGATGGTGCTCGAGAGCCCCGAGGTGCCGGAGCGGAAGCGGTTCTGCTCGCGTGCGGACTGCGGGGCGCCGGTGGGCCGCGCGCGCGGTGACCGGTCGGGCCGTACGGAGGGTTTCTGCACCAAGTGCGGTCACCCGTACTCCTTCGTGCCCAAGCTGAGGGCCGGGGACATCGTCCACGGTCAGTACGAGGTCGCGGGCTGTCTGGCGCACGGCGGGCTGGGCTGGATCTACCTGGCCGTGGACCGGGCGGTGTCCGACCGGTGGGTGGTGCTCAAGGGCCTGCTGGACACCGGCGACCAGGACGCGATGGAGGCGGCGATCTCCGAGCGGCGCTTCCTCGCGGAGATCGAGCACGCCAACATCGTGCGGATCTACAACTTCGTGGAGCACCTCGACCAGCGCACCGGCTCCCTCGACGGCTACATCGTGATGGAGTACGTCGGCGGCAAGTCGCTGAAGGAGATCGCCAACTCCCGCCGCGCCCCGGACGGCAGGCGTGACCCGCTGCCGGTGGAGCAGGCGTGCGCGTACGGCATCGAGGCCCTGGAGGCGCTCGGCCATCTGCACAGCCGCAACCTGCTGTACTGCGACTTCAAGGTCGACAACGCGATCCAGACCGAGGACCAGCTCAAGCTGATCGACATGGGCGCGGTGCGCCGCATGGACGACGACGAGTCGGCCATCTACGGCACGGTCGGCTACCAGGCGCCGGAAGTCGCCGAGGCCGGCCCGTCGGTGGCCAGCGACCTGTACACGGTGGGCCGTACGCTCGCCGTGCTCACGTTCGACTTCCAGGGCTACACGAACGTCTTCGCGGACAGTCTGCCCGACCCCGACAGCATCGAGGTCTTCCACCGGTACGAGTCCTTCTACCGCCTGCTGGTCCGCGCCACCGACCCCGACCCGGCTCGCCGGTTCGCCTCCGCGCAGGAGATGTCCGAGCAGCTGACGGGCGTACTGCGGGAGGTCGTGTCCCTGCAGACCGGCCACGCGCGGCCGGCCCTGTCGACGCTGTTCGGGCCGGAACTGAGGGTGACGGACACGGAGTTGTTCCCCCGGCTGGACGGGGACGTGTCCCGGCTGGGGGCACGGGTGCCGCGCACGCGCAGGTCCGCTCCGGCGCTCCCCGCGGGCGCGGCGCAGGGCGCGGGCGGCAGCCCGGGCACGTCGGCCGTCCCGGCTCCGCCGGTCCTCGTCAAACCCGTCGACACGCCGACCGCCGCCCTCGCCCTGCCGGTCCCCCACGTCGACCCCACCGACCCGAACGCGGGTTTCCTGGCGGGTCTGTTGACGTCGGCGCCCGCCGAGCTGGTCCACGCGCTCGCGGCGGCGCCCACGCAGTCCACCGAGACACGGCTGCGCCAGGTCCGCGCCCGGCTGGAGACCGGTGAGCCGGCCGTCGCGCTGCGGGTCCTGCGCGCTCTGGAGGAGGAGGACCCGGACGACTGGCGGGTCGTCTGGTACCGGGGTGTGACCTCCCTGGTCACCGGCGACCACGAGGAGGCGGCCCTCGCCTTCGACGCGATCTACGACGCCTTCCCCGGCGAGGTCGCGCCGAAGCTGGCGCTCGCCCTGTGCGCGGAGGTGCTCGGCCAGCTCGACAACGCCGCCGAGTACTACCGCCTGGTGTGGTCCACCGACCCGAGCCAGGTCAGCGCGGCGTTCGGCCTGGCCCGCGTCCAACTGGCCACCGGTGACCGGCGTGGGGCCGTACGGACCCTGGAGTCGGTTCCGGAGTCCTCCATCCACTACACGGCGGCGCGGGTGGCGGCCGTACGGGCGCGGCTGCGGCACCGGACGGCGGCCGCGTCCGACACGCCGTTCCTGGAGGACCTGACGGCCGCCGCCGGGCAGGTGGAGGCACTTCAGGCGTACGCTCTGGATCCTGCGCGGCGCGAGCGGCTGTCGGCGGAAGTCCTCGGCTGCGCCCTGGACTGGATACTCTCCGGGGGACGGGCCGCCGACCCGGCCTCCCGGCGGGTGCTGCTCGGCAGCGACCTGGACGAGCGGGGACTCCGCTTCGGCCTGGAGCGTTCGTACCGCACGCTGGCCCGGCTGGCCTCCGGCGGCGAGGAGAGGATCGACCTGGTGGAACGTGCCAACCGTTACCGCCCCCGGACGTGGGTGTAGTTGATGTCGCAGATGCACCAGCAGGCCGCCCTGCCGAAGTGCCCGAGCTGTGCGGAGCCGGTGGAGTCGGGTGACCGTTTCTGCGGCGCGTGCGGATGCGCCCTGTCCGCGGCCGCCGCGGGACGGAACGACACGCCGACGCTCACCATGAACGGCGCCTCGGTGCCGCGCCCGGCCGCCCCCGGCGAGCACGCCGACGGCGCCGCCTGGCCCCACGCCCCGCACCCGGACGCCTCCGAGGTCCCGCCCCGCCCGCACGTGCCGGGCACGAACGCGGGCGGCTCCCCGCCGCCCCCACCACCGGCACCGCAGTCGCAGCCACAGCCACAGGCCCAGGGGCAGCGACAGGCAGCAGCCCAGCCTCCGCGGCAACCGCAGCTCCAGCCGCCGGCTCACCCTCCGCAGCAGCCACAGCCGCAGCCGCAGGCGCACCCGGCAGCCCAGCCCCCGCGCCAGGCGGAGCCGCAGGCTCAGGCGGCGGTCGAGCGGCAGCCGCAGCCGCCCGCCCAGCCCCCGCAGCAGGCACAGGGCCAGCCGCATCGGGCCGCCCAGCCCCCGCGCCAAACGGCGCCGCAGCCGCCGACCCAGCCACAGGCTCCGGCCGCAGCCCAGCCACAGGCCCAGGGTCAGGATCAGGCGTACGCGGCGGTCCAGCCTCCGCAGCAGGCGCAGCCGCAGCCCGAGCCCCAACCTCAGCCCCAGGCGCCGCACCCGGCAGCCCAGCCCCCACGCCAGGCGGAGCCGCAGCCGCCGCTCGGTGACTCCCCCGCGCCGCCGGCCTGCGGTGTGCGGCTCGACCGGCCGGCGGAGCCCGACGAGTACCCGCTGCAGGCGCCGGACCCGCGGGTGGCCGCGGACGCCGCCGCCCCGGACGAGGGCGCCGCGGTGTGCGTGGCGTGCCGGGCGGGGCGGGTCGACAGCGACGGTTACTGCGAGAACTGCGGGCACGCCCAGCCGCGCGAACGCGACCACATGGAGCAGGAGTCGGGCCCGATCGCCGCGGTCAGCGACCGGGGCCTGCGCCACCACCGCAACGAGGACTCCTTCGCCGTCGGCCACCTCACGCTGCCCGACGGCTCGCCCGCGGCCGTGGCGATCGTCTGCGACGGCGTGTCCTCCGCGACCCGCCCCGACGACGCCTCACTGGCCGCCTCGCGGGCGGCGAGCGAGTCCCTGCTGGCCGCGCTCCCCCGGGGCACGCATCCCCAGCAGGCCATGCACGAGGCGATCGTGGCCGCCGCGAAGGCGGTCGAGTCGCTCGCCGAGGAACCCGCGACGGCCCGCGAGCACGCCCCGCACCAGAACGCGCCGGCCTGCACGATCGTCGGCGCGGTGGTCACCTCCGGCCTGCTGGTCGTCGGCTGGGTCGGCGACAGCCGCGTCTACTGGGTGCCGGTGGACCGCTCCGCGCCCCCGGCCCGGCTCACCGAGGACGACTCGTGGGCCGCGCAGATGGTCGCCGCGGGCCTGATGACCGAGGCGGAGGCGTACGCCGACGAGCGCGCCCACGCGATCACCGGCTGGCTCGGCGCGGACGCCTACGAACTCGAGCCGCACACCGCCTCCTTCAAGCCGGACCGGCCGGGTGTGGTCGTGGTCTGCACGGACGGGCTGTGGAACTACGCCGAGACGGCCGAGGAGATGGCCCGGGCCGTCCCCCACGACGCCGCCGTACGTCCGCTGCACAGCGCCCGGGTACTGGTCGGCCACGCCCTGGACGGCGGGGGCCACGACAACGTAACAGTGGCCGTCCTGCCGTTCCCGGCCCCGCCGCGGGGGGCAGGATCGCCCTGAGGGACGTATGCCGGGGCCCGCCGCGGCACGTGACACGTGGCATGTGGCACGTGGCACGCGACGGGACCCCCGGCGCGAGCCCTCACCGACGAGGAAGCTTCAAAGGGCCGGAGGGGAGCGGCCCGTTCACAGTCGTCGCTCCCGCGCGCGGGGGTTCCAGAAGGGGGATCTGGGAAGGCATGGCCAATTTCTCGAAGTCCAGCGTGCCGCGGTTCTCGGTGGACGTGTACCAGAACGAGTACCTGCCCGAGGACGGCCGGGAGGTCAACGCGATCGTCACGGTCACCGCGACCGGCGGCGGCACCATCGGCGGCGCGGTGGCGGCACCGCACCTCCACACATCCGGTCAGGGACCGTCCGCGGCGGTGGTGCTGATGGTCGACTGCTCGGGTTCGATGGACTACCCGCAGACCAAGATGCGCAACGCCCGGGACGCCACGGCCGCCGCGATCGACACCCTGCGCGACGGCGTGCGCTTCGCGGTGGTCGGCGGCACGCACGTGGCCAAGGAGGTCTATCCGGGCGACGGCCGGCTCGCGGTCGCCGACGCCGCCACCCGCGAGCAGGCCAAGCGGGCGCTGCGCAGGCTGAACGCGGGCGGCGGCACGGCCATCGGCACCTGGCTGCGGCTGGCCGACCGGCTGCTGTCCTCGGCCGAGGCCGACATCCGGCACGGCATCCTGCTCACCGACGGCCGCAACGAGCACGAGTCGCCCGAGGACCTCAAGCGGGCGCTCGGCGACTGCGCGGGACGCTTCACGTGTGACGCGCGTGGCGTGGGCACCGACTGGGAAGTGAAAGAAGTCACAGGGATCGCCTCCGCGCTGCTCGGCACCGCCGACATCGTCGCCGATCCGGCCGGTCTGGCCGCCGACTTCACGCGGATGATGGAGACGGCGATGGGCAAGGAGGTCGCGGACGTCGCCCTGCGGGTGTGGACGCCGGTCGGCGCGACCATCAAGTTCGTCAAGCAAGTCGCCCCTGCGGTTGAGGAGTTGACGGACCGCCGCACCGAGGCGGGCCCGCGTTCCGGGGACTACCCCACCGGCTCCTGGGGGGACGAGTCCCGTGACTACCACCTCTGCGTGGAGGTGCCCGCGGCCGGCGTCGGCCAGGAAATGCTCGCCGCCCGGGTCTCCCTGGTGGTCCCGCAGCCTGACCGAACGGTACAGAACCTGGGCGCGCAGGGCCTCGTACGGGCCGTGTGGACCGACGACATGGCCGCGTCCACCTCGATCAACCCGCAGGTGGCCCACTACACCGGGCAGGCCGAACTGGCACAGGTCATCCAACAGGGGCTCGACCTTCGCAAAGCAGGCGATATCGATGGAGCAACGGCCAAACTGGGCCGGGCCGTTCAGCTCGCCGGCGCCTCGGGGAACGCGGATACTGCGAAACTGCTTGCGAAGGTGGTGGACGTGGTCGACGCGGCGACAGGTACTGTGCGACTGAAGACGAAGGTCGAGGAGGCCGACGAGATGACTCTCGAGACTCGGTCCACCAAGACCGTTCGTGTGAAGAAGTGACGCGGCACCGCCGCGACAGACAGCGAAAGACAGCGAGCCTGGCCCCTCGGGGTGGGAGAAATCCGGTCGAGACGGCCGGAAAGGAGAGGGGGAAGCGCCGACATGCCGACCTGCCCGAACGGACACCAGTCGGGTTCCGACGACTGGTGCGAGGTGTGCGGTCACCGCATGGCCGGTGCCGTGCCCCCGCCTCCCCCGCCTCCCCCACCGCCCCCGGCCGGCGGCTACGGCTTCCCGCCCGCACCGGGGCCCGGCGGTCACGGTGGCCCGGGCGGTCCCGGTCACCCGGGTGTGCCCGGCGGGCACCCGCACCTGTCCGCCGCACCGGCCCCCGAGCCGGAGCTCTGCCCGCAGTGCCGTACGCCCCGTGAGGGCGGTGCGCCGTTCTGCGAGGAGTGCCGGTGGAACTTCCTGACGAACACCGCGACCTCGTACACCCCGGCCGCGCCGCGCCCGCCGGCGCCCGGGACCGGTACCGGTCCCGGCCCGGGTGCCCCCCGCTTCCCGCAGCCGCCCGGCCCGCCCTTCGGCGGCGACTCCTACGAGTACCAGGGCTCCCGGCCCTCGCAGGTGAACCGCCCGGCCGAGCCGATCCCGCCGGGCCCGCCCTTCGGCACCGAGCCCCCGGGCCGCCCCGGCGGTCACGGCGGTCCGGGCGGTCACGGTGCGCCCGGG
>NZ_QFDQ01000001.1 GCF_003270085.1 Streptomyces triticisoli | reverse complement strand
GGCCGCGGCCCCGCCACCCGGCGGCTCCGGCGGAGCCGCCGGAGCCGCGCCGCCACCGCCCATCGGGCCACTCATCGGACCGCCGTGGGCCTCCGGCCCCGGCGCGTATCCCATCGCAGGCGCCCCGGCCCCTGTGGAAAAGCTCACACCTCGCTCGAGCCGGTCGAGGCGGGCCATCACCGACCGTTCGTCGCCATAGGCCGCGGGCAGCAGCACGCGGGCGCAGATCAGCTCGAGCTGGAGGCGGGGGGAGGTGGCGCCGCGCATCTCGGTCAGCCCCTCGTTGACGAGGTCGGCGGCGCGGCTCAGCTCGGCGGCGCCGAAGGACCGGGCCTGGGCCTGCATCCGCTCGACGACATCGGAGGGGGCGTCGATGAGCCCCTTCTCGGCGGCGTCCGGAACGGCGGCGAGGATCACCAGGTCCCGCAGCCGCTCCAGCAGGTCGGCGACGAACCGGCGAGGGTCGTTGCCGCCCTCGATGACGTGGTCGACGACCTCGAAGGCGCCGGAGCCGTCGCCGGAGACGAAGGCCTCGACGACGGAGTCGAGCAGCGAGCCCTCGGTGTACCCGAGGAGCGAGGTGGCCATGGCATAGGTCACACCCTCCTCCCCCGCGCCGGCGAGCAGCTGGTCCATGACGGACATGGAGTCACGCACGGATCCGGCGCCGGCCCGCACGACCAGCGGAAGGACTCCCTCCTCGACGGGGATGTCCTCCTTCTGGCACACCTCACCGAGGTAGTCGCGCAGGGTCCCCGGCGGAACCAGCCGGAAGGGGTAGTGATGGGTCCGGGACCGGATGGTCCCGATGACCTTCTCGGGCTCGGTGGTCGCGAAGATGAACTTCAGGTGCTCCGGCGGCTCCTCCACGACCTTGAGCAGCGCGTTGAAACCGGCCGGCGTGACCATGTGGGCCTCGTCGATGATGTAGATCTTGTACCGGCTGCGCGCGGGCCCGAAGAAGGCCTTCTCCCGCAGGTCACGGGCGTCGTCCACACCACCGTGCGAAGCGGCGTCGATCTCGATGACGTCGATGGACCCCGGCCCGTTCCTGGCCAGGTCACGGCAGGACTCGCAGGCGCCGCAGGGCGTGGGGGTCGGCCCCTTCTCGCAGTTCAGGCACCGGGCGAGGATGCGCGCGCTGGTCGTCTTGCCGCACCCGCGCGGACCGCTGAACAGGTACGCGTGATTGACCCGGTTGTTCCGCAGCGCCTGCTGCAGCGGGTCGGTGACATGCTCCTGCCCGATGACCTCGGCGAACGACTCCGGGCGATAGCGGCGGTACAGCGCGAGAGACGACACGCCTACGAGGTTATAGGCGTCCACCGACAACCGGCCCGCCCACGGACACGGGCCCCCCGCAACGCAAGCGCCCCCCACGCACCCGCCAGAGCCGACCTACCCTTGCTGCCTTCCGGCCCTGGGGGAGTTCAGTCAGATAGCGCCGCGTGAGGGGCTGCGAGAAGCCTACCCGATGCCGGCGGCGGGGAACGAGTTCGCCAGCACTCCTCTTGGTCATGTAATGTTTCCGGCGGAGGATTCGCCTAGTGGCCTAGGGCGCACGCTTGGAAAGCGTGTTGGGGGCAACCCCTCAAGGGTTCGAATCCCTTATCCTCCGCACCCGCCCACCAGGGCAGACGAAGGCTCCGGCCGCATCGCGGCCGGAGCCTTCGTCGTTCCGTGGTTGCAGTTTTGGTTGCAGTTCCCGGCTACCGCCCGTTGAGGACGGCCCGGCACACCTTGCAGTACATCGCCGCGTACCGCCCGTACCTGCGCATCAGCTGGCCGCAGCCGGCGCACGGCCCCAGCTCCCACGTCGGGCATCCCAGCGCGGCGGACGCAGCGGCCCGCTCGACTGGTGTGATCCGCATCGCCTCACGGGAGCCCTGCACGGGCATGCGAGGAAGGGTGAAGCCGCCAGTCGGCTGGCCGAGGTCGCGGAGGGGTCGAGCGTCGCTGACGAACCGGCCTTCTTCCCTTGCCCGGCAGGTGCGGTCGATCTCCTGCTCGGCGAAGGTGATCACGTCGTCGTCCTCTTCGGCGGAGGCTGGAGGAAGAGGGGTCCGTTCACCGACGATCTCCTCCCACAGCATGCGATCCTCCGCTGGCACCCACATGTGCCGACCGGCCCGGCCGTTGCCGCGGCTGGGCACGTAGACCGGAACGCTCTCCCCCGTGGCGCTCTGCAGGACCAGGTCTTCGATGTGGACCGGCTTCTTCTCGGGAAGACACAGCGCGGGCACGAACCAGTCGGCGTGAATCGCGTCACAGTGACCGGCACCCTCGCTGACGAGGCAGTGGCGGTCGCTGCTCGGTACGCACTTCCAGACCTGAAGATGGAGGTACCCACCGCGGATCACCATCTCCTTGCCGTCGTCGATGTCCTTCCACGGCATGTCGTCGACGCGTGCCCACGGCGCACGGTCGATCAGGGAAGCCGCCCGGTCCTTCGCCACCCACAAGGGCGTGACGCCGTGCTCCACAGCATTGACCGAGCGGCGGTGCACGCTGCTGGGGCTGATGTGGTGGTACTGGATCTCCCAGCCGATCCGTATGCCACCGGGCCCGGTGACGACGGCGTCCGTGACGCTCCGCCGGTTCGCCACGGGAACTTCGGCCTCGGAATCCAGCCCGTACCGCGCGGCAGTCTCGACGACCCGCTCCTTGGTGGCCTTGTGCTGCGCGCTCTCTGCCGGGGTCGGCTTGTGCGTAACCGGCAGGTGAGAGGCAACCAGCGGCCTTCGGCCGCCCACGCGACCTCGGCGGATGAACATCCACGGAGACTTCCCGCCGGTCTCCGACTGGCACTCCCGCCCTTCGTGGTGCGCCAGGCATTCAAGCAGTTGCGGGTCGCGGTCGGTCACGCTCGCGGTGATCTCACGAAGCAGCTCCGGACGGCCCGGATGCCCGAGGTCGGGTAACGACAGGTTGATCTCTATGCCATAACCGGTGTGCCACACCCCGTTCGCCATTCCTCCACGATAGGAACGGCCACTGACACTCAACAGGGCGCACAGCAGGGGCACATGGCCCTGCGTCCATCTGACGACATGGATTTCGTCGTCCGGATCATGTCCTCGATCGAGCAGCGCTGTCCAAATCTGGCCAGTGGCGATCTAGAAGCGAATTTGGCCGATCATGCCCACAACACTGGAGACCAGCCGATTGATCTCCGGCGCCATCGACGTGCTGGCCAGGAAGAACCCGAAGAGCACGCTCACGACCGCGGGCCCGGCCTTCAGGGAGCCGCCTCGGATCAGCACAACCAGGACGATCCCGAGCAGCAGGACGAGGGAGATGCGCAGGGACATCAGGAATCCGCGGCCTCCGCCGGGCCGCGCTGCTCCCTGCGCGCCTGGCCGAGAGCTTTGCGCAGCCGGCCGGGCTGTGTCAGCGACCTCGGCCCTTGAGGGAAGACGTGCCAGTGCAACCCGGGCGGCTCCGTGGCCTCGGCGGGCGGCACGACGATGTGGCACTTCTGTCCGAGAGGAACCGTTCCTGGCTCCTCCCAGCCGACGGCCGTGCCGGGCGGCACGAGGAAGTACATGCGAGGCTCCGGCCCTCCGGGGTCAAGGATGACCGGACCGACCACCGTGCCGTCCTCGCGGAGAAGCTCGATCGCGCGCCGGCCGGTTATCTCTACGACGCGTATGGCGTCCCACCAGTGACCCGCCGAGCACAGTTCGGGATCGTCGCCTATCGGCATCCACCGAGGCGGCAGCGCGGGAACGCGCGGGGTGACGTCGGGCATGGAAACGGCCTCCTCAGAACCATCTGTGAGGAGACCTTTCCACTCTGTTGGTTCCGTGCGCGGACAGATTGTCCGTGGGATTTCCCTGCGAAGTGTCTTGACTGTTCCTCAGCTTGTGATAACTCCCGCCCAACTACCGAACGAAGAGAGCTCGTTGGAAGGGTGCGCGTCCATCCGCAGGAGTGCCGCGACCGTCTCGCGAGCCGAGGGGTGGAATCGCGTGTGGTTCGGGGCGACCTTACGCGCACGTCGCAGGTCCCCGAACGCACCCGCCCTGTCCCCCACGGCCAGCTTTGCCGAGGCCACGTCGATGAAGTGGTGGCTCGACCGCTCGCCCACCGTTGAGGCCGGGGGCACCCACTCCCCGCCCGGCACGTCAGACCACTCCGTGAGGCGGGCGAGAGCCTGCTCCGTGTCCCCCATGTCGATCATGGCGTGCACTTCGTGGATGCGGATGTTCGTCGGCCCGAAGGACATCTCGTAGGCGAGGGAGTCACGGTTGCCGGCCATTCTGGCCACGATCTCGGCCTCGCGCAGGTAGTCGTCCGCACGGTCCGGATTGTTCTCCCTGGCCTCCAGCACGGCCAGCTTCAGCAGCAGCGCTCCGTCGACCGCGAGCGCGTCGTTGGTGAAGGAGCGTTCCGGCTGGACTCGTTCGAGCTCCTGGCGCAGCGCCTGGAGCTTGCGGCGTGCGGATGAGTAGGCCCCCTGGCGGAGCATCGCGCCGGCGACCAGGTACCCAGCCGTGAACTTCATCAGCGGATCACCGGACAGGTCAGCAGCCCACCGCACCCGCTCCAGCGCCGTGTTGGACAGGTCGTGATGCCCCATCTTGTGGGCAAGGGAGTTCACCGCCCGGTAAGCACGCGCGAGGTGCCAGAACGCCTTGGCCTGGTCACCGTTGCGGCCGTCGAGGGCGAGATGCGTCAGTTCCGTGATGATCGGCGGCAGGAGCGGACCCATGGGCGCGTAGCGCGCGTCCCGCCGGAGAGCGGCGACTTGGTCGACTTCGGACGCGAGAACCGACAGCGGCCTCGGGGCGATCTCAAGTTCGTCCGGGGTGTCGTAGCACAGCATGATCCTCCGGAGTTCCGGGATCACCGTGTGCACGCCGTCCTCGGCTTCCGGCTCACCGTAGTACGGCTGGCCGGTGAGGACCTCGGGGCCGAAGTGCAGTGCCTTGGCGAGCGCCAGGACCAGCGACGGTGAAGCCTTGCGCGCGCCGGACTCCAGCTTCTGGACGTAGCTGGGTGATATTGCGACCTTCTGTGCCAGTTGAGCGGCAGACAGCTTCCGTGTCCGGCGGGCTATACGGAGACGGTCTCCCAGCGTCAGGTTTTCACTCATTGGTGGGGCGATCCCTTCGCGACGGAGCACTGCACTCAGCGTACGGACGATGTCCAGCCCCACAGAGTTGCTCGCCAAGTGTCAACAGCGGCGTCGTCGACATGTGCGCGCTTGGACATCAGCCGGCCCCCTGCATGCGGGGCCGCCCAATTTTGCATAAACCGCATGAATACTCCCCTCCAGTAATCCCTCAATAGCGCCCCGCGCTTTTAGCGAGGGCTAGCGCATGAGTCAAGACCTGTGCGCGAAGAACGTGCGGACAGTCTGTCCGCTCGCGTGTCCTTCCCGGTGGGATTGTTCTGTACACAACGCACACCGCCTGCGGGCCGGTTTCCCGGAGGGCGCCCGCCCTTCCCTCGCGCGACGACCAGCTCGTCGTCGGGTCTTTGGTACACAGCCGGCCGGAGGGCTGGGTTCTGCTCAAGATCACCGATCTACTGATGGAGCCTCGCCATGCGCTATCCGCCGACGAGCACCGCCTTGTCGACGAGTCTGTCCGCGATCAGCACACACCCCGTGAGCGACGTGCTGCTTGGTGCTTCTCTCGGGCAGGGGTCCGCAGCTCGGTCTTCGAGACCGACCGCGGTGATACTCGATCTCTTCGGCACTCTCGTCACGGCCCCGAGCGCGGTTGAACGGAGTGCTGCCGCCACCCAGTTCGCCGAGGTACTGCGTGTGTCCTCAGCGGTCGCCGAATCGGCACTGTCCTGCAGCTGGCGGGCGAGGCACGACGGGCAGCTGAGGTCCACTGCCGAGGTCGCGGCACACCTCGTCGCGCACTGCAAAGCTCCCGTGTCCTGTGTGAACGAGCTGGAACGGCTCCTGGCGCAACTCGCCCGCGACCGGCTCCAGACCGATGTCACGCTCCTGCAGGCCCTGAAGGAGCTTCGGCACGGCGGGGTCCGGCTGGCTGTTCTCAGCGACGCGTCCCCCGACATCGCCGAGGCGTGGAGCCACAGCGGTCTCGCTCCGCACTTCGACGCCGCCGTGTTCAGCTGCCGGGCGGGCGCGGTGAAACCCGCGCCTCAGCTCTTCAGCGAGGCCCTCGGAGCGCTCGGCGTCGCCCCGGAGCAGGTCCTCTACTGCGGTGACGGCGGCGGTGACGAACTGGCCGGGGCGGAGCGCGCCGAGATGCGTGCGGTTCGTGTGGAACGCCGGGGTGGGCCGCACGGCCTCGCGTTCGGCGAGACCGCCTGGCACGGCAGGGCGATACCAGAGGTGGAGGCACTCCCGTCCTTACTGAGCACGTGGAGGGAGCGATGAACATCCCGCACGCATGGGCAGTCGAAGGCGGCATCCTCCGCCGGCTCCCCGCGCCGGTCGACATGCACCCGATGGCCGGCACGACGATGGTCGAGATCCGGTACACGGGCTTGTGCGGAAGCGATGTCGCGAAGCTCAGTCACCCGTGGCAGGGGCGGCTGCCGGAGACCTGGTATCCCGGACACGAGGTCGTCGGGGTCGACTCGGAGACGGGTGACTGGGTCGCGGTCGACCCGCTGGTGCCCTGCCGCTCGTGCCACTACTGCGACCGCGGCCACGTTCACCTCTGCCCGGAGCTGCGACGCATCGGATGGGACCTTCCCGGGGGTCTCGCCGACGCCGTGAGGGTGCCCCGCGGCAACGTCATCCCGTTACCCCACCTGCAGGATGCCGCGCACGGTGTGCTTGCCGATCCGATGGCAGTGGCACTGCACGGAGTCCGCTGCGGTCTCCGGCTGCCTCTTGGGCGGCTCGGCATCATCGGGGGCGGCGTCCTCGGGGTGTGCACGGCGATCTGCGCAGCGGAGGCCGGGTGGGACGTGCACATGCTGGTCAGGGAACCTTCGCGGTCGCATCAACTGGGCTACGTCCTCGACCCGCACATCAACCTCCGCTCCACCGAGCTGCCGCCGTGCGACGTCGTCGTGGACGCCGCGTCCGGCGACAGCGACTCCCCCATACGCCAGGCTCTGAGCGCGGTTCGTGACGGTGGAACGGTTCTCGTACAGAACGCCTACGCGCCCCGGGTGTTTCTCTCGGTCCCTCTGCGGGGCATCTTCCGGCGCTCGATCACCCTGCGCGGCTCCTTCTCGTACTGCCGCGCGGACGGCCACGACGACTTCCGTGACGCCATCGACGTGCTCGCGAAGGGCGGCGACTGGGCTGCCCTGATGACCCGGGACAGATTCCCTCTCAACGACCTGCCACAGGGACTGGCGGCCCTGAAGAGCGGAGCCCGCCACCGTCCGTTCAAGGTCCTGCTCGCGTCCGACATCTGAAGGAAAGGAGCCGACACCGTGGCGATGACAGCGCCATTGCTGGCCCACAGGATCAACTCGCCCGCCGACATCCCACCCCAGGACGTCCACGACGGCATCACGCGCATTCTCGCGTTACCGGAGGGCCACACGCGGGACGTGATGCTCGGAAGCGTCCTGACCGGACTGCTCCTGCGAGGGCCAAGGCTGGAGGAGGTCGAGGCCGCTGTCCGAGCCTCGACGGCCCTGGACCGAAGTGGCTGGGACTTCCACCAGCCGCCCGCGGACATGCGGTTCGTCGGCTACACCGGTAGCGGGAAGAAGACCTTCAAGACGATCAACCTCAGCACCGCCGCCGCGCTGGTGGCGGCCACCGGGGGAGCACACGTCGCGAAACTCGGATCCCGCAGTGCGTCGTCGAAGACCGGATCGCGCGACTTCATCGACCTCGTGGGGGCGACGAGCGACACGGTGCCGCACCAGGAGATGGTCGACATCACGGCGGAGGTCGGCTTCGGGTTCTTCTCCATCGAGAACCGCGTACCCGAGTTCGACCGCCGCTACGGAGGCAGGTTCCAGGCCGTACACGCCCTCAGTCTGGCGTTCCCCGCCCTCCTCAGCCCAGTCGCCTGCCCGGCCTACGTGTACGGCCTCTCGCACCCCGCGGTCGGGGCTTCCGCCCGGCTGCTGTCCCGCCTCGGCCTGCCGGACGTGACGGTCGTCAGTTCCAGCGTCGGCAACGCGGTCCAGGTCGACGAGCTGATCCCCGGAAGCACGGTGCGGGCCTGCCGCATCAACGCCGGCGACGAGGACCTGGCCTTCAACGACGAGGTCCGCAGGGGCGCGGTCTCGATGCCGCAGGACCTGATGTCCGTCACCCAGTACGAGGACCCCCGGGAGAACGTCACCGCTGCGATCCGTGTGCTGGCCGGCCGGGACGCCAGTGAGGCGCGGAAGGCAATCGCCCTCAACGCGGCCCTGCTCATGGTGATGTCCGAAGCGACTCCCACCATCCGGTCCGGCATCGACAAGGCCCTCACCATCATCGACGCGGGCGCGGGACTGGACACGCTCCAGCGGTTCGTACGGCTCACGGGCGGTGCCCCGCGCCAGCTCCACTCGCTTCTGCAGCGCATCTCCCCGACGGCCGTTCTGGTGAGCCCGGGCGTCAAGGAGGTGGCACCGTGCTGACGCACGACGAACTCGCGATCGTCCACTTGGTCCTCAACACCGACTGCAACGCCTGGGACCTGACCGCGACCAGCACCTCACCGGGCGTGTGCCGCTTCTGCTACCGCGAGCGCAACCGGGTCAGCACCGACGCGGACACGGTCCGCCGTGTGATCGGCCGGATCCGTTCGGAGTCCGAGGCCCACCGGTGCGTCTTCACCGGTGGGGACCCCGTGATGCCGTACGACAACCACCTGGAGGTGGCCCTCCGGCACGCCACCGAGGTCGGCTTCGAGACGAACCTCCACACCAACGGGCTGCTCCTGAGCGAACGCTATGCCGGCCTCCGCGACCACGTGACCGTGTACTCCCTGGCAGTCGACGGCCCGGACTCCGAGACGGCCGACTGGTTCCGCGGACAGGGGTACTTCGAACGCTTCCTGTCCAACGTCGAGCTCCTCACCGGCGACCAGCGGCGCCTCGCGTTCAACACGTTCACCACGGCCGGCTCCGTGAAGGAGCTGCCGCGCCTCGCGCAGCTCATCACCGGGGTGGCCCAGCAGACAGACGTCGAGTACTGGCTGATCTCCCAGTACCGCCCCATCGGCCGCGCGAACGCGCACAAGGCGGAGATCTACGGCTTCGAACGAGACGACTTCGTGCGGGCCGTGGACGACGTACGCGGCGACGTCAACGGCGTGACGATCTATGCCCAGCCGACGCGTGCCCCGGAGGACCCGTATCCGTTCCGCGTGTGGGTCCTCGCCGACGGAACGGTCACGGCGGACCTCGGGAGCGTCGCGGCACCTCGCAACGCGGTGCTCGGCGACCTCCTGGTCGAGGGCTTCGAGCCGCTGGTCCGCCGGGCTTTCTCCCTCCGTGAGCAGACCCAGTTGGAAGGAATCGCATGAAGTTCGACACCGCGTACTACGAGAGCGTCATCGACCAGCACCGCTATGAGCGCCTCGGGCTCGGCACCATCGACTTCGGCCTGGCGGGGATGAGCCCCGGCGACCTGCGCACGAAGTGGGTGTGCCACACCGGAGCGCGCCAGTTCGCGGAGGCGGTCGCGGCCGAGCAGCCCGCGATCGTCACCACCGGGGTCGGGCTCGGCGGCCCGCCGCACGCCGGCACCCTCTTCCAGCTGCTGCGTGCGGTCAAGCTGCAGCAGTCCGGGCTCGATGTGCAGATCGTGCTGGGTGATCTCGACTCCTACAACGCGCGCCGTACGCCCCTGGACTCGGTACGGAAACTCGCCGACCAGTACGAGGAGTTCGTCCTGCGCCTCGGGTTCGACGCCGAGCGGGGTGTGCTGCGCAGACAGGAGGGCGAGACCGACGTCATGGCCACCGCGTTCCTGCTGTCGCGCCACCTGGACGACGACGACTTCCACTGGGCCGAGGAGGACCTCGCCGGGCTCTACCGCAACCACGGGGTCTTCGACCACCTCAACTACGGGATGAAGCAGGCCACCCTGCTCATGGCGGCGGACTTCGTCCATCTTCTCCGCGAAGGGCGGCACGTCCTGGTCTCCCTCGGAGTCGACGAGCACAAGTACGTCGTCCTCGCCCGACGCGGAGCGGAACGCTGGGGCCTGCCCGCGGAACGGCTGGCCGGCATCTACACCAAGATGATCCCGGGCTTCGGCGGCCTCCCGAAGATGAGCAAGAGCATCCCCGGCTCCGGGATCGACGCCTCCATGTGCACCGAGGACATCCGGGCCCTGCTCAGGGCGGACACCGACACCGCGCCCACCGACGACGGCTCGGCGCTGCTCCAGATGTACGCGTGTCTGCCCGAGGTCGACGGTCGGGAGTACGACCGGGCCTCAGCCGCGCGCCGCGATGGAAGCCCTGAATGGCGCACCGTACGCGAGCAGCTGGTCGAACGGCTGATCTCTCTGTTCTCCCACTGGCCGAAGTAAGCGAGGAGTCTCCCGTGCACACGGACACCACGACCTCCCGACAGCCCATCGGCGGCGCCGGGACCTACTTCATCAGGAGCGGCTACCGCAGCCGGGACCAGGTGGAGTACTTCCTCGACGAGACGGACGACACCGTGACCTGGCAGCCCGACGTCTACCCCTACGCCGCCGCCCGGGCGAAGCAACTCGGCCGCGACGTCGTGATCGACATCGGCTGCGGACGGGCGGGCAAACTGGCGTCGCTGGCCTACGAGTACCCGGCTTGGTCCTTCATCGGCGTGGACTTCGGGGACAACCTCGTGTGGTGCCGCGACAACCACCCCTTCGGCGAGTGGATCGAGGTCGATCTCGAATCGGCCGAGCGACTGCCGATCTCCTCCTCCCTCGTGCGCAGGTCCATCGTCGTCTGCTCCGACGTAATCGAGCACCTGGTGAATCCGGCTCCGGCCCTGTCCCTGATCCGTGGCCTCCTCGTGGAGGGCAGCGCCGCCGCCGTGCTGTCCACGCCGGCGCGCGAGTGCCGCAGCGGTTACGACGCTCCCGGACCGCCGCGCAACCCCAGCCATGTCCGGGAGTGGGCGAGCGACGAGTTCCAGGCGCTGCTGAAGGCTTCTGGGTTCGAGATCCACTACGCGGGACTCACTCGGAGCGACGACGCCTCGAACGGCCTGTCCACCCAGTTGCTCCTCGTCGGCTTGGAAGGGACGGAGGGCGAACAGCGGTGACAGCGGCTCCCCGATCCGAGGGCATGCGTGTCGTCCACCTGCCGGCTCGTACCCCGTACGCGTGGAAGCTGCAGAGCCGTGACTTCCACATCCTGAACGGGACCGAGCTCCCCAGCGGCGACACGGTGCCGACGGCGGTCGACGCCGCTTGGCTCCTCGAACACGGCCCCCTCACATGGCTCGACGTCCTGCATCTGCACCACATCGACTTCGAGGACCCCGCCACTCTGGAACGCCTGCTCGACGCGTGTCTCGGCGACGGGGTCAAGGTGGTCTTCACCGCCCACGACACTCGGCCCATGGTCGGCAACGTCGAGGGCTTCACGGCGCGACTGCGGATGCTTCACTCTGCCGAGGTCAGCTGGGTCTGTCTCACCGAGGGCTCTGCCAGCAAGCTGACCGAGACCCTTGGCAGGAGCCCCGGTGCAGCGGTCATCCCCCACGGGTACGTGGCTGCCCCGGAGGCACTGGCTGGCCTGGAGCGCGAGTCGAGCAGCTCGTCCCGGTACCTCATGTTCGGGGCCTCGCGGGTCAGCCGGGACCAGTTGTCCACCATGGCCAACTGGAGCCTTGGGATCACGGACCCCGACAGCAGCCTCCACGTCCTTCTGCGCGCGTTCAGCCCTGCCGACTTCGTCGACGGGGGCCGTGCTCCGTTGCTCCTGGAGACGGCCCGGCGCGATCCCCGTATACGCCTGACCATGCGCCCGTACCCCACGGATGAAGAAGTGGTCAGCGCCGGCTTGGCTTCGGATGCGCTGCTGCTCCCGTACCTCTGGGGCAGCCACTCCGGCCAGCTGGAGCTGGCCTTCGACCTGAACCTGCTTCCGGTCTGCTCCCGCACGGGGCACCTGCCCGAGCAGTACGAGCAGCACAAGGGGCTCGTCGAAAAACCCGAGTGGTTCGACTGGTCGCAGGGGCATCCGAACCTCTTCGGCGAGAAATTCCTGACCGCGTTGGAGAACGCGGCAGCACGGCTCGAATCCAGGCCCCGCCGCCTCGACCGCGAGTTCCTCGATTACAGGACCCAGGAACACCGGACCATTCTGAACCAGTACGCCCGCGTGTACGGAGGTGACCGGTGAGTGGCCCCCCTCGTATTTCGTGCGTGATCCTCTGCCACAACTACGGCCGGTATCTCGACCGGGCCATAACCAGCTGCCTGGAGCAGGAACCCGGTAACTTCTCCCTTCACGAAGTGATCGTCATCGATGACGGCTCCAGCGACGAAACAGAAGGGGTGTGCCTGCGCCACAAGGACAACGTCAAGGTAATCCGGAGAAACCAGCAGGGTTTCGGACAGACCCTGACCGATGCTTTTCTCCTCAGCACCGGTGACTGGGTGGTGCCGCTCGACGCCGACGACTGGTTCCACCCGTCGAAGCTGCGTACATGCGCCGAGGCGATGATGGGCGAGGTGCTGTTCATCGAGCACTGGGAGCACGTGGTCGACTCCGACGGGAATCCGATGTTGAAGGAGCCGCATCCGGGCGGAAACACGAGCACACTGGTGGTCCACCGCGATGCCGCCCTCAGCCTCCTTCCGGCGAGCAACGAGATCTTCTTCCACGCGTTGCGTGAGGCCGGCCGGGGGATCGCCCTCCGGGACCCGTTGACCTTCTACCGGGTCCACCCCCGCAGCATGACCGACCGCACCACGCCCGGCGTTTCACAGGACTACCGGGCTGACGTCTGCTTCGCGCTCTCGGACCGTCTCCGCGCGATGTACGAAAGCCCTCCCGCGTGGGCTTCCGCCCGCCAGCTCCGAAGGATCTCCTGGCATTTCCGCACCCTCGCCTTCGGTCACAAAGTGGAATCCGCCATGCAGCGCGAGAAGCGTCTGTCCGCGATGCTCCTGATTCCAGGAATGCTCATGGGCACGCTCCGTGCCCGTGACTCAATAGCACCGTGGCTCCGGTCCCTCTCCAGCACGATCGCGGGACGGCCGCTGGTGCGGCTGGCGACGGGCCAGAGACAGCAGCCTCATTCATGATCAATCCGATGATGCACCGAGGGCAGCGATGATAAAATCGCCGCTTCCAATCCCATACTGGTCAGGCCAGTTGTCCGACGCAGGAGCGTATAGGCGCCATGAGCCGTTTGAGTGAGTCCGTCACCCGTGTCATGCACATCCTCGATGGAGCGGACCTGGGCGCGGACTATACGGCCGCGCAGCTGCTCAGTGAGACAACGGCCAGGCGCTCTCTGGACCTCTCCGACCTCTCCCCCCAGGAGCAGGCGGCCCTGGTCGAGGGGCGCGCGAATCACCTGATCCCCTCGGCCGCGGTGCTCGCCGAGAAAATCGAGGCCGCGCAGGCCGCGGGGCGTCCGTTCGTCGTCAAGTACGGCATCGACCCGACCTCGCCCGATGTCCACCTCGGCCACGCCGTGCCGATCATCATCGCCAGCCGGTTCCAGCGGATGGGCCACCACGTCGTCTTCATCATCGGCGACGTCACGGCCAAGATCGGCGACCCGTCGGGACGCTCCTCGGAGCGGCCGGCCCTCACTGACGAGGACATCGCCCGCAACTTGAGCGGCTACCAGCAGCAGGTCATGCCGTTCATCGACTTCAAGCGTGCCGACCTGCGGTTCAACGGCGAGTGGCTGAACAAGGTCACTCTGCCGGAGCTCGTCGGGGTCCTCGCCCGGGTGCCGGTGTCCATGTCGCTCCAGCGTGAGGACTTCCGTACCCGGCTCGCCGAGGGCCAAGGGCTGTCCGTCGCCGAGTTCGTCTACTCCGTCGTCATGGCGTGGGACTCGGTGGCCATCGACGCCGATGTCGAGCTCGGAGGCGTGGACCAGCTGCTGAACCTCCAGATGTGCCGCAAGGTCATGGAGATCTCGGACCAGGCCCCCGAGGTCGTCATCACCACCCCGCTCATCGAGGGCACAGACGGCACGGGCGCCAAGATGAGCAAGAGCAAGGGCAACTACGTGGGCCTGACGGCCTCACCGGACGAGGTCTACGGTCGGCTGATGTCCATCCCCGACCACCTGACCGAGCCGTACCTCCAGCTGCTCACCGAGTGGACGGACGATGAGATCCGCGTGGTCACCAAGCGCCTGGAGGAGGGAACCGCGCACCCCATGGCGGTCAAGCGGATCCTCGCCGGCGAGGTAGTGGCCGCTCTCCACGGCCTGGACGCTGCCGCCGCCGCCCGCGCGGAGTTCACGGCGCGCTTCTCCAGGCGCTCCTTCGGGGACACCCAGAACCTCCCCGTCGTCTCCCTGAAGGACCATGCCGAGGAAACGCTCGGGGCGCTGATCAGCCGCACGCTGGACTTCGCCCCCAGCATCTCCGCTGTGCGCCGCGTGGCTCAGCAGAAGGGCCTCCGCCTGATCCGCGAGACAGACGGAGAGCAGCAGACCACGCAGCTCACAGAGGCTTCCGTCCAGCAGACGCTCAACGCGGTCGTGAGCAAGGTCGGGGCGCTCGATGGCGCCGAGCTGTACCTCAAGGTGGGGCGTAAGGTCGCCCGCATCGACGTCTGAGACTGAGACCCGGCGCCGGCCCACTCGGTGGGTCGGCGCCGTTCCGTTTGGCGCTCGTCGGCGGTGACCTTGACGAGGCGTGACGGAGCGGGCTGCGGCGGATCGCGCGCACGCGGCCCCGAGCCACGCGGGGAATGGTCCGCACCTCAGTTCGCCGGGGGCAGACAGCAAAGATCCGCGAAGTGCTGGCCAGCGCGTGCGAGGACATGTCAACGTGGACGACCTTCTTGCAAACCACCAGGTCGAAGAGGTGATTGCCCGTGACTGCGGCGCCCCCGGGTCCCGGATTTTCCACCACCGTCGAGGCTCTGCGGTTGCGTGAGTGGCGGCTCGGCCCGGGCCAGCCCACGCTCGTGATGGATCAGTTCTCCGCCGACGATTTCAACCTGGTCGTGGACGACCGCGCGGACGTGCACATCAACTCGAAGGATGGCTCCTTCTACCTTGGATGGTTCCCGTCCGGCCGCCCGGGCACCGAGGGCGAGGGGTGGAAGATCGCCGTTACCGGTACGGCCGAGGTGCGCGGCTACCAGATGTCCTTCGACACCGAGACGCCGGCCGACATCGTCGCCGCCGCCGTGGCTCGTGTGCTGGAGACCTCCCGGCAGGTGTGACACCAGAGGCTCGAGCCGGAGGCCCCCGGACGGTCCGTCGTCCACCTCGCCGAAGGCCGGAGGCGGACACACGGCTCGATCGTCTGCCACCCGAGGTCGCCGTAAGGCTGACCCGGCAGGCTCCCGTACCAGGCGCCGCCGCGCCTTTGGCGGCAAGCAGAAACCCACAAGCTTTTGGAGGCGCCCCTGCACCCCGACTTCCCGCTCGACCCGTCCGCCCCGACCAGCGTCCCGTCTGCGTACTGGGTCGGTCCCCGGCACCTGGCCGGTGACGACGGACGCCTGTACGACGCCGTCGCCGACCCGCTCGCCGGCCTGGGCTGGACGAGCCTGACGATCGTCCGCGGCCGGCAGGAGCCGGACGAGGCGCCGGAGGACCGCCAGGTCCTGCGCAGCACCGTCCTGCACGTCAGCCCCGACACGCTGCGGTGGGCGCAGTGGGTCCTGCCGGACGAGCCGTTCCACCTGGGCAGCCTGCCGATCGCCTGGCAGGTCTCCGCTCGTACCGACCCGAGCAGCCCGCTCGCCCGGTGGTCGGCCTACTTCACCCCCGATGTCCCCGGGGAGGTCCTCGCCGACTTCCTCGTCGCGCTCGACGCCCGGGATCAGCCCGCCGTGCCGCTCGGCGGCCCCGAGCTGGTCCTCGACGCGGTCACGGCGCACGGCTGGCCGCGCGACATCGACCGGCCCGGCGCGAGGGCGATGGACCCGACGTTCGCCTCCCACATCCGCCTCGGCGAGGTGCCGCCCCTCATCCAGGACGCCGACCCGCTCGCCCTGGTGGCCGAGGCGGACGAGGCGGTCCTGACCGGGTGGCAGGCATGGGCCGAGCCGGTGCCCGGCGCGGGCTACCTGTGGGCCGCATCGTTCGGCGCCAGCGTGCCGCACGACCTCGTCGCCGCCTTCGCCGACTCCCTCAGTGCCAGCGCACCGGTCCTGCGCCGGGTGCTGCCCGAGAGCACACGCGACCGGCTCCTGCGGGCGCCGGCCGGCTGAGGGCATCCAACGCATTGAAGCCGGGCCTCCCGTTGGGGAGGCCCGGCTTCGTGTTTCGGTGTCTTGTCCCGGCGTCGTCTTCCTCGCGTTACGACCTTGGTTGACGTGGGCAGCGAGTCCCCGGCTATGTCTGCGCCATGTCGACGAAGCGGGAGTAGTGGCCCTGGAAGGCGACCGTGATGGTGGCAGTGGGACCGTGCCGGTGCTTGGCAACGATGAGATCGGCCTCCCCGGCGCGCGGAGACTCCTTCTCGTAGGCGTCTTCGCGGTGGAGCAGGATGACCACGTCGGCGTTGTCTTCGAGTGCCCCGGAGTCTCGCAGGTCACTGATCATGGGCTTCTTGTCAGTGCGCTGTTCCGGTCCCCGGTTGAGGGTGGAGATGGCGACGATAGGCAGCCGAAGTTCTTTGGCCAGCAGTTTCAGGCAGCGGGCGATCTCGGAGATTTCCTCGTAGCGCGAGTTGAGCTGCCTCGTACCGAAAGTGAGCATGTGAACGGCGTCGACCACGATGAGTTGGACGCCCATACGGCTGTGCAGGTATCGGCAGTGGGCTCGAAGGTCGTGCAGGTTGGCGTAGGAGCCGTCCTGGATGTAGATGGGCGCGGCGCTGATGTCGGGCATCCGACGGGCCATCCGGGTCCAGTCCTCATCGGTGCACGTGCCGGAGCGAATGTGGAAGAGGGAGACACGGGCTTCCGCTGACAGGATCCGCATGCCGACTTCCTTGCGGTCGGCTTCAAGCGTGAACAGGGCCGTAGGCAGGTTATGCGTGATGCTGGCGTTGCGCAGGAAATCCAGCGCGAGCGTGGACTTGCCCATGGCCGGCCGGGCCGCGACGACGATGAGCTGACCGGGGTGGAGTCCGCCAGTCAGAGCGTCCAGGTCGGTGAAGCCTGTGGGCACACCCTGCAGGATCGCGTCACGGCTGCCAGCTGCCTCGATCCAGTCGAGTGTGTCTTCCATGACGTCCCCCAGAGGACTTGCTGGGGGCAGCAGGGGACGCCGCGTGGTCGCCGCGAAGATCTCCGCCTGCGCAGCGTCCGCGATCCGGTCCGCTGAGTCCGGCTCCGCATCGGCGACTAGGTTTTCGATGTGGACAGCAGCGGCCTTCGTGCGGCGCAGCAGGGCAGCGTTTTCCACGCGTTCGGCGTCGGCGATCCACTTCCGCGAAGGTGAAGGGCCATCGACCAGCGCGGTGATGTAGGCGGCACCCCCGGCTTCGTCCAGTTGTTCCTGATCGCTGAGGTGGGCGATCACCGCAGCGGGATCCGTTGGCTGGCTGCGCCCGTACAGATCGAGGATCGTGTTGTAGAGCAGGGCGTGGGCAGGCCGGTAGAAGTCGTGGCCGTGGAGGACTTCGACGATGTCGGCGATCGCGTCCTTCGACCGCAGCATCGCCTTCAGGACGCTTTTCTCGGCGTGCAGATCGTGCGGGTGGTGCAGTGCGGTATCGGTGTCCTCGGCGGTCACCTTGGAATCCCCCTCCTCGTATCTTCTCCCCGAGTGGCCAGGCAAGTGGCCAGAGGTGAGCGTATCTGCGGCACCCCAGCGGCAGGAGCTGATCGTCTCTATGGCCCTCGGGGGGATGATGGCGCTCATTTCCCGTTGCCGTGCCGGCCGAGGAACTTGACGGTTCACGGCCGGCGCGTGGGTTCGCGCGGAAGAAGCTGCCTTTGGCGTTGAACGGCGGCTTGGATGGCAGGGTCGGGCAACGCTGGTGCTGGCTGCCATCGCCGCGCGTGTGTACCGTCCGGTCGGACGAAAGGCGGTAGGGCGAAGGGCCGTAGAGGTCCGGTGATGTCCCTCTTCACCAGACGGATCCGGCGCACGGTCTGGGAGCCGAGTTCGACGTTGATTCGTTGGATGAGTGCGTCTGCCAGGAGCTTGACCTGGGTGATCCAGGCGGTGGAGGACCCACACAGTGTGAGGGTTCCAGATTTCCGGTCGAAGCCTGCCAGGTCCACGTGGCCGACCAGGGGTCCGGCCACGGAGACCCAGCAGTTGAGCAGCGTCGCCTCGGTCTCGCTCCAGAGCCCGTGCTCGGAGAACATCTCAAGCAACGCCTGCCCGAGCTGCACCGGTGGTGTCCGTCCGCGCAGTTGCCTGCGAACGGCAGGGGAAGCCGATCGCTCGGTGAAACGGTGCAGACGGGCATCTTCCCTGGCCCGCCGCAGCATCATCCGGGCCAGATCCAGGCGTTGCTCACCGCCGGCCGCCTCTTCGCGAGTCACAGGTCGACCTGCTGGCGGAAGGTTGGGGTGCCCCAGACACGTACGACGTTGTGATCGGTGAACGCGTACACCAGCCGGTAGGCGGACGCCGGGTGCGGCCCTTGCCGCAGCTGCGCCAGGTACTCCTGTGCCTCCGACTCGCTGCGTCGAGGTGTTCCGCACACCTGCCAGGCTTGCCCATTCCACATCTCGGGGATCCAGCGCTTTTGCGGCTCGGGCTGTTCGGCGCGCAGCCGGTGCCGAGACTGCACCCGCGCTGCGGGGGCTTCGTCGTCGGGGTCGGCGAAGCGCGGTCGGGGCGGTGTACGACGACCTGCCCGGCGGCGGGTCTCGCAGAGCAGGCACAGGTCTGCGGCGTCGGGGTCGACCGGTCCGTTCGGGTGTTCGGAGCATCGGGTGACCGGCTTGGGCGTGCTGATCGTCTCGTCCAGCAGGGCCAGCGCGCGTTCGAGGTCCTGGCGGATCTCCTCCACGTTGGGGACGGCCTCGCCGCCGGTGAGCCGCTGTTCGTGTTCACCGGCGACGCGCAGAGCACGACCCAGCGCGGCGACTTGGGCATGGTTCATGGACGGACCTCTCCTTCGTCTTCGGCACCTACCGGGGATCCGTCGTGCCACTGTGCCGGGACCAGAGCCCTTGATCAGCGGCTTGGCCGTGGGCTTCGGGCCAGCCGGAGCCGCATCGCCCGCCACAGCTCGCCCGCGCCCGGGCTGGTGGTGGGCTGGCTACGGTGCAGGCCCGGGCAGCAGGCATCGTGAGCCACCTTGGCGGTGCCATAGTCACGGTGGTGAGGTCCCGGCCAGGCGATCCCGCCGGCGAGATGGTAGACCTCGCGGTCGGCGAAGTGCCGGGCCGGGTACTCGCCCGGCATCAGGGCGATCCACGCCACTTCCTTGTCGGATTCCTCGCCCTCAATAGCGGAGACGGGGGCGGCCCCTGCCTGGGGGCGGTAGATGTTGATCCCGTCGTAGTCCATGGTCCGGTGACGGTGCGTGGAAAGGCCACAGTCCGGACACGGCACCGTCAGCTTGCGCCCCCACGCCGGCACGAGATCGTCAGCCGGGCCTTGCTGGGGAGGAACACTCATCGCCACCCACCACCTCCGACGTGTGAAGGACCGCAGGGGTCGGCTCGCCCAGGCGGCAACTTCCAGGTTAGCGACCCGGGTTGACACGGCCCTGGCTATCTTCACATCCGATGGCACAGCCGACTGCCGTCGGTGCCTGGAGCACACGGAGCTGGCCGAGCTTGTGGCGCAGCAGCTTGACGCGGGCCAAAGCCGGGCCTCCAAACGGGAGGCCCGGCTTCGCGCTGCGGTGCCTTGTTCCGGCGTTACCTGCGCGTCACGGCCCGTGGCTGGGGCCGGTCCGTACCTGCGACCGGCTATGTTCCGTCGCCTTCCGGTCAGCGTCGGTGGCTGAAATCGGTGACAGCGCTCGGCGTTGGCAGGTTGCTGGGCGCTGGGGACCCTGGGCGCCGACTGCCTCGGGGAGGCGTGTCCTGGGGGCTCTCGGGTAGGGCGGGCAGGTGGGCGCTGCGCCGCAGCCGCCAGACGAGGACGTCGCTGATGGAGGTGGCGGTATCGAGCTCGCGCCGTCGGGCGGCTTCGGTGAGTAGGGCGGCCGGGTCGTGGCCGGCCCTGCGGGCGTCGTCGAGGGTGGCGGCCAGGGCGGGCCAGCCGGCCTCGGCCCGGATTCGTTCGGCCAGCTCCGGCAGCACCTGGTGGAGAAGGCCGGCGTGCCGCTGCCGAACACGCGGGGCCAGACGATGGCCTCGCTGGCGGAGGACGGCCATGGGGTGGGCCGCGGCGGCTTGGTAGGCGGCGCGCAGGTGTTCGCCGGCTTGTTGGGCGGCGGCTGCCTGCTGGCTGTGGTGCTTCCTGGCGTGCCAGTTCGCTGCGGCGGTGGCGAGGAAGAAGGCCATGTCGATGAGCATGGCGGTGGTGGCGCCGTCTTCGCCGCGGCCCAGGGCGGGCCCGCTGTGGACGAGATCGCGGGCGGCCTGGCGCAGGGCGCGGTCGTGCCCGCGTACGGCCTTGATGTGGGAGCGGCTGGCCCGCTCGAACGCGAAGGCCGCATTGCGCAGTTCGGCGCGGGTGTGGGCGGCGGAGGTCTTGGCGAGCGCGTCCAGGATCTCCCCTGCCGCGGCGATCTGGGCTGCCGCCGTGCCGTCGTCGCCGTGGTCGATGATCAGCAGAGCCTGCCACGTGGCGGCGGTGGCCCGGCGCCGCGCGAACGCGGGACCCGTCACGTCCGGCAGGACGGATTGCTCCGGCCGGGAGTCGTGAGCCGAGACAGCGGTCTCTGCGGGAAGGGTCCAGCGTTCGCGGATGCGGGGCAGGGACAGGTCGGGTGCGAGTGTGGAGCCGGCGTAGAAGACCGGCTCGCCGTCCTTGTTGCGGTCGTCGGTGAGGGCGACCTTGTAGCCGAGCAGGTCACCGGAGGGCGCGACGCGCTTGCGGATCAGCAGGCCGGCGGCGGCCAGCCGGTCGAAGAACTCCTCCTCGCCGGTCACGCCGGCCACTGCGCGGCGGACGGTTTCGCGCAGTTCTTCGCGCGCCGTGCGGTCCCGACCCTCACGTTCGGCCTTGTGGCGCTCGGCGCTGGTGGCCCGCTTGGCGGCGGTGCCGTCACCGGGCGCGACCTGGTGCAGGCCGAGTTCCTTTTCGATCAGGCGGCACTCGGCCTGGGCGCGTTTGCCGGAGCGGTGGTGGTCGGGGCGGCGGCCGTCCTCCCGGACGAGGGCGGCGATGATGTGGATGTGGTCGTCGGCGTGGCGGACGGCGGCCCAGCGGCAGCCGGCGCCGTCGCCGGGGTCGATGCCGGTGGCGGCGACCATGCGGCGGGCGATCTCGGCCCACTGCTCGTCGGACAGGATCGGGTCGTCGGGGGCGGCGCGCACGGAGCAGTGCCAGACGTGCTTGTCCGGGCGCTGGTCTGCGGCGAGGAGGGACAGGGGCTGGTCGAGGAGGTGCTGGAGGTCCTTCTTCGTCACCGAGGGGTCGCGGCCGGGGTCGGGAGCCATGCCGTCGAAGGAGGCGACCAGGTGCGGGTCGATGTGTTCCTCGTGGGTGCCCTTGCCGTACAGGTAGTGCAGGAGGCCGAGGGTGTTGCTGCCCTGCTGGTGGATCCGGGGGATCAAGCCGCCTGATCCTCCCGCCGGTTGGTGATTCTGTCGGCCGCCCGCTGGACGGCCTGCGCGGCGCGTCGCAGATCGGCGAGAGCGGCGGCGAAGTGCGGTGCGTCCACGCCGGAGTTGAGGGCCTTGGCGATCTGGTTGACGTTGCTGCCGGCCCAGCCCAGCTGACGGCGCACGCCGAACAGCGCGGTCAGGACATCGCGCTCGGTGGCGATGGCCGCGGCGGTGCGGGACTGGTCGCGGGCGGCGGCCAGGGCGGAGTAGGCCAGGAACCCGGCCACGCTCATGCCGACGTGGTCGGCGCCGGACCGGATGAGGGCGAGCTCGTGCTCGTTGAGGCGGACGCTGTGGGCGGGACGCTGCTTCTTGTCGCGCGGACGCGGCTTGCTCCTCCCGGCCCTGGCCTTGCGGCCGGCCCTGCCCAGCTGCGGTCCGCCCTCGGCCGCAGCCTCTCCTCCCGGCGCCCCCTGGCGTCGGGAGGACCCCGCCACCCCCGGGGCGGGGTCGGGTTCGGGCGCTCCCCCTGCGGGGGAGTGTCCGGACCTCCAACTTGCTGCCGATTCGGCTGGGGTCGCAGTGTCAGGTGTGGCGGGGTGCTCGTGGTGCATGGGGTTGATCTCCGAGGAGTCGTGCGGGAGGTGGGTTGTACGCGCGGTGGCGGAGCCGGGGATGGCTGAGCCGGGGTTGGTTCTGCGTGGCCGTGAGGAGCGGCCTTGGCGCGGTTGGCGTGGCTCGGGTGAAGAGCCGCGCTTGCGGGAAGCGGGCTGGCGGCGACGCTCGGGCGGCTGTGCCAGGCGGTGGCGGTACGTGGTTCGCCACCGCCTGGCGTTCTGGGGTGGCGCTCAGACGACGATGGCGTTCTTGGCGGCGTTCAGTTCCGCCCTGACGGTGGCGGCGGCCTTCTGGGCGTCGTCCTTGCTGATCGTGTAGCCCTTGGCCCTGACCGCCTTCTCCAAGGCGGTGCGGGGAACTTCGCCGGTCTCGGAGCCGATGGCGCGGGCCGTGGCGAGCAGCTCCTCTTCTGGGACGGTGCGTTTGCGCTGGGCCGCCTTGGGCGCCCTCTTGGCGGTCGGCGCCGTGGTGGCGGACTTGGCCTCGGGCGTGGGTGCGTTGCTCGCCTTGGCGGGCGGAGCTGTGCTGGCGTCGTCTGCCTGCTTGTGGAGGGTCTGGCGGCTCCGCCTTGGCGTGGCGGAGGTGGTGGGCGGCGTGGCGGCGGGCGCTTCCGCCATGGCGCTGTTGGCGGCGAGGTGGCGGTTGATGACGAGGTAGAGGTGGACGGCGCCGGCGAGGGCGAGCGGGGCGATGGCGGACAGGGTGCCGGCGGTGGTGTTGTTGAGGTGGAGGCGGGTGCCCTCGTTGAGGCCGATGGCGTGGACGACGTTGGCGCCGATGCTGGTGCTGGTGGCCAGGCCGACGAGCGTCCACACGTAGAGGCGGGAGCGCAGCGGGGCGGTGCGCAGGATGAGCAGGGCGACGATGCCGATGGCGATGAAGCCGTCGATCACCAGGGGGAAGAGGTAGGTGAGCAGCCCGCGCACGTGGCTGGCGACGGCCATCTGGCGCAGGGCGTCGTAGGAGAGGGCGAAGGCGACGGCGGCGAGCAGGACGATGCCGACGCGGATGGAGCGGCTGCCGCGGACGGTGGTCGGGGCTATCGGGGCAGGAGAGGGCAAGTCAGGCACTCCAGGGGTAGTGCGGTGGGGCTGGTGGTGAGGGGGTGAGGGGCGTTCACGGAGGGGGCGTACACGCGGGCCCCCTTCTAAAGGGGGCCCCGCGCGTGATCGCTTGGGCGCGTGTGCGGCGTGGACGCTCGCGTGATCGCTCTACCTGCACCTTTGCGGTGAGCGTGCACGTCGTGAGCGGTTTTCCGGGGCGTGTGCGTGCGAGGGGTGCGTGTACGGTCGCGTGAACGGTTCAGGCGGTGGTGCGGGCGGTCAGGACACGGCGCCGATGTGGCGGGTGGAGGCGTGGTAGCGGGCCTGCTGGCCGCCGCCGTTGCCGCCTGCCGTGCCGTCGGCCTTGGTGGCCAGTCCGGCCTTGACGAGGCGTTCGAGGTGGCGCCGGGCCTTCTCGACGTCGGCCCGGTCGGGGTTGGTCTCGCCGGAGAGCACGCCGGCCAGCTCGCGGACGGTCAGGCCGCCGCGTGCCGCGCGCAGGAGCGTGATCGGGTCGAGGGCCGGGTCGACGGTGGTGGTGCCGCGCTCGTGGTCGTGGACGACCTGGAGGGGGCCGATCTCGCCGGTGGCGAGCTTGAGGTGGTGGATGGTGACCGCCGGGTCGCCGGGCTTGCCGTCGAGGAACAGCACGCTGCCGGCGCCGGAGGTCAGCCAGGTGGAGCCGTAGACCCGGTCCAGGGTGGGGCGTTGGCCCTTGGGGGTTTCGGCGCCGGACTTGCGCTGGTGGTGCAGCTCCAGGACCTCGATGCCGTTCTGGACGGCTCGACCGCGGGCGTTGTTGTACGCGACCGCGAGGGCGTCGTCGACCATGGTGCTGACGGCGTCCTTGAGGCTGTCGACCACCAGGGTGTCGGCCTGGTGCGCATTGGCGAGGTCGGCGAGGAGGTCGGGCTCCTTGTCGAGGGTGGCGGGCAGGGGGCCCTGCCAGACGGCGAGCCGTTCGCGCAGGACGGCCTCATGCCTGGGATCGACCGCGCGGGCCAGGGCGCGGGCGATCTGGGTGGGCCGGTCGATCGCCAGGTACAGCACCTTCTTGCCCGGCACGACCGGCATGTCGAGGACGGTGTCCTTCAGGCCGATGCGGGCGAGGACGACCTGGTGGGCGAGGGTGGTCTTGCCGACACCGGGCGGGCCGACGATCATCAGGCTCTCGCCGGAGGCCCAGGCGGTCTGCGCCGGGGTGCCCCAGATCGGCTTCATGTCGGCGGTCTTCGTGACGAAGTCCCAGCCGTTCACCAGGTACCGGGAGAGTCGTCCGGTGCCGGAGGCCAGGGCGCGTTCCCGCTCGGCCCGTACCTCGGCTTCGGCGGCGTTGCGTATCTCGTCCGGGTCGGCGCCCGGCTCCGTGACGCTCTGGACCAAGCGGAGGCCGGTCTCGCGCAGGCGGCGCAGGTCGGCCTTGCGCCGGACGATCTCGGCGTAGTAGCCGGCGTTTCCGACCGACGGCGGTGCACCGGCGAGTTGGTGCAGGTAGACGCGACCGCCGATGCGGTTCAGATCGCCGGTTCCCGTGAGGTGCTCGGTCAGGGCGATGGGGTCCGTGGGCGCGTCGGCGGAGCGCAGCGCGAGCAGCGCCCGCCACACCGTCTCGTGCGCGGGCCGGTAGAAGTCGGCAGCGTCCAGGATGGCCCGGACCTCGTCCACAGCGTCGCTGTGGTGCATGCACGCGCCGAGCACCGCCTGCTCGGCGTCCAGGGCGTACGGCGGTTCGCCCGGACCGTCGACGATCGTCTCGGCGGTCGTGGCCGCGGGCCGGCGGGATGGCATTTGCGGTGACAGGCCCGTACTCTGGGCCATAGGACTCCTCTCCCGGCAGGCCATACGGAGCGCCAACTCCGGCCACCGGTCCAGATCGTCATGGTTGGGCGGTTGCGAGGATCTCCGCTTCACCCCCGGTGTTCGCAGCACCGGGGGTTTCTGCGTTGTCCACCCGCGTTCACCGGTGGACGGCACCACCCTACCAGCGCATTCGGGAAACATCTACTTGCATTCGTCTCCCGAACAGTGTTTAGTGGTGTACCCGCGGCCGTACGGGTATGGCCACGCCCGGACGACCGCACGAACGAGGAGGTGAGCATGGCCAGCGGCAAAGGCGACGACTCCGCGCGCACGGTGAGCGACCGGCCCCCGGTCGAGAACAACATCGCCGACCGCGTGAAACTGGAGCGCGAGGCACGCGGCTGGAGCACGGTCACCCTGGCCGAGAAGATGGCCGAGGCCGGCCACCCCATCGGCCAGTCCGCGATCTGGCGCATCGAGAGCGGCAAGCCGCGCCGCCGGGTCAACACCGACGAGGCGCTCGGCTTCTGCAAGGTCTTCGACATGACCCTCGACGAACTCGCCAGCCCGCCAGGGCAAATGGCCAACCCGATCATCCGGCGGCTGGTCGGCGAGTACGTCGAGCTGTGGAAGGAATGGCGGGCCCTGGGCAAGTCCATGGACGCCATCCAGGACCAGCTCCGGGAGTACACCAAGGTCAACCCGGACCAGGACACCATGGTCCGCAACCTGCTCGCCCACGAACTCGACGCGGCCTCCAACGGCGACTTCCACCGCCACAAGGGCGCCAGCTCCAGGCTGATCCGCTGGCTCGGCGACGCCTTCAACCCGCCGGCCGCCAACGCCGACGTAGACGAGTAGTCGGCTCGCCGCCGGACCCTCGGTGCTGCGAACACCGAGCCCTCCACCGCGGCACATCATCAAGCGCGACAGCGCAACCGCCCAACCACCCACCACCACGACCGGTCCCACCGGAGTTGGCGCTCCGTACGCGACCGGGCTGAGGAGCCCTCTTGTCCCAGTTCCCCCTGCCCGTCACCCAAATCGCCCAGCTGCTCGGCGTCCCCGAAGAGGCCCTGCGTGCCCTGATGGCCGAGCGGGGTGACGAACCCGGCGACCCCACCCTGGTCGGGCTCACCGTCGAGGAGGCCGCCCGCCGTCTGGGCATCGGCCGGACGAAGATGTACGAGTACGTCTCCTCCGGAGAGATACGTTCCGTCAAGATCGGCAGCCTGCGCCGCATCCCCGCCGAGGCAGTGGGCGAATTCCTAGCCCGCCGCCACCGGGCCACGGACTTCGACGCCGCGGCCTGAGGCAGGCGCCCATGGCACAGCCCCGAAAGCCTCAGAAGTCCCGCCAGCCGAACGGCGCCTCCTCGATCTTCCTCGGCAAGGACGGCCGCTGGCACGGCTACGTCACCGTTGGTGTCAAAGACGACGGCACTCCGGACCGCCGGCACGTCAGCCGCAAGACACGTGCCGAGGTCACCAAGGTCGTGCGCGACCTGGAGAAGCAACGCGACTCCACAGGCGTGCGCAAGGCCGGGCAGACCTGGACGGTCAAAACCTGGTTGACCCACTGGGTGGAGAACATCGCCGCGCTCAGCGTCGGCGAGAACACCATCGACGGCTACCGGGTGGCCGTCTACCACCACCTCATCCCCGGCCTGGGCGCGCACCGCCTGGAGAAGCTGGAGCCCGAACACCTGGAGCGCTTCTACCGCAAGATGCAGGCAAACGGCAGCGCCGCCGGCACCGCCCACCAGGCCCACCGCACCGTCCGTACAGCCCTCAACGAGGCCGTACGGCGACGGCACCTCACCACCAACCCGGCCTCCATCGCCAAGGCCCCGAAGATCGAAGAGGAGGAGGTCGAGCCCTACACGCTGGAGGAGGTCCAGCGCCTCCTCCTCGAAGCGGGCAAGCACCGCAACACCGCCCGCTGGGTCATCGCCCTCGCGCTCGGCCTGCGCCAGGGCGAGGCCCTCGGCCTCAAGTGGGAGGACGTCGACTTCGAGAACGGTGTGATCCTCGTGCGTCGTGGCCGCCTGCGGCCTCGCTACAAGCACGGCTGCGGCGACAAGTGCGGACGCAAGCCCGGCTACTGCCCGCAGAAGATCAGCGTCCGGCGGGAGACCAAGGACACCAAGACCCGCGCCGGCAAGCGCCCGATCGGCGTTCCCGAGGAACTGCTGAAGCTGCTGCGACGGCACAAGGAGAAGCAGGACCGCGAGCGGGCTCTGGCCCGCGACCTGTGGGTGGAGAAGGGGTACGTGTTCACCTCGCCGACCGGCGAGCCGCTCAACCCCAACACCGACTACCACCGGTGGAAGGACCTGCTGAAGGCGGCGAACGTCCGCGACGGCCGCCTCCACGATGCCCGCCACACGGCAGCCACCGTGCTCCTCATCCTCGGTGTGCCCGACGCGATCGTCGACCGCATCATGGGCTGGGAGCCCGGCAAGTCGGCGCGGATGCGCAGCCGGTACCAGCACCTCACCGGCCAGGTCCTCCAGCAGACGGCCGCAAAGGTAGGCGGCCTGCTGTGGGGCCCGACGCTGCACCCGCCTGAGCCGACACCTGGAGGTGCCGCGCCCGGACCGAGCCAGAATCCCGCCCCGGCTGAGATGACCGTGTACGTCGCCCGCCTCGGCGACCGTCCCGTGCCTTTCGCGCACCGCGAGCACGCCGAGACCGTGGTCTCCCAGTGGGGCAGCGACCATCCCGGCCACGCTGCGGAGATCGAAGCGTGGGACCGGTCGAAGTGGGAGCAAGAAGGCCCCGGCGGCATGCGGGGCATCCGCGACCGGATGCCCGACCGCCGGCTCGTCCACCACGCCCACGCCGTGTTCCTGCCAGGCGGCGAACGGCTCAACATCGGCCGCGATGAGCAATGGTCCGTGTCGGCCTGGGAGTTCGAGACCGACCTCTACACGGACCTGCCGGTGCGCTGGCACACCACACGCCGTCCCGGCCAAGAGGTCGAGGCCCAGGTACGCGGCACGGACAAGGACGCCGTCACCGCCGCGTTGGCCGATGCTTGTGCACAGGCTGTGGACAGGGCGAGGAACCCCGGACGATACGGCGACGTCCACAGTTCCTAGTCGGTATGAGCACGGTGGGCTGCGTTCGATCTGGGGCGCAGCCCACCTCCGCTTCCACGCCGGCGGGAAGACCAACGAGCAACCACTGGTGCTGGTTTGCCGCTGCCCCGACGCCCCATTGTCAGTGCTGTGCCTCAGACTTGGGTCAGCCACGACTCGTCACTCGGAGTCCGTGGTCTGCCTGAGCGACAAGGGAGTCGACCATGAAGCCGGAAGCCGTCCAGCAAGCACTCGAGCACTTCTGGATCAAGCGGGACGAGCAGAGGAAGAAGCAGAAGGACGGGGGAGAAGCCGGTGGAGAGGCGCGAGGAAACGGGCATCTCAAGGCGTTCGAAAAGATAGTAGCGGATTCATTCGTCGACTGTGGTATCGGGGAGGGGGATATCCGCATGGGTAAGCCATACCTGCCCGGGTATTACCGCGTGCGTAAGCAGTGGGACCTTGTAGTGCTGTATAAGAAAGTGCTCGTTGCCGCTTTTGAGTTTAAGTCCCAGGTTGGCAGCGTGGGAAAGAACTTCAACAACCGATTTGAGGAAGCGCTAGGCAGCGCAACCGACCTCGCCGCCGCTCAGAGCGAGAACCGGCCGTTTGGTGACGTACCGCCTTGGCTTGGCTACATCTTTGTGTTGGAGGAAACCCCTGACACCGAAAAGCTGGACAGGGAGACTCGCGCACTGTTCGAGACCGATCCGGATTTCAATGGCCTGTCGTACAATCAGCGTTATCAGGAGATGATGAGGCGGTTCATCGGCAAGAACGTCTACGACATCGGGTGGTTCCTTACTACGAAGAGGAGCGAGGACGGAACCGTGACCTACAAGGAGCCATTGCATACGGCGACTTCCCGCGCTTTGCAGGTTGCTATCGAGGGGCGCGTTAAACTCGTGAAAGCCATGCTGGGAGAGTAGTTACCCCTTCTCTTCCTCTCCTGGGCATTGGGAAGGAAGGGGTGATGCATGTGTAGATCTGGGCTCTTGTAGCGAGGAGGTGCTTCAGCTGATGAGTGTTTTTGATAGTGATTCCGATCTGCGACGCGGAGAGCTAAGCTTCCATCGCGAGCGAACCACGATACGCATGTATCCCCTATTTTGGAAGGGGCGGCGTCAGCCGGTGGAAGCAATTGAGCTGGTCAGCAGCTCGGTGAAGACTTCTGCGGGGGTGCGGTAGTCCAGGATACGGCGGGGCCGGGAGTTGAGTTCGCCGGCTACCGCCTGGAGGTAGGCAGGGTCGGTGGTGATGTCGGTGCCCTTGGGGAAGTACTCGCGCAGGAGGCGGTTGGTGTTCTCGTTCGTTCCGCGCTCCCACGGCGAGTGGGGGTGAGCAAAGTAGACGTCCAAGTCCGTTGCCAGGGAGAGGCGTTGGTGTTGGGCCATTTCGGTGCCCTGGTCCCAGGTCAGTGATCTGCGCAGGGTCTCGGGCACGTCGGTCACGGTGGTGATGAGGGCGTCGCACACGCTGGTGGCGTTCTTTCCGCCGGGCAGGGGGACGGGCAGGAAGAAGCGGCTGGTGCGCTCGACCAGGGTGCCCAGCGCGGTCTTGCCGTTCCTGCCGATGATCAGGTCGCCTTCCCAGTGGCCGGGCACGGCACGGCCGGCGGCCTCTGCGGGACGGTCGTCGATGGAGCGCATGCCGATGATCCGTGCGCCCGGCGTGGTGGCCCGGCCGCGGGGCTTGCGGCTGGTGCGGCCCGAGCGGAGCTGGACACCGTGCCGGGCGAGCTCGCCCTTGGGCAGGGCGTAGATCCAGGTGTAGACGGCCTCGTGGGAGATCACCTGGTCAGGGTCGCCGCCACCGCGCTCCCGGCGCAAACGGCCGGCGATCTGGTCGGGCGAGTGCCCCTGACCGAGGCGGGCCAGGACCTCGCGGCGCAGTTCGGGCAACCGGTCGAGTTTCCGCGCTTTCGGCCGCCGACGAGTCTGCGCGGCAACGGAGTTGGCCCGAGCCGCCCGGTAGCGCTCACGCCCGCCGTGGCGGCGGATCTCGCGGCTGACGATCGAGGGACAGCGGCCGATCCGCTCGGCGATCTGTTTCTGTTCCAGGCCCTCGGCAAGCCCTCGGGAGATCTCTTCCCGCTCCAGCAGGGACAACGGGCGGCGGGACGAGGACGTGCTCAGGGACAACGGGCGGCGGGACGAGGACGTGCTCACGGGTGGTGCTCTCCGGTCGGGGATCGAACCACCGAGCCTATGAGACCGAGATCAATTGCTTCGACCGGTTGGGATCAAGAGGATCTGCCTGAAGGGGGAGGAGGGATTGTTCTTCCGGCCGACAATAGGAGGCTGCAGAAAATAGCGGAGAAAATAGGGCTACAGTTTCGTCGCGAGGGGCATTATGATGCGCCTCCGTACAGTGTTGACGAAGCCGAAGAGAGGCGTGAGGTAGCCCTCTTGGTGAAGACGCAAACCTCCATTCCGCTTGCTGCTGGCGCTGTGGGTTTTACTCGTGACGGCGACGGAACGTGGCTTGAGTGGGTATGGGTGCACCCATATGAGCGAGGGCGCCTCCTGTATAAGGCTTGGCCTGAGCTAGAAGCGCGATATGGCCAGTTTCATTTCCGACCGCCGATTTCGCCGGCCATGCGAGGATTTCTCAAGGCTCAAAACATCGACTACGGACAGTACGGGGAACGTCCGCCAGGGGCACTGGCCTAAATGCTCCTTGCCTGACGCTGTGGCTGGTCAGTCGTCCCAGCAGTGCCAGGAGACTTGTCTGTCCGGCGGCTTCACTAGCCTGAATTGGTCTGATCGGACCCCTACCGTGTCGGCCTCCGGGCGTGGACGTCAGGCAAGAACAAAAGCCGTGAGGCGGTGTGCCTCCTCTGACAGGGTCTCGTAGTCATCAGGGTTCGAAGAGCCACCGTTCAATCTGGTCCGCGCACACTTGACGGCCGCTGCGGTCGCTCTCTTCTCGTGCCCAGCGGGCAAGAAGAGTGCAGTAGCGCTGGTAGGTCTCCGGCGGCCAGTTTCCTCCACTGCGGAGGGTCGTCCATCCGCATCGAGTGTTCAACGCGTGGGCGACCCGGCTGTCGATGATGAGACATGGGTGGTCGGGGGCACCAGCGCCAGCGAAGTACAGGTACTTGGTGAAGAAGGCAGGGCCAAGGTAAGGCAGAGGTGTGCCGGTCCCAGGTGACAGGCACCGGTAGGCGGCTTCTGGATCGGTACGGGACAGCCGGGCTGCATCCCGCAGTGCTGCGGCGGCAGCGCCTGGGGCCTTGCTGATGCCGTCGAGCCGGCGGCGGTTGAGGCGCAACCTGGATCCGCTGCCCCAAGCCAGGACATGCCACAGCAGCCGCAGGACGTCCCGATCGCTGTCGAGGGAACCCGCCATGGAGAACAGCTCGCCGCGGCTGATGGTCATGGAGCTGGCGCCCTCGAGTCGACCCACGATCGGTCCTCCCGGCAAGCCCCGCTCAGCGAGTGCCGCATTCCACCAGGTTGCCCGGACAGAGATCGTGTGGGCATGAATGCGCTCTGCACGTTGCTGCCGCAGGACGGTACAGCCTTCCGGCGGAAGGGCGAGGGACGCCAGATCGGTTCCCGGGTGCGTCATGTCTTCTGCCATCTCGCATAGCGCCCGTGCCCCGCAGCCTGCGGCCAAGGAGGTATCGGCCTTCGGTTGTGATCGCCGGACTTGGTGGGGGTGCCTGTCATCGGAGCGTCTCCTCGTGTGCGGGCTTCCCGCCGATGGCTCGCGAATTGGTCCGCGACCCAACTTGGTTACACCAAGCCGTGCAGTGAACTCCGCCGGGCCGACCGCAGCCAGCCTGTGATGGGATGCGTCATTTGTGTCGGAATCCGGCGGCTATCTCGTAATGGCGGGCCGGTACCGTGTTGGAGCCCCGGCGAACGAAGAATTCCAGCCGCTCTCCATTCCGGTAGGCGTGAGGTTGGCCGCCGGCAGATACCTCGATCGCCAGCACCCGAAGACCGTTGTGGTTAATGACGCGCAGCGTGTACGACGGGTCGGGTTCTATGCAGTTACGGATCATCTGCGTGATCGCGAGCTTCGCCTGGTCATCGCTGACCTGCCGGCCGAGTCCCACGATGTGAAGGTCGTCCTCGATGCCGATCAAGACGGTGCCACCGTCCTTGGAGGCGAATGCCGAGATGGTCTTCAGCATCTTCTTGCGGGACTCCCCCTCCGGGATCTCCCGTTTGAGCTCCAGGTGTGGGCCCTCACCGCCTGCCAGCAGGATGTCGAGCTCAGGACCGGGGTCCTCCCAAACCACCGAGGCATCGCGCTCGTGGCCGTAGACGGGCGCGGGAAAGTAGCGCAGGTCCAGCCACTGCCCATCACGGCGTAGTACAAGCAAGCTGTCGTGGCCCAGCCCCTGGGGGAGGTCGAAGGTGTAGGTGCCGGCGCCATTGAGGGGTTGCCGCTGGTGACGTGTCGGTTCGGTCAACTCCAGAATGACGCCATCTAGGTGCTCCCCCGCCACCGTGGCGGTGAGACGGTCGGCCCCGATGGTGATGTTCGGGAACCAGGCGTCGCGATCCGGCTGGATGATGCGCCACAGGTCCGGGCGTACCAGGCGGCTGTCCTGCGGACTCTCGTACAAGAAGGCGCACAGGGCGGCGTCGAAGTTCAGGTAAGTGGGGCCCTCACCGACGAGTACCTCCTGGGCGGGGGTCGGCAGGTTGACGTCCTGGTTGACCGTCCACTCGGTTCGCGGCCACGGCGTGCTCAGCCGCGCCCAGTCCTGGCGACCCCGCAGACGCTGGACGGAGGCACTGGAGGCGGTCGGCTGTCCGGGGAACTCCACCTGCAGGCCGAAGACCTCCTGACGCTCGCGGCGCAGCAGATTGGCAGCCACCGCGCCGGGCAAGGGAAGCTCTAGGAAGGTGGCCGTGGCGTAGCGCCAGGACCGCTCCACAACGGGCTCGACGTTGTTCAGGGTGATCTCGCCGTGGTGCAGTCGCCAGCCACTCTCATCGACGGCGACCAACACCAACCTGGCCCGGACGACAGCATGCCCGTCGAGTATCGCGGCCAACTCAGCCACGTCCATGGTTTTGGCCATTGACGACTCCCTATGCCACTCGTGGAGCCGAACCTGGGCCTTTGTCGCGGCTCTTTGGGGAAGGCTACGCCTGGTCGGTTTGCACAGGCACTTCGTTATTTCTTCTATCCAGGAAGGCCGAGATCCTTCAAGTACGTCAGGCGGGCGTTGATCGCTGCTGAAAAGTGCCTCCAGTCGAGGCTCTCTACCAACTCGATCGGTTTCGGATTCTCAGCTGACGACGTGACGTAGCATGCGGCATCATAGAGTTGCTCAGCCATCAACCGCTCGCAGAAGATACCGAACCGGTCCTGATAAGAGGTATTGCGCCAGACATCCTCGACGGGCAAGGCTCCGCGGGCTGTCTTGACCGGCCTTCGAGAGCCCTCTCCGTCCTGCATGATGAAGAAATAGCCGAGCCAGGGCTTTTCCCTCGGGTAGAGCTCGGCAAGGGCGGCCCGGCGCAGGTCCACTGCGCTACCGAGTGCTTCCTCGACCCGGTTGTTGTAGTTGTTGCCGTACGACGGCCCGCCGAGAGCCTTCATCTCGAAGGCTGCGATGAGGACATTCTCGTGTACGACCACGACGTCCCACTGCTTCTGCGGTCGGTAGTAGCCGGGCAGCTCCAGGCCCTGGGACTTGCTGACCCGGATGCTCTCAGGCGGGTAGCCGGCTTCGAGGAAGAATTTCGCCAAGAGGGTGGCGATGGCATCGAAATGCTTGCCGCCCCGCACGGAGCCGGCTGTGCCGGCTCCCACCGCATCCCTGATTGCCGACTGCTCGTTCTGGAGCTGCTTGGCACCCCAGTACGCCGCTATGGCGTCCTCGAAGTCTTGGCGGGTGACCGTCAAGATCCGTTCCCTCCCTAGTCGGGCAGCTCGACCAGCCCGTAGACACGCAGTGCGGCCTCCGTGGCAGCCTTCACGTCGCGCTTTTCGAACGCTTCCGCGAGGGCAGCCTTGTCGCTCTCGCTGATTGCTTCCGGATCGGGCACGCGGATCTTGCGGAGGTACTGCGCTTGGAAGCGAAGCGTCCCCCCTCGCATCTTGACCGCGTACGCCTCCACGAACGCTTCCGCGACCTTGGACAGCAGAAGGCCACCGAGTACCCGCATGTCCCAGACATCCGAGACGATGAAGTACAGGTTGTGGTGAGGGTACAGGCCACCCTCATCCAGGACCGGATGGATCGTCAGCTTCATGTCCGGAAACAGCAGCTTGGGGCGTCGCGTCAGACGGTGGTCGACCTTGTCGATCGTCTTGTACCAGCGCTGAGGCTGCTTGACGGCGATGTAGCGCTTCCGCAGGGCGGCCCCATGCTCCTCGAAGTACGCGGCGAGCCGCGGGTAAGCAGAGAGATCGACCAGGTCACCTTCGGTGGTCCAGGGGTTGACCAGGTAGGTGCGGTTCCAGTTCAGGGTGCCGCTCGTGGTGTCGCGGACCATGGCCATGGGCAGCAGCCGGTCGCTCTCGACCAGGTTGTCGTCCTTCGTGAGGAAAACCTTGTCGGCGCCGGTGGCGATGCCGATGCCGACACGTGTCCCAGTCTTGGTGTCCTCCAGCAGCCGGAAGCGTTCGGTGAGTTCCTCCAGAACCGCCAGTCTGGCCGGCGAGGCGGCCGGCCACGAGTCCTCGTCCGGGAACCAGTGCGGCATGCGGGCGGCCTGGAACGCCGCAGTCGTAACCGACTCCGATGCGTCCTTCGCGTACCAGTCGGCGAACTCGCGGGCTTGGGCGCTGCCGAACGCCCGAGTGGTGTCCGCCGCCACCGCTTCGCCCTGGAGCCGGTTCGAGATGATCGTAATCGCCGGATAGGCCGATACCTGGTCCTCGAAGGCATCCACGTCGTGCATGACCAGGGCCAGGTCCATGCTGAAGCGGCTGGTCACCAGCTGACGGAGCCGACGGCCGTACTGGTTCCGCATCCAACGGTCGGCGCAGATGAAGCCCAGTCGCCCTCCGGGGTTGAGGCTTCGCAGCGCGACCTCGTAAAAGCCGATGTAGATGTCTGCCCTGCCACCCATCGTGGCGCAGGCGCTGCGGTAGGCCGCCATCCGGTCGTCGGGGACGTCTTCAAGGCGGATGTACGGAGGATTCCCTACCACGTAGTCGGCTCGGTGATCTGCATCCGGCTGGAGCAGGTAGTCACCTTGTCCGACCCAGGCGTCTGCCACCTGCCGAGCTTCCTCGGCCGGCCACCCCTCGTCCACCAGCTGCTTCTCAACGACTGCACGGCTCTGCTCCACGTTGCGGTCCAGAAGATCCAGGGCGCGGACGGCTGCGAGCGCATCTCTGAGAGGGCGATTGTGCGTGCGACAGGAGGCGCTGATCCGCGATGCGACGGCTGTCAGGAACGCACCCGTGCCACAGGCCGGCTCGACGAGCCTCACGACACAGAGATCCTTGTCGGCCGTGTAGCCGAGAAGGTCGAGGATCAGGTCGACCACCCAGCGTCGCGTAAAGACCTCGCCGTGTTCCACGGCCTCCGTGGGGAGGGCGGGAAGGTCGTGCAGGTCGGTGCTGGAGAGCAGAGGAGTGGCCACGTCCCGACCCTACTAGGGGACGATTCCGGCCATGGGCTCCGTTCACGAATGAGTGGCGCTGATGTGGAGGCGCGCCGTCGGGGAGCACAGCAGCGAGGACCCGGGCTGGTGGTAGGTACGCCAGCCCAGGGCCGTCCTGCATGAAGCTCAGGCCGCCTTGGCGGGAGCGGTGTCCGCTACCCGCTCGGCGCGGACCTGGCGGAGTAGGTGCAGCACTTCGTCGTAGACGCCGTCTGGATCGTCGGTCTCCAGGATCAGCATGGCCACCACGTCGAGGGCGTGGTTGATCTTCTCGTCGGAGTCCTTCTTCGCCTGTTCGATCCGTTTCAGGTGGCGGGCCACCTCCGGCCGAGCGTTAGCAAACGCTGCGGGCAGTCTGGCGAGGGCGTCGGACAGGTCCCAGCCCTTCGGGATGAAGTACACCGCCTGCGTCGGGTCCTGGCTGAGCACCTTCACAACAGGCTCGGTGATCCGCGGCCCATCGGTGATCTCCACGTTCAGGAGCAGCTTTGAGGCAGCGTGGTACAAGGCCGTGAGATCCGGTTCGTGATCTTCGAGGATCACCTCAGAGATGATGACGCCCTCAGAGGAGAGGCGGACACGGGCGAGCATGACTGTCGCGTCGAGGGAAGCCCGCTCGGGGTCGTAGGCGGCGGTGAAATGGTCGCCGTCATGGCGCAGCATGATGGCTTTCGGCTGCCGGGCATCACCCCGGTGCAGGTGAAGTGGCACAGCGAAGAGGCGCTCACGGGTCAGAATCGTCATGCCGAAGCCTCCGCCCTCCGCCAGGCCCGCCCAAGGGCGTCGCTGCGGTCGCCGTTGTGGCCGTGCTGCTGGGTGCACGGCATGCGGTCGGGCCAGGTGCCGTCGGTATCCGGCTGGGCGTCCATGCGATCGCCGGTCAGCGGGTCGCGGTCGGGGCGTCGCTCCAGACACTTGGACCCGACAGGGCTGCTGGGGGTCGTGCGCAGCGGGCCGGACTCGACGTGGCCGCGTCGGCTGACAATCTCTGCCACGTGCTTGGCGATGAGCTCCGGAAGCTTCTTGAGTACGGCCTGCGGGTCGTCAGCCTGTCGGCAGGCGGCAATCAAGTCCCTGGCCACCCTCGCGAGGACCAGTTCCGTGAGCTGAGCGACTTGGCCATCGTCGACGACGAGGGTGTGCGGCGGGAGCTCGTCGATGTTCAGGTCGTTGGTGGTCATGCGGTCTCGTCCTCCTCGGCTTCGTCCGAAGCGCGTTCGTCCACGGGAGCGATCACGAACTTCTGGAGGAGCGTGTAGGCGACCTTGAGCTCGGGAGTGCCATCGCGTTCGACGAGCTTGTGCAAGCCGATCCCGGCCACGACCAGCAGAGTCGTGACCCCGCAATACGAGTCGGCCATAGCCTTAACCTGGTCCCAGGTAAGACAAGGTGCCTCGCAGGCGCGGTCTGCCTGCGTGGTGGGAGTGCGTTGCTCAGTGCGGGCTGGCCTCGTCGTTGCCCCGACGACTACGGCGGTCATGATCGTTCTCCTCCCTGTCGCTGCAAAGCCAGTCGGGGTCTACCCATGGGCTGACCAGGTGCCCATGCTCCGTTCGAGGGATATCCGGCCGAGCCACGTGACGCGGCAGTCACATCTCGTGCTTCTGGTGGCAGACCCGGTCGTATCAGCGGCCGGAGAACGAGGCCCGTTGATCGATGAGTGCCAGCTTCGGAGGAAGGACTTGAGACCCCGTGTACGGCGCGGGATGCATCGCTCGACAGGTGCCGCGGACGCTGTCCGCCCGCGTCCGCACTGATCCGATCATGGCAACTGAGACCACAGCATGACGAAGGTCCCGATCGCACAGCGGTCGGGACCTTCGTTTCGGCTGGTCAGTGGTGCAGGGGCTCACCGCTGCGGCACCACCCGCCACTCATGCCCCGCTGAGCTGGGAGAACAGGGAGAGCTCTGGTTGCAGTTCTGGTTGCATTCACCCCCGTCCAGCACCATCCACCACCCGCCGGCGGCTCCACTCCGTCGCAGGTCAGAACGTTCCTGATCGCTCCCGGATCCCCGGGCGAACATTTGGAAAGCGTGTTGGGGGCAACCCCTCAAGGGTTCGAATCCCTTATCCTCCGCACCCGCCCACCAGGGCAGACGAAGGTCCCGACCGTTCAGCGGTCGGGACCTTCGTCGTTCCTTGGTTGCGGATCGTTTGCCGAACGACAGCGCTCAGGCCGGCGCCGTGGCAGTGGCGCCGTCTGCGAACGCCCGCTGCTCTCTCCGCACTTCGGATGCCATATTCTCCACTGGCGAGCAGTGCCGGGGGGTACCGCTCAGGGTCTCTCAGGGGGGAACCATCGTGCTCGTACTGTCATGTCTGCTCGTTCTCGCCGCCGTGGTGATGTACGTCATCGCCCGCGCCCAGGACTCGCTCCGGCTTCGGCTGGGTGCCGGCGCCGCGCTGCTCGGCAGCGTGCTCTCTGGCATCGCCAGCACCGTGTACGTCGTCAGCGCCTACGAGGTCGGTGTGCCGGTGACGTTCGGCAAGGTGGGTGCGCCGATGACGTCCGGGATGCATCTGAAGGCGCCGTTCACCGATGTCACGCCCTTCTCGACCCGTCCGGTCGACCTCAACCTCTCCGACAAGGACGTCGTCGAGGTGCGGTCCTCCCAGGGGGGTGTGATGTACGCGGAGGTGACCGTGAAGTGGGCGGTCAAACCGGACAAGGCGGGGGAGCTGTACCGGCTGGCGGGGAGCGAGGACGCCATTCAGCAGCGACTGGTCTACCCGGACAGCCGGGAGATCGTCCGGAACGTCTTCGCCCGCTACACCAGCGAGCAGGGCTACGCCTCGGACCGGGAGAGGATCAACGCGGAGATCGGCAAGTTGATCAAGGAGCGGCTCGCGCCCCGTGGCATCGACATCACCGCCGTGAACCTGCGCAACGTCAAGCCTTCGGACGCCCTCCAGAAGCAGATCGACCGCAAGATCCAGCAGAAGGAGGCCACCGAGCGGGCCGTCGAGGCGACCCGCACGGCGGAAGAGGAGGCCAAGCGCCGCAAGATCGAGGCCGAGGGCATCGCCCGCGCCAACAAGATCCTCAACGACTCCCTGTCCGACAAGGTCCTGACGAACCAGTGCATCGACGCGTACCGGGAAGCGGCCAAGGAGAACCCGGTCTACGCCGTGCCCTGCGGCTCGGGCAACGGCACCCCGGTCATCGTGGGCGGCAGCGGCCGGAACTGATTCCTCCCGCCGGCTGAGCCGGCGCATCGTGCTCGGCCCGCACGGGCACGCCCGGTGAGCCTGTTCCCAGGCCCAGCCGCACCCGAGGTCGTCCCGGGTGGCGTGCGGTGGAACAGCATGGCAGCGCACTGCCTCGCCGGGCCCTGGAGTATGCGTGACCAATCGGGTGGGAGGGCCGGGTGACCCGGCCCTCCCACCCGATTGCCTTGGTCTCGGTTCTGGTCTCGTTCACGCCCGTCCAGCACCGTCCAGAGCCGGCGTGGTACCCCGTTTCGCACCAGGTCCGAACGCCCACGCTCCCCACTGAACCCTCATGCGAAGATTTGGAAAGCGTGTTGGGGTCGGCTCGGAGATGCTGATGACGCTGGGCCCGTCGACATCGGTGAGGCCATCACCGTCGAATACGTCGCCACCGAATACATCGCCACCTCGGGCAGTCGGACCGTGCGCACTCTCAGCCGTCTCGCACTCGACCGCCCTGCATCGAGAAAATACGTCCTTCTGTGCGAAAGGCGGTCCAGCCACTGGCGGCCGAGCAGGCCACCGACATCCTGCGCGGCGACAGCCCGGTCGCCCTCCTCGGAACATGACCTCACGCCGGGCTTTTCGCCCAATCGACGAGCCGGGCCCACCAGCCAACCGTCGAGCGGCCCGGTGAGTCACCTGCGCGCTCCGTCGCCTCGCCCGTGCACCGCTGAGACTTCGGCATGCCCGCGAGCACTCGCTCCCCGTGCCTCCCCCCAGCCCTCGTAGATCATCTTCCGGCACGCTCGACAGGCTGCGCGTCAGCACATGCTTCTCCCATTCTCGTGTTCATTTGCGATCCGCATCATTCACATCCTCGCCACAAATAGCTCCAACATTCTCACCCCTTCCACAAGACAGGGCGGGTGCGTCCATTCCGTGGTGTATCTCACCGACTGATGAGAGAAAGTCCCCAAGGTTGCTCGGGACGCCGAAAAAATGATTGCATCTCGCCTGAACGTGGTGACGGAAAGCATCAGCACGCGAATGGAGAACGGCATACCGCCCGCCCCGAACAGGCGGTGCGTGCCGGTCAGAAGGGAGCAACGTGGGTTGCTCACACGCCGCAGCATGTCCCCTTTTCCCCCTGCTCAGGGCGAGCTTGCAAGGTTGGCGCAACTACTACTGCGACAGCGCGGACCGGTGGCGCGAGTGTGCGCGCTACGAGATGTCGCTCACCGGTGAACGCGTGCCCATCAGCCTGCTGCCCAACGGGGCCACCGCGCGACACCTCGAACGCGAGGCCGGCACGAACCGGTCGGGCCACGCCGGCCCGGGGCAGGCACCCCAGCAGACACCCCAGCAGACACCCCAGCAGACACCTCAGCAGGCCCCGCCGCCGCAGCCCACGGCTCAGTACGAAGCGCCATTCCCGCCCGCACCAGTCCAGTTTCACCAGTCGTCACCACCCGTACGGATTCCCCCGCCTGTGAACAGCCCCGCTGAACACGGACACGTATACGGATACGGACACGTATACGGATACGGGCACGGATACGGACACGGACACGAGCACGGATACGGATACGGACACGGGCGCCGGGCGAACAGTCCGAAGCGCGGCTGGTGGGCTCGGCTCGCCGATTGGATGAGAAACCCCGCATGAGTACGTACTGGCCCTGGTGGGCGGGCGCTGTCGGGCTCGCTCTGGTCACCATCAACTACACCCTCACCACCGACCGGTCCTTCGGGGTGTCGTCGGCGTGGGACCGTGTGCTGCACTGGCGCCGCGAACGCCGCCTCGAGCAGATGGAGGAGGAGTTCACCGACGATCAGGCTCTCGCCGAGGCGCTTGCCGCGGCCACCGCGGAGCACTTCGGAACCGGTGCCGGCGCGCCCACCGCGCCGCAGGTGCCACACCAGATGCCGTACGGGGAGTCTCAGCCGCCGCCCCCGGGCGTCGAACAGGCAGCCGATGAGACCCCTTCCGTCACGAGCACGGGGCCGGCCCCGCTGGTCACCCAGGCCGCCCTGCTGGTGTCGATCTTCCTCGGCGGCCTGATCGCCGCGTTCACTTCCGGGCGGTTCCAGCTCCGCTACGACATGGGTCCGGGTTTCCGGGACCTGGTCACCGCCGATCCCGTCACCATGGTCGTCCTGCTGTTCCTGGGCGGTGTGCTGGTCGGTTTCGGCACTCGGCTGGCCGGCGGGTGCAGCTCCGGCCACGGACTCAGCGGCTGCGGCCGTCTGCGCCCGGTCAGCATCGTTGCGACCGCCGTGTTCTTCGGCACCGCCGTCGGGGTGTCGTTCCTCCTGTGGAAGGTGATCTGATGCGTACCCGGGGCGCGGTTCTGCTGGCCAACATCATCACCGGGCTGGCCCTCGGCTACACCGTCGCCAACATCGGCTTCGGCGACTACGCCGAGCTGAACCGCATGTTCACCTTCCAGGACCTGCGCATGTTCTTCTCCTTCGCCGGCGCGGTCGGAATCATCGTGTGCGTGTTCGCTGTGCTGCGGGTCCGCCGCACCCCCGGGCGCATCCACGCCGGTGTGATCCCCGGCGCGGTGCTGTTCGGTACGGGCTGGGCGATCTCGGGCGGGTGCCCGGCGATCCCGATCATTCAGGTTGCCGGCGGATACCTGCCCGCCCTGGTCACCGTTGTCGGCGTCGCCGTCGGTATCCGGCTGTGCCGCTGGGCCAACGCCCGGTACTTCCATCTCGACCGCGGCTCCTGCGGGCTGTAGCCGGGCGCCGGCGGTCACCTCCTCCTGGCGGTCGCTCCTGCGGTGGAGCGCGTCGTCGGGGCGCGGCCGGTGTCGCGGCCGGTGTCGCGGGTGGAGGTCGGGGTGGAGGCCGGGGCGGGGGGCTGACGGTGGCGGGGGGTCGTGCGGCGGGGTGGGCGGGTCAGGGTGATCTGGCGCACGACTTGCTGGAAGCAGGCCAGGGACGCCAGGCCCGGCAGGGCGGCCGCCGCGATGTCGACCATCGTCCTGGGCGCCTGGACGATGCACAGGAGCATCGCGATGGACGAGAAGATCAGCACCACGCACCAGGAGTGGACGGCGCGGCGCCGGTGCAGCGCGGCCCGCAGGACCGACAGCGACGCCACCAGCCAGGGCCCGTACACCAGGAGGGGCCACCACGACGCGAGGCCGTCCTGCATGCGGGCCAGGGCCACGACGCGGAGGGGATCGTAGGCGACCATTCCGCCGAAGAAGCTCACCGATGAGGCGACCACCGCGGTCAGTGCGGCGATGACATGGCTGGCGGTCCGCAGGACGTTCGGACGCTTGCGTTCCCGGACCTTTCGATGGCGTCGGGAGACCTCCCTCAGCGGAGGCAGTTCCGCGGTGATCTGCTGCAGGTTCTCCAGAGGGGTGTTCGGGGTGTTCGGAGCGTTCGAAGTGTCCGGGGTGCTCGAAACACCCGAGGCGTACGGGGTGTCCGGGACATTCGGGGCGGGCAGGGCGGTGAACGGTGCCTCGTCCCGGACGGTGGGGGCGGCCGGCCCGTGCTCCTGCATCGCGTCCTGGAGCATGAAGGCCAGTTCCTCGGCAGGGTCCCAGCCCTCGTCCGGCGGCACCAGGGGGGCCGAGAAGAACTCCGTCGGAGCCCGGTGACGGCCCGTGCCGGCCTCCTGGTGTGCGCCCGGGTAGGGCGAGTGGCCGGAGAAGCCCGGGTGACCCGAATAGCCCCAGGGATCCTGATCACCCGAATAATCAGCTGAAAAGCCAGTGGAATTCACCGAACGGCGGTCGGTACGTTCGTCATACATCACGCAGTCGGCTGTTCCGCTCCTGAGAAGGCGGACCGAACCTCCGAACCGACCCAGCGGCGGGCGAGGTCGGCTTCCAGTGTGCTCATCGCGTCCAGGAAATCCCGCAGCAGGGGCTCGGTCACCTTCAGCGCGACCGGGCAATCGCCTCTGGTCAGGGTGCCGTTGACGGCGGCCGACGAGTGCACCGGAGCGGGAAGGTAGGTATAGGGGCCCAGCGGCACCGCCCGTGCGGCGGCGTTGGTGTTCTCTCGCTCCCGCCCCATGAGCAGACCCCAGTACCCTTCCCTGGTTGTCTTGGTCATATCCCGACTAACGCCGTCCGACTTTCCCCGGATGCGCGGCAAACGGGTGAAAGAATTCGACCGTTCGGGGCTGTGTCGCCGACGGTTCGCATGATGACCTTGCGCTGATCGGGGGTAACCGCCCGCCATGGGCGAAATCCTGGTCGGTACGTGTTCGTGGACGGATCCGGCGCTGGTGCGCAGCGGCTGGTACCCGGCGGGGTCACGCGGTGCCGAGGGCCGGCTGCGGTACTACGCCACGCGGTTCCCGGTCGTCGAGGCCGACTCCGGGTACTACGCCCTTCCCAGTGAGCGGAACAGCCGGCTCTGGGTCGAGCGGACCCCGGAGGACTTCATCTTCGACGTGAAGGCGTTCTCCCTGCTCACCGGGCACCCGACCCGGCGCGGCGCGCTGCCCGAGGAACTGCGCGGCACGTCGTACGACCCCCGCGACGCGAAGTTCCTCGACGCCGTGTGGGCGCGGTTCGCCGAGGGGGTCGGGCCGTTGCGGCGCCGCGGACGGCTGGGCAGTGTGCTGTTCCAGTTCCCGCCGTGGTTCCGGCCGGGCTCGCGGGCCGAGGCGTTCCTGGCTCAGTGCGCCGAGCGGACCGCGAGCTGGCCCGTCGCGGTGGAGTTCCGTCACCCCGCGTGGTGGCGGGAGGAACAGGCGGACGCGACCGCCGCGCTGCTGCGCCGGTACGGCTTCGCCGCCGTCGGCGTCGACATGGTGCAGACGTTGCCCTCCTCCGTCCCGCCGGTCACCCCCGTCACCTCACCGCGGCTGTCCGTCGTGCGCTTCCACGGACGCAGCCCCGCATGGGGGTCCGGGAGCAAGGAGGAACGGTTCCGGTACGAGTACGCCGGTCACGAGCTCGAGGAGTGGGTGCCGCGGCTGCGCTCCCTCGCCGGGCGCGTCGAGCGGCTCCACGTACTGTTCAACAACTGCTGCGGCGACGCGGCGGTCCGGGCCGCCGAGCGGATGCGCTCGCTGCTCGACGGCCGCCGTACCGCGTCCCACGTGCCGCGTTCCATGCCCGCGTCCGGCTGACTAGCGCAGGATCCGGACCTTCCGCTCCGCGCTCACCTGGTCGGTCTCCGACACCCGGACCGTCGCCTTCATCGTCCAGTCGCCGGCGATCGGGAGGTTGAGGGTGTCGGTGCCCCAGTAGCCGCCCCGCTTGGTGAGCTTCGCGTCGATCGGGCCGATCTTCTGTGCGGGCAGGGACAGGGACAGGCGTAGCTCGGGGACGGCGCTCAGGCCGCCGTCGGGGCCGTAGACCACGGCCTCCACCGCGTTCTGGCCGACGCGGCCCGGCACCAGTGTGACCTGCACCGTGCCGTGACCGCCCGGAGTGCCGATGTCGAACGGGATCATCGTGACGGAGGCGCCCGGCGCCCCTGCCGCGGGCGGGGCCTCGGCCGCCTCGGCGGCCACGCGGCCCGGGAGGGTGCTGACCAGCATCGTGGTGACGACCAGCACCGCGATGCCCACGGCGACCTCGGCCAGGACCGAACGGCGCAGGGCACGGCGGTAGGTGTCGGGCGCCGACGAGGGCACGGATTCCCCGACCCCGGCTCCCCTCGTCCCGGCTCCCCCCGTCTCGGCCTTCTCCGCCCCGGCTTCCTCCGTCCCGGCTTCCTCCGCCCCGGGAAGCCGTGTCCCGCCCACCGGCTCCGGAATCCGCTCGTGCGCCACCGCCCGCGGCTTCCCGGCCCGTACGGCGGCCTCCCCGTCCACCGTCGCCAGCCGCGCCGTCCAGCGCCGCGAGCGGCCCGCCACGGCCAGCATCAGCACCACCGTCACCACTTTGACCAGCAGCAGCCGGCCGTACGCGGTGCCGGTGAGCGTGCTCCAGGAGCCGAGGCCGCGCCAGGACTGGTAGACCCCGGTGACCACGAGGACGGTGACGGCGCCGAAGGCGATCCGGGAGAACCGGGCCACGGCCGCCGTCAGCGCGGGGCCGTCGCCGTCCGGGACCGCCGTTCCGGGCTCGTCCGCCGTCACGCGCTGCAGGATCGCGAGGAGGGCCGTCAGCCCGCCCAGCCAGACCCCCATCGCCAGTACGTGCAGCGTCGAGGACGTCATCGCCACCGGGACCTGGATGCCGGCCGAGGCGTGCTCGGACGCCGCCAGGGTCAGCGCCAGGGCGAGGGCGAGCACGGAGCCCGCCGCCGGGGTCGCGCGCGCGTGCTCCTGGCCCGGCCGGCGCCGGAGGAGCCGTACGAGGAGGACGGCCGCCGGCGCGAGCAGGGCCAGGCGGGCCAGCAGTACCAGGCCGGAGCGGCTGCTCAGGGTGCGGGAGAGGGCCGTGAGGTCGAAGGCCGACGCCGGGCCGGTTCCGGTCTCGTAGGGAGCCCGCAGCACCAGCAGGACGAGGGTGGACGCCAGCGCCGCCCACCAGCTCGCGACCAGCGGCCTGCGCAGCGGGCGGGGGTCCGGCGGACGGCACAGCAGGACGAAGGCGGCCGTGCCGATGAGCAGGGCGGCGGCGCCGTAGGCGGTGTAGCGGCCGAGGTCGTAGAGGCTGCCGGTCACGGGGTGCTGGTCGGGCCCCGTGTCGATCGCGGGTGGCGCCGGGGAGGGCTCCCCCACGGAGAAGGTGAAGGCGCCGGAGACCGGGTGGCTGTCCGCCGAGATCACCCGCCACGCCACGGTGAAGGTGCCCTCGCCCAGCCCGTCCGGAAACGCCACCTGGGCCGTGTCCGACCGGCCCGGCGCATGCCGTGGCTGCCCCGTCTTCACCCGTCGGCCCTCGGGGTCGAACAGGCGGAAGGAGTCGTCGAGCAGGGCCACGGACTCGGAGTAGGTCAGCGTGATCGCGCGGGGCGCCGACTTCAGGACCGTTCCGCCGGCGGGGTCGGCCTTGCGCAGGTCCGCGTGGGCGAAGGCGGGAGCGGCGCCGCCGAGCAGGAGCAGGGCCAGCACGGCGCCGAGCAGCACCGGCACCCGAAGTGGTCGCCGTACGGTCACGTCACTTCTCCGTCTTGGAACTTGCCGGCTTCTGGAGAGGTACGGAAGAAGGCGGCGCTTTGCTCACCGGGGATCGCGAGGGAAGGCTACCCAGCGGTACGAAAGACCGGTCGGGCGCAGTACGGCCGTACGCGGCGCCGCCTGCACCCCCGCCCGGCTGCGCCCCGCGCCTCAGCGGGTGACCATCGGGACATGGACGTCACCCTTCACCTCGCCCAGGACCCCGAGGCCGACGCGCTGCTCGGCCGCAGTCCGCTCGCCGTGCTGGTCGGGATGGTGCTGGACCGGCAGATCCCGGTGGAGTGGGCGTTCAAGGGGCCGGCGGCGATCGTCCGGCGCATGGGCACCGAGGAGCTGGACGCACACGAGATCGTCGTCTTCGAGCCGGAGACCTTCGCCCGGCTCCTGTCGGACAAGCCGGCCGTGCACCCCTGCCCGGGGCCCATGGCCGAGCTGGTCCAGCAGCTGTGCCGCTACCTCGTCGAGCACTACGACGGTGATCCCGAGGCGATCTGGCGGGACGTCGACAGCGGGCAGGAACTGCTGCGGCGGCTGGAGGAGCTGCCCGGGTTCGGCAGGCAGAAGGCACAGATCCTCCTCGCGCTGCTCGGCAAGCAGCTCGGAGTGCGGCCTGCCGGGTGGCGGGAGGCGGCGGGGGCGTACGGCGAGGAGAGGTCCTTCCGGTCCGTCGCCGACATCACGGGGCCCGAGTCGCTGGCGAAGGTGCGGGCGCACGAGCAGGAGACGAAGGCGGCGGCCGAGGCGACCGGGACCGAGCCTCACGGGTGATCCGCGTCCGCGGGCACGCCGAACGGGCCCCGAGCACCGCGTGGTCACACGGGTGGGAGCGCTCACCGCCTCCTGCGGGCCGTGCCGAAGAGGGACCGGGTGATCTCGCGGCCGAGCTGGGTGCCCACGGACCGGGCCAGGGACTTGAACACACCGCTGCCGACGACCTGTTCGATGACCGACGGCTCCTCGCCCTCGCCCTCGCGCTGCCGGCTCCGGGGCGCCCGTGCACCCTTCGGCTCCGCGGGTGCCGTCTCCCCGGCCCGGGCGGCCCGTGCCTCGGTGAGTTTCTCGTACGCCGACTCGCGGTCCACGGCCTGTGCGTAACGGCCGTACAGGGGCGAGCCCCGCACCGCGCGGTCCAGGGCCGCTCCGTCGACCGGGCCCATCAGGGACTCGGGCGCCCGCAGCCGGGTCGCCGCGACCGGGGTCGGCGCTCCCCGCTCGCTCAGCACCGTCACCACCGCCTCGCCGGTGCCGAGGCCGGTGAGGACCTCCTCCAGGTCGTAGGCGGAGTCGGGGAAGGTCCGCACCGTGGCCTTCAGGGCCTTCTGGTCGTCGGGGGTGAAGGCGCGCAGCGCGTGCTGGACCCGGTTGCCCAACTGGCCCAGTACGTCGGCGGGCACGTCCTTCGGGGACTGGGTGACGAAGAAGACGCCGACCCCCTTCGAGCGAATGAGCCGCACCGTCTGCGTGATCGACTCCAGGAACGCCCTGGACGCGTCGCCGAACAGCAGATGCGCCTCGTCGAAGAAGAACACCAGCTTCGGCCTGTCCACGTCGCCGACCTCCGGCAGGTCGTGGAAGAGGTCGGCGAGCAGCCACATCAGGAAGGTGGAGAAGAGCTGCGGCTTGTCCTGGACGGCGGGCAGTTCGAGGACGGAGACGATCCCGCGGCCGTCGCCGTCCGTGCGCAGGAACTCGCTCGTGTCGAACTCCGGCTCGCCGAAGAAGTCCGCCATGCCCTGCGCCTCGAAGGCGGTGAGGGACCGCAGGATCACCCCGGCGGTGGCGGTCGAGAGGCCGCCGATGTCCCTCAGTTCCTGCTTGCCCTCGTCGGAGGTCAGGAAGGCGACGACCGCCCGGAGGTCCTTGAGGTCGATCAGCTCCAGGCCCTTGGTGTCGGCGTAGTGGAAGATCAGGCCGAGGGACTGCTCCTGCGTCTGGTTGAGCTGGAGCACCTTGGACAGCAGCAGCGGGCCGAAGCTGGTGACGGTCGCCCGCAGCGGGACGCCGTGGCCCATGCCGCCCAGGGCGTAGAACTCGGCGGGGAAGCCGGCCGGCGTCCACTGCTGGTGGACCTCGACGGCCCGCGAGCGGATCCGGTCGTTCGCCGCGCCCGGCTCCGAGATCCCGGACAGGTCCCCCTTGACGTCCGCGAGGAAGACCGGCACGCCCTGTGCCGAGAGCTGCTCGGCGATCAGCTGGAGCGTCTTGGTCTTGCCGGTGCCGGTGGCGCCCGCGACCAGACCGTGGCGGTTCAGCATCGGCAGGGGGATGCGGATCCGCGCGTCGGGCAGGCTGCGGCCGTCCCAGATCAGGGTGCCCAGGTCCAGGGCGGGCCCGGCGAAGGCGTATCCGGAGGCGATCTCAAAAGCCTTCCGCGGGAGCGCCGGGGCGCCTCCCGGAGCCTCGCGGGCGGCGGCCCCAGGTACGGTCTCGCTGTCACTCATCTCAAGCCCCTGTTTCCGGTTCGCCCGGGTTTGCTGCGGCATTTCCAGCGTCGCACTCCGACGCCCGGGCTGCGCCCGCGAGCTCTGGCCCGGTAGGCTTTCCGTGTGATCTTCAAGCGCATCGGAAACGGCCGGCCGTACCCCGACCACGGCCGGGAGAGCACCCGGCAGTGGGCGGACGTCGCGCCGCGCCCGGTCCGCCTCGATCAGCTCGTGACCACCAAGCAGCAGCTCGACCTGGAGACCCTGCTCGCGGAGGACTCGACGTTCTACGGCGACCTCTTCGCGCACGTCGTGAAGTGGCAGGGCGACCTGTACCTGGAGGACGGCCTGCACCGCGCGGTGCGGGCGGCGCTCCAGCAGCGCCAAGTGCTGCACGCGCGCGTGCTGGAGCTGGACTGAGCCGTCCGGGTCGCCGTTCGATAACGGCTTGGACCTTTTGGGTTCTCCTGCGCGGTATCGAATGATCATCTGGTAGGAATCACCGCTCCTGCGCACTACGCTGCGCCCATGAGCATGCTGACTCCCCCCGGCATGGGCGGGAAGTACCGGATCACGGGGAACAAGTACCCGCGGATGCACAGGCCTCGGAAGCGCGGCAGGCTCGTGCTCCTCGCCGTCGCCTCCGTCGCGGTGCTCGGTGTGATCGGCTGGGGCACCCTGCAGCTCATCGACGTCTTCACCGGCGGCGGCAAGAAGGCCTCGGCGGCCGGCACCAAGGGGGACTGCTCGCCGAAGACGGCACCCACCGCGAACCCGTCGGCGGCGAGCGCGGCCCCCGCGCTGCCCAAGCCGGGCCGGATCACCGTCAACGTCCTCAACGCCACGCCCCGCAGCGGCCTGGCCAAGCAGACCGCGGACGAGCTGAAGAAGCGCGGCTTCCGCATCGGCCAGGTGGGCAACGCGACCAAGGAGTTCGACAAGAAGGTCAAGGGCGCCGGGATCCTCCTCGGTCCGGCCTCCTCGCTGAACACCTCGCTGCCCGTCCTCGCCACCCAGCTCGCCGGCGCCGAGAGCCGTACCGACACCCGCAAGGGCACGGAGGTCGACCTGATCATCGGCACGGGCTTCAAGGAGCTGACCCAGCAGGCGGCCGCGGAGAAGGCCCTGGCCGCCCTGAACGCCCCGAAGCCGACGGCGGCCCCGGCGAAGAAGAGCTGCTGAGCGGCCGTACGGCCGCACACAAAAGCGCTCGGCCATCCCGGAAGGGGCGGACCGAGCGCCGTACCGCTCCGTTGCCCGCGCGGCTCCGGTCGCCCGCGCAGGCAGACGGCCTTGCGGCGGGACCCTACTCCGCCGCCCCGTACATCCGATCGCCCGCGTCTCCCAGGCCCGGGACGATGTAGCCGTGCTCGTCGAGGTGTTCGTCGACCGACGCCGTCACGACGGTCACCGGGGTGCCCGCCAGGTCGCGTTCCATGACCGCGACGCCCTCGGGGGCGGCCAGGAGCACCACCGCGGTCACGTCGTCGGCGCCGCGCTTGATCAGCTCCTGTATCGCCGCGACCAGGGTGCCGCCGGTGGCGAGCATCGGGTCGAGGACGTAGACCTGACGACCGGAGAGGTCCTCCGGCATGCGTGTGGCGTACGTCGACGCCTGCAGCGTCTCCTCGTTGCGGATCATGCCGAGGAAGCCCACCTCGGCGGTCGGCAGCAGCCGGACCATGCCGTCCAGCATGCCGAGCCCGGCCCGCAGGATCGGCACCACCAGGGGCCGCGGGCGGGCGAGCTTGACGCCGGTGGTCCGGGCGACCGGCGTGTCGATGTCGACCTGCTCGGTGCGCACGTCCCGCGTCGCCTCGTAGGCGAGCAGGGTGACCAGTTCGTCGGCGAGCCGGCGGAAGGTCGCGGAGTCGGTGCGCCGGTCGCGCAGCGTGGTGAGCTTGTGGGCGACCAGGGGGTGGTCGACGACGTGGAGACGCATGTGCCAACAGTAACCGGGCCCCGAATCCGCCCGTCCCCCTGCCGTCGCCGCCCCGGCGCCCCCGGCCGCACCCCTGCCACCGTGCGCTGTTGTGGCATCAAGCCCCCGTCCGAGGGAAAGTGGGAGGGACGGACTGGGGTGGTGAACCAATGCCTGACCGGGAATACCGCAAGAATCCGTCGCCGCACGCACAGCCGGAGGCGGTGGACGCGCCGAAGACGGCGGACATGCCTGAGACCGACAGCGAGCGCCGGCGCCGACGGGCCCTCTTCCTGCGCGAACTCGCCGAGGCACGCGCCCTGCGCGACCGCGTCCAGCCCCGCCGCGCCAAAACCGCCCGGCTGCGGCGCGCCCTGCGCATGCGCACGTTCCGCTGGTAGGCGGAACACGCCCGGAGGACACGCGGGAAGAGCGACACCCGTGCGGACGCCCGGGCGGTGGACGTGCGTGGACGCCCGGGGAAAGCCGCGTACGATCCGGATGCGGCGGCAACGACTGTGCCGGTGAGCCCTTCACCGACGTACCGACGTACCGACGTACCGACGAAACCGCCGGACACAGGGAGGCGAAGACGTCCCCTGAAGGCCTTGTTTCTGCCACGATTCCGAATGGGTGGGGCTCGGAGCCCAGCTCTTCCCGCCCAGAACCTCCGCCGGGGGGACCCCCAACCGGCACGCCTATGACCAGTGGGAGAGTCACGGTGTACTTCGCCGCACTGCTCGCGCGCACCGAAGACGGGTGGGAAGCGAGCGACACAGAGCTCGACGACGTGGAGACGCTGGCCGACCTGGCCGACCTGGCCCGGGAGGCCTCGGCCGACGACGACACGGTGCTCGTCCTGATCGAGCAGGAGGACGCGTGGTTCGGCGTCGTCCGCGTGGACGGCGAGGACGACCCTCGTATCTACGTCTCCGACGCCGCCGCCGCTGCCCGCAGTTCGTACGGCGAGATCCTGCTCACCGACGAACTGCTCGGCCGGGAACCCGGCGACGACGGCCCCGACCTGGACTCCCTCGACCTCGACGGCACGGAGGACGGTGAGCCGGCGTCCGCCGAGGACGACGAGGAGCCGTCGTCCGCCGAAACCATCACGCACAGCCCGCTGGGCGACGGCGAGATCCTCGACGACCTGGGCGTCAGCGCGAAGGAGCTGCGCACCCTGGACGCGGAGGACGCGCTGAGCGCGATCGCCGACGCCCTGGGCGCCTCGGAGGTCCTGGAGACCGTCCGCTGAGCGGGCCGGGCACACCGGACACACCGGACACGAGCAGAACGCCGAGGACGGCCGGGGTCCCGGACCCGGTGCGCGACCGCTGGCGGGCCGCGATGCGGCTCGCCCTGGACGAGGCCGGACGGGCCGTCCGGGGCGGGGACGTCCCCGTCGGCGCCGTCGTGCTGTCCGGCGACGGTACGACCGTGCTCGGCGCCGGCCACAACGAGCGCGAGGCCACCGGCGACCCGACCGCCCACGCGGAGGTCCTCGCCATCCGGCGGGCCGCCGCGAAGGCCGGGCAGTGGCGGCTGTCCGGCTGCACGCTGGTGGTCACGCTGGAGCCGTGCACGATGTGCGCCGGCGCGATCGTCCTGTCCCGCGTGGACCGGGTGGTCTACGGCGCCCGCGACGAGAAGGCGGGCGCCGCCGGCTCCCTGTGGGACGTGGTACGGGACCGGCGGCTCAACCACCGGCCCGAGGTGATCGAGGGCGTCCTCGCCGACGAGTGCGCCGCGCTGCTCACCGACTTCTTCCGCGGCCGCTGAGCCCGGGCCCGCCCCGGGTTCTCCCGTCCGGCTCCTGCCGGGAAACGAATTTCGGAGCACGGCCACCCGTGCTGTAAGGTCTCCCTCGGTAGCGTGTCCGAGCGGCCGAAGGAGCTCGCCTCGAAAGCGAGTGTGGCGCAAGTCACCGTGGGTTCAAATCCCACCGCTACCGCTCGAGAAGGGCCCCGTCCACCGGACGGGGCCCTTCGTGCGATCATCTACAGCGCTCGGCCCGGTACGGATCTTCGACAGGCAGGCTCGCGCCAGGGCAGTCGACGACAGGACAACCAGCGACAGGGGGAGACCGCGATGGCGATGAACGCCAAGAAGATCGCCGTCTATGTGCTCGTGGCCTTCGCACTGTACGTGATCATCACCGATCCGGACGGGGCGACGGGCTACGTCCGGATAGCGTTCGAGGGCATCTCGGACGCCGCCAAGGCCATCGGCGACTTCATGACGTGGGTTGCCAGCAGAGGAGAGTGATGATCCGCCACCTGGTCCTGTTCAAGCTGGACGAGGGTGTCGAGCGCGACGACCCGCGCGTCGTGGCGGGCGTGGAGGCCTTCCGCGCCCTCGGCGGCCAGATCGACGAGCTGCGCTTCTGGGAGTGCGGCTGGAACGTCAGCGACCGGCCCATCGCCTACGACTTCGCGATCAACTCGGCGGTCGAGGACACCGACGCCCTGCGCCGGTACCTGGAGCACCCGGCCCACCAGGCGGGCGTCGCCCAGTGGCGGGAATTCGCCACGTGGGTGATCGCCGACTACGAGTTCTGACGGCCGCGGATTCCTCAGCCGTACGGTCGTACGGCCGCACGGTCGGTCCCACACCGGAACGGCGCGCCACCTTTCCGCACCTTACGTGCCATTTCGCCCCTCAACACGTGAGTATGTGGTGCTTGAACCCCATGCAGCTGTCTTGTGATGCTATGACCGCTTTTGCTGGATGAGTTGATCGACGAAGAGGTGGCGTTGACCGTGTCGGCCAGGACTGCGCCGCCCCCGGAGGGAGCCTCCGCCCAGACGGCCGCCCCCGCCGCCGCCCCGCCCCCGGAGAAGCGGCGCGGGGCCGACACCCGGGCCCTCACCCAGGTGCTCTTCACCCAGTTGAAGGAGCTCGAACCGGGCTCACCGGAACATGCCCGCGTGCGAGGGGCGCTCATCGAGGCGAACCTCCCACTCGTACGCTACGCCGCCGCCCGCTTCCGCTCCCGCAACGAGCCGATGGAGGACGTCGTCCAGGTCGGCACCATCGGGCTCATCAACGCCATCGACCGCTTCGACCCGGACCGGGGCGTGCAGTTCCCGACCTTCGCCATGCCGACGGTCGTCGGCGAGATCAAGCGCTACTTCCGCGACAACGTCCGCACCGTCCACGTCCCGCGCCGGCTGCACGAGTTGTGGGTGCAGGTCAACAGCGCCACCGAGGACCTGACGACCGCCTTCGGCCGCTCCCCCACGACCGCCGAGATCGCCGAGCGGCTGCGCATCACCGAGGACGAGGTGCTCTCCTGCATCGAGGCGGGACGCTCGTACCACGCGACCTCCCTGGAGGCGGCCCAGGAGGGCGACGGGCTGCCCGGACTGCTGGACCGGCTCGGCTACGAGGACCCGGCCCTCGACGGCGTCGAACACCGCGACCTGGTCCGCCACCTCCTCGTCCAGCTCCCCGAACGGGAGCAGAGAATCCTGCTGCTGCGCTACTACAGCAATCTCACCCAGTCGCAGATCAGCGCGGAACTCGGTGTCTCCCAGATGCACGTCTCCCGGCTACTCGCGCGTAGCTTCCAGCGGCTGCGATCCGCAAACAGGATCGAGGCGTAACCGGCACGGGCGAATCGCCCACCTGGGTGGTTCCCGACATCTTCGGCCCGAAAAGCCGTCAGACCCCTTGTTTCCAGGGCTGATTCGCGCCTCGGATGTCGACAAGTACCTACAGCGCGTTGCCGACATGTGACATTCTGCGGGAAGCGCGTTTGCCGTGGCTTCGGCTCCGGTATCTCAGGTGAGGACTGCGCTCTTCTCTTCGAAGGGCGCGGCCGCGACCGTCCCGCGACCCAAAGGGGGTGGCATGTCCGCAGAACAGGGCAGCTCCAAGGTGCTGACGCTCACGAAGAGCGAGACGCCCTCCCCGGCGCTCGAGCCGATCGACGCCCTCGACGCCCTCGACGATGTGGCGGCCCTCGAGGCCGCTCCCGCCACGGCTCTTCCGGCCTCGGAGAGCATCGACACCCGCACCCTGTCCCGCTCCCTGTTCCTGCGGCTCGCCGCACTCGACGAGGACAGCCCCGAGCGTGCCTACGTCCGGGACACCCTGATCGAGCTCAACCTCCCGCTGGTCCGCTACGCGGCGGCCCGCTTCCGCTCCCGCAACGAGCCGATGGAGGACATCGTCCAGGTCGGCACGATCGGCCTGATCAAGGCGATCGACCGCTTCGACTGCGAGCGGGGCGTGGAGTTCCCGACCTTCGCGATGCCGACGGTCGTGGGCGAGATCAAGCGCTTCTTCCGCGACACGTCGTGGTCGGTGCGGGTGCCCAGGCGCCTGCAGGAGCTGCGCCTGGCTCTGACGAAGGCGTCCGACGAGCTCTCCCAGAAGCTCGACCGCTCCCCGACGGTCACCGAACTGGCCGCCGCCCTAGGGGTGTCGGAGGAGGACGTGGTCGACGGCCTCGCGGTGGGCAACGCCTACACCGCCTCCTCGCTGGACTCCCCGGCCCCCGAGGACGACGGCGGCGAGGGCTCCCTGGCGGACCGCCTCGGTTACGAGGACACGGCGCTGGAGGGCGTGGAGTACCGCGAGTCGCTCAAGCCCCTGCTGGCCAAGCTGCCGCCCCGCGAGCGGCGGATCATCATGCTGCGCTTCTTCGCCAACATGACCCAGTCGCAGATCGGCGAGGAGGTCGGCATCTCGCAGATGCACGTCTCACGGCTGCTGACGCGGACTCTCGCACAACTGCGGGAGGGGCTCATCTCGGACTGATCCGTTCGGGTCGGTCCTTCCCCGTCGACGGGGCGTCAGCCACCATGGCACGGTGCCATGGTGGCTGATTTCTCGTGCTCCTGATCGCCCTACTTGAGCGCGAGCCAGGCGACGGCCACGACGATCGCCACGGCGACGACGACACCGACGATCAGGCCGATGCGCGGGCCTGAGGCGGCCTGCTGCTGCTGCCCGCCCTGGGGAGCCTCGTCGACGAACGCGCGGAACATCTGGGTGCTGCCGGCGGGGTCGTAGTTGCCCTGGGGGCCCTGGGTGTTAGCCATGGCCCGAGACCCTAGCGAAGACGCTGGACGCTTGCCCAAGTGGGGTGGTTCCGCCCTCGCTCGACACGCACCGGAGTGAGTGCGGCCGGCCCTGGGGTCTGCCGCCCCGGACGGGCCACTTGTTCACCTGCGGGTTTACGGACATCAATACTTGCCTTTGCCAAGTTTTTGCGCCACCGACCCTCAATTTGTTTGCCTTCAGCAACCAACCACTCATATTGTTGCCCGAAGCAACGAATGCGGGAGTGTGATGGCTGAGCAGGCACAGTACGAGCAGTACGAGGAGCTGGCGCGTCAGCTCGGTGCCGTCGGAATCGTGAAACGGGGCATGGGGCGGATCCTGCCGCCCGACTGCCCGGCCGGCTCGGCCGGTGTGCTGGCCCTGCTCGGCCGCCACGGGGACATGCGCATGAGCAGGCTCGCCGAGCTGCTCTCCGTGGACCTGTCGGTGACCAGTCGGCATGTCGCACACCTCGCCGCGCGCGGCTGGCTCGAACGGCTCCCGGACCCCGCGGACAAGCGTTCGCGCATCCTGCGCCTGACGCCCGCCGGGGTGAACCTGCTCGACGAGCTGTACCGGCGGACCACCCACCTGCTCGCCGAGCGGCTGAGCGACTGGAGCGACGACGAGGTCGGCCAGCTCATCCGGCTGATGACACGCCTGCGCGCCAGCTTCGGCGAATGCCGGTCCACCGCGAACCGGCACCCCGCACCCCTGGGACCCGGGTCCCAGCCGGACCCCGGCCCCGTCGCCAAGACCACCCGTACACCCGCAAGCACGTGAGAAAAAGGAAGCCCATGGCAACGACCACACCAGCCGGTGTGCGGGCCCACGCCAAACACGGGGGAGGCTCCTCCAGCAGCGCTCCGATGACGCACCGGCAGATCCTGGAGGCGCTCTCCGGGCTGATGCTCGGCATGTTCGTGGCGATCCTGTCGTCCACGATCGTCTCCAACGCGCTGCCGCAGATCATCGGTGACCTCGGTGGCGGCCAGTCCGCCTACACCTGGGTGATCACCGCCGCCCTGCTGTCGATGACCGCGGCCACTCCCCTGTGGGGCAAGCTCGCCGACCTCTACAGCAAGAAGGCGCTCGTCCAGATAGCCCTCGTCGTCTTCGTCCTGGCGTCGGCCTGCGCGGGCCTGTCGCACAACCCGGGCATGCTGATCGCCTGCCGTGTGGTGCAGGGCATCGGCAGCGGCGGTCTGGCCGCCCTCGCCCAGATCATCATGGCCGCGATGATCTCCCCGCGGGAGCGCGGCCGGTACTCCGGTTACATCGGCGCCACCTTCGCCGTGGCCACCGTCGGCGGCCCGCTGCTCGGCGGTGTCATCACCGACACCCCCTGGCTCGGCTGGCGCTGGTGCTTCTACGTCGGCGTGCCCTTCGCGGTGATCGCGCTGATCGTCCTGCAGAAGACCCTGCACCTGCCCGTCGCCCGGCGGAAGGTCAAGGTCGACTGGACCGGCGCGTTCCTGATCTCCGCCGCGGTGTCGCTGCTGCTGATCTGGGTCACCTTCGCCGGTGACAGGTACGACTGGCTGTCGTGGCAGACGTACACGATGGTCGCCGGTTCGGTCGTCCTCGGTGTGCTGTTCGTGCTCGTCGAGGCCAGGGCGAGCGAGCCGATCATCCCGCTGCGGCTGTTCCGCAACCGCACCATCACGCTGGCGTCGCTCGCCTCGCTGTTCGTCGGTATCGCGATGTTCAGCGGGACCGTGTTCTTCAGCCAGTACTTCCAGATGGCCCGCGACGAGTCCCCGACCATGTCGGGCGTCCTGACCATTCCGATGATCGGCGGTCTGTTCGTCTCCTCCACCGTCTCCGGTCTGCTCATCACCCGTACCGGGCGCTGGAAGGGCTGGCTGGTCGGCGGCGGTGTGCTGGTCACGGCGGGGCTGGGCCTGCTCGGCACCATCCGGTACGACACGGACTACTGGAGGACGGCCGTCTTCATGGCGCTGCTGGGCCTCGGCATCGGCATGATGATGCAGAACCTGGTGCTGTGCACGCAGAACCAGGTGGCACCGGCCGACCTCGGCGCGGCCAGCTCCACGGTCACCTTCTTCCGTTCCCTCGGCGGTGCGGTCGGCGTCTCCGCGCTGGGTGCGGTGATGGCCCACCGGATCACCGGCTATGTCAGGGACGGTGTGGCCGGCCTTCCCCCGAAGTACGCGGCCGCCCTGTCCGGTTCCGGCTCGGCGAGCGACAGCATCCCGGACATGGACGCGCTGCCGAAGCCGCTGCGCACGGTCATGGAGAGCGCCTACGGGCACGGCATCGCCGACATCTTCCTGATCGCCGCCGCGCTGGCGGCGGTCGCCCTCCTGTTCTCGCTGTTCATCAAGGAGGTCCCGCTGCGGACCAAGGGCGCGCTGGCGCAGGCCGCCGAGGAGGGGTCCACGCCGGTGGATCCGGCCGCGGCCCCGGCGGTCGCCGAGACCCCGTTCCCCGAGGCCGCGGCCGCGGAGACGTCCGGCGCCGCGGGGGAGCGGGTGCCCGGCCGGGCGGTGGCCGCCTCCGCCGAGGCGGGTCCCGAGG